>JAZUJX010000082.1:0-36459 GCA_045642965.1 Synergistaceae bacterium | reverse complement strand
TCGGTAACGTTCTCCGGCGGAGTTCGGGCTTAAGCTCTTATACGCGAGGCCTCTGTGACCAAGGTGTGGGCAGGGAAAGCAAGAGCCCTGCGGCTTCGGAGGAAAATGAACGGTGCTCCCAGTAAGAAGTAATCCGGAGTTAAGCTTTAAACTGCAAGCCAAAAGCAGTGAAAGGATTTTATTTTTATCACGTTATTCTGCTTAAGGCTTAAGGCTTACTGCTTACTGCTTACTGCTTATGGCTTATTGCTTATGGCTATCTTTGTTGTACCAAAATTCTGCTGTCGGCTGTCATTTGACGGCTGTCGGCAAAAGTATTCAAAAAAACAAACGGGCTGAACTTATCATTCAGCCCATTGCGCATACAGGTTATATCGTAATCGTTTCTCACGGTAATTGGTTTTCTTTGTAATTGCGCCTTTATTTTTTGAAATTCGCTTCCATGTTTTCCGTTAGCGTATCGTACAGTTCTTCGGCTTTCTGCTGTATGCGTTCTATCGGAACGCCCTGCTGCATTGCGTACATGACTGCGCCGCCCATTCCAACCCCTTCTTTTATGTAGCCGAGTTCGTATTCGGCAAAGCCTCTGCGCGGTGATTTGCTGAAGTCAAGCGGCGCCCACCAGAGCCCGCAGCCTGTTTCTTTTGCGTATTCTTCCATGCAGCTTGTCGGGTCTTTGTAGACGTATTTTGTCGTTGCGACAAGCAGAGGACGTGTTTCGCCCAAGTCTCTCAAAAGGGCGGCGACCGCAAGCATTTGCGTGCCTCCCGCCAGAGTCACGTCAATTTTTTCCGGCAATGCGCGGACAAATGCGGATACCGCAATCTGCATCGGGTCTCCGACTTCTTCGGCGGCTTTATAACCTTTGCCTTTGAGCCCTCCGATTGTTATGTCCAGTCTTTTGCTGACAGCCTGCCAAATATCTTCTTTGAGCTGCAGGGGATTGACGGGACCGGCGGAAGATACTGTATGGTCATAGCCGAGCGCGCGAAGCAGAAGCAGAGCCGTCGTTGTTCCCCCGGGGACAGATTCTCCTATGACGATTCTTTTGAGCTGCGGCGCGAGTTTTTTTGCCAGTGCTTCCGAGCGTTTTATTATTTCTTCCGCGTTTTCCACGGCCTTTCCGAAGCGCGGGTCTTTTCCGGGTTCCGACGCAACCGTTTCAAACGGACAGGCGGGGTTCACGGAGTTTCCCGCGCAGACAACGAGATACGGCAGTTTTGCTTCGTCGATTGCCGCTTTCGTTATTATTGTCGGCGACGGGTGCCCCTGCGGATCTACGGGTATTGTGCTGACGCAGCGCGGTTTTCCGAAATGAAGCACGTCTGCGTCCGACGGCGCCGTGTAGCGCAGCGCGTCGACATCGGCGCCGGCAGCCGAAAGCCCGGGTATTTTTGCAAGTTCTGTTTCTCCGATAAAGACTGTGAACACGTCTCATTCATCCTTTGTTTTTTTCAATTTCCTGTTTATATTTTATCATAAATATGGTAAAGTAAATGCGTGTAGAATGTTATTGTGAAGCAGTTTATCTTTGACCGGGAGGGCTTTTGATGCCTGCAAAATTTGCCCCGACGCGGGGAGATTTTGTGAAACTGAAAAACTCTATATCGGCGGCACAGTCCGGCCGCGATCTGCTTGATCAGAAGCGGCAGGCTTTGATGTTTGAGCTTGCCTCCCGCACCGGTGCGGCAAGGAAAATTCAGGCTGAGGCGGCGGAGGTTTTCCGCGAAGCATACGACGCCCTTCAGAGAGCGACAATATCCCTCGGCATTGAGGTTGTTGAGGATATCGTGCAGTCCGTCCCGGAAATTCAGGATTTGACAGTGCGTTTTCATTCCGTAATGGGAGTTGAAGTTCCTGAAATCGAGCCGCCGGCAGAGCTTCCGGCAAAGCCATGCTGTTCTTTTCTCGGTTCTTCCGGAGCGGCTGACGAAGCATACGCAAAGTTCCGCAGGGTTTCCGCTCTGCTTGCAAAGCTTGCCGAGACGGAAGCCGGCATCTGCCGTCTTGCGGCTCAGATGAAGAAGACCCACCGCCGCATAAATTCGCTTGACAAGATAGTAATACCTTCCGAACTGAAACAGCTGAAATTTATTTCCGACGCACTTGAGGAGAGCGAGCGGGAGGATTTCACGCGCATGAAGAGCGCACAAAAGCTGTCGGTTCAGAGAAAACAGCAGTGAAGTTCAGGGGGAATGCCAACCTATGAGCAGTCTTGAAAAAACGCTTGCCGCGCTTCTGGAAACTGAGGCGGAGGCAGAGAATATTGTTAGAAGCTCTGCGGCCGAGGCAGAGTCCCGGCTGCTTGAGGTTAAGAAAAATTTTGAGCTGCTTCGCGCAGAGCGCACGGAACAGGCGAAGCGCAGGGCAGAGGAAATTGTCCGCACCGCGCGGGCATCCGCTTCCGAAGAAGCCGGGCGTTATGCAGAGCTTTGCGCAGAGAAACGCAGGGAGTACACGGCGCGTTTTGAGAAGGAGCTTGAGCCTCTGCTTGATTCGCTGACTGAAAATTTTGTGTCGGAGTACGTAAAGAGGTCGGCTGAGTGACGCTTCACACCGCCGTTTCGTCAACCGCAATACGGGCACACGTCCGCCACGGCAGGCTGCTTGCCGCAGATGAGTTGTGGACTCTGCTGCACTGCAAATCGTCTGCCGAGATAACGGAGTTTCTTAAGGGAACGGAAGCGTACGCCGCCCCGCTGCAGTTCCTTGATTCTTCAACGGCGCACCGCGGCAATCTTGAAAAGCAGCTTCGTTCGTCCCTGCTTAAGGAAGCTGAGTTTTTCGTTTCGGGGCTTGATGGGGCGCGCAGGAAATTTTTCGCGGACTGGCTCGGCTGGTTTGAGACGGAGCAGCTGAAAAGGATTTTCCGATTTGTCCGTTCGCGGCATATTGACGAGCAGACGCTCCGCTACAAGCTTACGCCGCTGCTCTGCTCCGAGCTTGATTACGACGCGCTGGCAGGCTGCAGAAGCTATTCAGAGCTGCTTGCCGCGCTTGAAAAATCCAGATACGCCGATGCGGTCCGGCAGCCTCTGCAAAGGCTGGAAGCAGGTGAGACAGATTCTGTTCTTGAACTTGAAACGGCGGTGGATCATTTTACGGAAGTGTCGGTTTTTAACGATTTGAGCGCACTGGACAAGACGGAGAGCAAATATCTGACACCTCTGTTCGGCTCGCGTATTGACCTGCTTAATCTTTACATTCTGCACAGATGTCTGCTCTATTACGATTTACCGCCGGACGAAATTCAGGCAACGCTTATTCCGGCGCATTACAAGGTTACACCGGCGGATTTAAGCTTTATGGCGTCTTCACCGCCCGAGACCTACAGAAAGTATCTCAGCGAGCGTTTTCCGTATTACAGCGCTGTTTTCGCCGAGACGAGGGAGCAGTCCGAAAGAGAGCTGCGGCTTGAAATGAGAATACGGCGTTTCAACAACGCAAGCGCAGAAAAGATTTTCAGAAAAGGCGTTCCCGGTTTTCACACTACGGTATGTTACTTTACGCTGAAGCTACACGAAATAGAAGACCTGATACGGATAACTGAAAGCGTTGATTCCGGTCTGAGCCCGCAGCTTGCAGCGGAACATCTTATAAAACCTGTTGCGGACGGAGGTGATTTTGTATGGCAGTGATAAAAATGACGGCTTTGACGCTGGTCGGGCCGCGCGGCGAAATTGAAAACAGCGCACAGCTTTTGGCGCTCGCCGGCAATTTTCAGCCGCTGTCTCTTGACGCGCTTGTAAATGACATGAACCTCCGCTCAAAGGTGACGACCGAAACGGTCAACCCGTACGACGAACTGCTTGCAAAGATTTCTTCCGTTTGGGAAGCTTCGGGAAGACCTCTTCCGCAGCCGGTCAGCGTTCCTCCGGACAAAAATTTTACGCTCACTTCCGCAAGATACAGCGTTGATAAGGCTGTCGCAAAATTCAATCAGCTGCAGACACAAAAACTTGCCCTGACAAACGAAAAAGCGGAGCTCGAGGCTGCGGAGAAAATTCTTTCCGCGGTACAGGGAACCGATTTCAGCGTTTCGGAGTTGATAGGCAACGAGTTTATCTGCGCACGTTTTAAACTGCTGAAGCCTGAAAATTACAAACGCCTGCAGACAGCAGGCAGCGATTATACCGCGGAGATGGCAGCGGAAATCGCAAGGCAGAAAGAGGAAAACAGCAGGCAGCTTGAAACATTTACCGAGGAAACAGACAGGTTGCTGGACGGCCGCAGGGAACGGCTCGAGCAGCTTTATCTCCGCCTTTACGCCATGCAGCGCGTCTATGACGTGTGCAGGGGGCGCGGCGAGGTAAGCGGTCTGTTTTTCATCAGCGGCTGGCTTCCGTCCGATTCGGTTGACGAAATCAAAGCAGAGATCGAACGCGGCGCACCGTCAACCTCAATTCTTTTGGACGATACGCAGGAGCTGAACGTCTCTGCGCCGGTTCTGCTGAAAAACAAAAGGATTTTCCGCGCTTTTCAGGATATCGTCGCTCTGTACAGCCTTCCGTCGTACAACGAGTTTGACCCGTCGGCTTTTGTCGCGCTGACTTTCGCGCTTTTCTTCGGCTTTATGTTCGGCGATGTCGGTCACGGGCTTCTGATTTACCTCGCGGCGGTATGGGCGCAGAAAAAAGGATTTGCACCCCGCTCAGCCGCGTTTATCATGAAATGCGCCGCGGCAAGCTCAATGTTTTTCGGTATTTTGTACGGCAGCATTTTCGGGCAGGAGGACATTATTCCCGCGCTTTGGCTCTCTCCGATAAAAGACACGGGCAGCCTGATAGCGGCTTCGATAGCCGTCGGTTTCGCAATTATTTCTGCGGGTATGCTGCTTAATATCGCGCGGCAGTTCAGGGACAGAAATTTCGGCAGTATGCTTTTTGACGGTCAGGGAATTGCCGGACTGGCGCTCTACTGGTCAGTTGCGGCGTTTGCTCTTGCACGCATAACGGATACGGGTTCTGATACGCTTCTTTTTGTTCTCAAACTCACGGCAGTGCTTTCCGTTCTGCTTATCGCTTTCAAGAGTACGTTCGCACGCCTTCTGTTTAAAGAAAAGCCGAAGTCTTCAACGGCTGCGGACGTTTTCGGAATTATAGAGGTCGTGCTTTCAATGCTTTCAAACACCGTTTCTTTCGTAAGGCTCGCGGCTTTTGCGCTAAACCACGTATGCCTTTCAATGGCGGTCATAATGCTTTCCGAAATGGTGCGCAATCTGCCTGGCGGTATGTTTATGAAATTTCTGCTGCTCGCGGCGGGAAACGTTTTGGTTGTTGCACTTGAAGGTCTGATTGTTTTCATACAGACGCTCAGGCTTGAATATTACGAATTCTTCGGCAAATTCTACAAGGGCGGGGGCAAGGCTTTCAGCCCTGTGCAGTGGAAAAATTAAAATCAAAATTTTCGGCAGAATTTTGTTTACTCGGCATAAAAAATCAGGGGGTATAAGAAATGACAGGTTTATTCATCTCGGCAGCAACAATTTTGGCTCTCGTATGCGGCGGTTACGTAATGCAGAAGAGAAAGACAAAGGGCAGCACGGCTCTTTACGCAACAATTCTCTGCGTTTCCTGTCTGCTCGTTTTAGGCGGCGTAATAATGGCGTTAGCGCCTTCGGCACAGGCAGCCGAAGCGCCGTCACAGGCGGCAGGCTGCGGTATCGGCGAAGGTCTCGGCTTTCTGGCGGCGGCTTTGGCAACGGCTATTTCCTGCTTGGCGGCAGCTTACGCCGTTGCAAACGTCGGTTCGTCGGCTATCGGTCTTATCGCCGAAAAGCCTGAAATGCTCGGCGCAACTCTTATCTATCTAGGACTTTCCGAAGGTATAGCGATTTACGGTCTTATCGTATCGATGCTGATTCTGCAGAAGTTCTGATTTCGTACTGAATGAAAGCATATCTGATAAGCAGCGACAGGGATACTCTTGCCGGTATGCGTTTTGCGGGCATACGCGGCTGTCTTGTCCGTACGCGGGAGGAAGCGGACGAAGCTTTCCGCCGCGCCTGTTCAATGAAGAAACTGGCAATTCTCGCCGTTACGGAAAGGGCTGCGGAACTTGCGCCTGAAACGATGCAGAGTCTCCGGGAACGGAACGGGCTCCCTGTCGTTGTGGAGATACCTGACAGATTCGGCAGCATACACGGTGAAAATTATCTTGCAGACCGTGTGCAGGAAGCAATAGGGGTGAAGATGCGGTGAAAGAAGCTTCTGTAAGCAGACTGGACGAACAGAAAAGAAAAATACTTGAGAACGCCTCTTTACAGAAACAGGCGCAGCTTGACAATGCCTCGGCAAAGGCAGGCGAATGGCTGAAAGAGGAGACCTCAAAGCTTGATGCCGAGCTTGATTTAATTGTAAAACAGGCTGAAAAACAGGCGGACGAGGAAAAAAGCCTGCGTCTGCGTACCGCAAAACTGGCTGAGAGCCGTGAAATGCTGAAACTGCAGAACAAGCTGATGGACGAAGCGCTTGGCAGACTTGAGAGCAAATTCCGCAGTCTCAGACAGCGAAGCGATTACGTCCGTATTCTGTGCGGAATGGCGCTCGAAGCGGCAGAACAGATGAACGAAAATAAGTTTTCCGTCGTGCTCTCAAAGGATGACGCAAAGCTTGCGGACGAACTTTCCGCCCTTTTGAAAAAAGCTGGGACGGATACCGTTTTCAGCGTTACATATTCGGATGATGCCCCTGAAGGCGGTATAACGCTGTCTTCGGAGGACGGGAAACGCAGAATCTGTTTTGACTGGAAAAACGCGGCTGAAAGCATGACCGATACGCTTGCTCAGCGTCTGCTTCCGGACATTCAGTCATAAGAGGAGAAACCGTTATGGATGCAAAGGACAGAACCGGCATAGTTTCCTACGTGAACGGACCTGTCGTAAAAGCCGAAAATATGGGCAGCTTCGCGGTGCGCGAGGTAGTTTACATCGGCAGGCAGAAACTTACCGGTGAAATTATCAATATAGAAAACGGCGAAGCGACGATACAGATTTATGAAGATTCGTCGGGACTGACAACCGGAGAGCAGGTCACAGGCAGCGGCGAAGCTGTGTCCGTCGAAGTCGGACCGGGGCTTCTCGGAGGTTTTTTCGACGGCATAGGCAGACCTCTTGACAAACTGCTTCAGCTTCACGGCAAATACATTATGTCTGGAGCTTCGGTTTCAATGCTTGACAAGGAGAAGCTCTGGGACGTTACGCCCGTCGCGAAAGAAGGCGACACGATTTCAGGCGGCTCCGTGCTTGCAACGGTGCAGGAAACACCGCTTCTTCTGCATAAAATCATGGCTCCGCCGGACGCAGAGGGCAGGCTTACCTGGGTTGTTCCGGCAGGAAAACATGCAGGCAAAGAAACAATAGCGCGTTACATAAACACCGCAGGCAAAGAAGTTGAAATACCTATGATTCAGCGCTGGCCGGTCAGAACGCCCCGCCCGTATGCGGAACGCCTTCTGCCCGACGAGCCTTTCATAACTGGACAGCGCGTCATAGATGGGCTCTTCCCGATGGCAAAAGGCGGCACAGCCTGTATTCCCGGCGGTTTCGGAACAGGAAAAACCGTTACGCAGCACCAGCTTGCAAAGTGGGGCGACGCTCAGGTTGTAATATACATAGGCTGCGGAGAACGCGGCAACGAAATGACTGACGTTCTGGAGCAGTTCCCCGTTCTTGAAGACCCTCGTTCGGGGCACCCGCTTATGGAACGCACGATTCTTATCGCAAACACATCAAACATGCCTGTCGCGGCGCGCGAGGCGTCAATTTACACGGGAATAACACTCGGAGAATATTTCCGCGACATGGGCTACGACGTCGCGATAATGGCTGATTCGACCTCGCGCTGGGCGGAAGCTTTGCGCGAGCTTTCGGGACGCCTTGAAGAAATCCCTGCCGAAGAAGGTTTCCCTGCCTATCTTCCGAGCCGTCTGGCAGAATTTTACGAGCGCGCAGGCAGGGTTTTAACGCTTAACGGCAGCACAGGCTCAATAACCGTTATAGGCGCCGTTTCCCCTCCGGGAGGCGACTTCACCGAGCCTGTCACCCGCCACACAAAACGCTTTATACGCTGTTTCTGGGAGCTTGACAGAAATCTCGCCAACGCACGCCACTACCCTGCCATTTCATGGACCGATTCGTACAGCGAATACGCTGACGAGCTTTCTGATTGGTTCTGCGGGCATATCGACCCGCACTGGACGGAGAACAGAACACAGGCAAGGGCAATTCTTGCAGCCGACATCAAAATACAGCAGATTATAAATCTCGTGGGAGAAGACGTTCTTCCTGACGATCAGAGACTTACGTCATTTGCCGCGTACCTGATTAAAAACGGCTTCCTTCAGCAGAACTCTTTCAGCAGCGATTCATGCTGTCCGCCGGAAAAGACTTCCCGGATTTTGGACACGATACTGTATTTCTATAACGAAGCCGTAAAACTCATCAAAAAGGGCGTTCCGATTTCAACCATAAAAAACGACGAATCCGTATCCGCAATAGTCCGGCTTCGCGAACTTTCCGCCGAAGACGCTTCTGCCTGCGGCGAACTGAAAGTGCGGATAGAGGAACATCTCCGCCGCGTTGAAGCTGAATGTTTAAAAGAGACGGAGGCTGATTTGGATGCTTAAAACTGAATACGTAGGCGTAAAGAATATCGACGGTCCGTTCGTTCTGGTGGAAAACGTATCCGGAGCAGGCTGCGGCGAGCTTGTGGAAATCATTGATTCGGACGGAAAACTCAGACACGGACAGGTTAAATCTGTCGGTAAAACAACCGTTCTCGTACAGGTTTTCAGCGGAACAGGCAGGCTTGTCCCTGAAACGACGGCGGTGCGTTTCCTCGGCAGACCGCTGGAAGTTACTCTTTCAGAAAATATGCTCGGACGGACGTTTAACGGACTCGGAGAGCCCCGCGACGGACTCGGGACAATATACGGCGGCAAAAAAGCTGACATAAACGGACTGCCGCTCAATCCCACAGCGCGTCAGTACCCCAAAAACTGCATACACACCGGCATTTCCGCCATAGATACTCTTACAACGCTTATCCGCGGTCAGAAGCTTCCGATTTTTTCAGGCAACGGACTTCCGCACAATCAGCTCGCGGTACAGATAGCCACGCAGTCTGAAATAAGCGGGGACGAGCAGTTTGCCGTTGTTTTTGCCGGAATAGGCATAAAACACGACGACGCGGCATTCTTTATGCGCGAACTCGCCGTAAAAGGGGACAACAGCAACATAGTTACCTTTTTGAATCTGGCGGACGAGCCCGTAATTGAGCGCATAGCAACCCCGAGAATGGCTTTGACGACTGCCGAATACCTCGCATACGAACTCGGAATGCACGTTCTCGTTATAATGACGGATATAACAAACTACTGCGAAGCGCTGCGCGAGCTTGGGATTGCCACCGGAGAGGTGCCGAGCAGAAAAGGTTATCCGGCGTATCTCTATTCCGACCTTGCATCGCTTTACGAGCGTGCAGGCATCGTCAGAGGTTCTGCCGGAAGCATAACCCAGCTGCCGATTCTTTCCATGCCGAACGATGACATAACGCATCCGATACCCGACCTGACAGGCTACATAACAGAAGGACAGATAACCCTGTCGCGCGAACTTGATTCGAAAAACGTGTATCCGCCGATAGGAGTACTTACAAGCCTTTCAAGGCTTATGAAAGACAGCATAGGCGAAGGCTACACGAGAAAGGACCATCCGTCGGTTTCAAGCCAGTTATTCGCTACTTACAGCAGGGCGCAGGAAATACGTTCCCTTGCAGAGGTAGTCGGCGAAGACGAACTCTCCGCGGATGACAGAACCCTTCTTAAGTTCGGAGAGCTGTTTGAAAACAGATTTCTTAAGCAGGGAAAGCAGGAAATGCGCAAAATGGAAGATTCTCTCGACATTGCATGGGAAATACTCAAAACCTTGCCGAAAACAGAGTTTACGCGCGTTTCATCAGAAGAAATTAAGGAATATATCGGAGAATAAATTACTCACAACAACAAAAACAGCGCCGGAAGATGTTTCGGCGCTGTTTTTTGTTCTTTTAAGCAGATTTTTAAAGCTCTGACGTGCAGTGCGGGCAACGCGTTGCCTCGTCCGCGACTTCGGATTTGCAGTACGGGCAGAGGCGTGCAGGTTTTGCAGGCGTTTCTTCTTCCTTCTTTTTGAACCGCATCATTGAGCGCAGTACAATAAAAATCGCAAAGGCAGTGATTAAGAAATCAATCACGTTCTGAATAAACATACCGTACGCAAGCACCGGTATTCCTGCTTCCTGTGCTTTCGCAAGGCTTTCGACAGGTGTCGAAGAAAGATTGTAGAACAGGCTTGAGAAATTGACTCCGCCGGTTACAAGACCAAGCAGCGGCGTAACAATATCGTTGACAAACGAACTGACAATTTTGCCGAACGCTCCGCCTATAACGACGCCTATTGCCAAATTAAGCACGTTGCCCTGCAATGCAAATTCCTTGAAATCCTTAAAAAATTGTTTCATTCAGTACCCCTCCGTTTTACAGTGTGTTAAAACCGTGCTGCCGAATTTTTCGGCACTGATTCAAGCAGTGCCCTCGTATAAGGGTGCTTCGGACTGTGCAGAACTTCGCAGGAATTTCCGTATTCGCAAAGCCTGCCGTCCTTCATAACCATAATTTTTTCAGCCGCCGAAGCGGCGAGCATAAGGTCGTGCGTCACAAATACCAGCGACGTTCCCTGCTCCACTCTGTTTTCAAGCAGTTCTATTATATCAGTTCTTGTGGAAACGTCCTGCATTGATGTCGGTTCGTCGCAAAGCAGAAGCTTCGGGGAAAGGGCAAGAGCGCGTGCAAGCTCTACTCTCTGCCGCTGCCCGCCGGAAAGCGCGACGGCACGTGAATTCAGTATTCTTTCACCGCGCAGACCTACGTCGGCAAGCAGTTTTTCCGCCGCTTCGCGCTGTTCAGTCTTATTAAGCAGACTGCCGGAAATAACAAACGGCTCCATAACCGCCTCAAGCGCTGTCAATCCCGGAGGCAGCGCGCCGTACGGATCCTGAGGCACGTAGCCGCACAGTCTGAACAGTTCCGAACGCTCTTTTTCAGGAAGAATTGCCGCTCTTTTTCCGAACAGCTGAACAGAGCCGGAAGATGCTTTCTGCAAACTCATCAGCGTGCGCAGAAGCGTTGTTTTGCCGCTGCCCGATTCACCGACTATCGCAAGTGTTTCGCCTTCGCGCAGACGCAGTGAAATTCCGTCAACAGCGGTATGAGAGCTTCCGTTTTTGGATTCAAAACGCACTGTTACATTTTCAGCGTTTACCGCAAGCCTGTCGGAAAGCGATTCTCTCGGCTGCTTGGCAGGAAGCTCTATCGCCGCAAGCAGTTTTTTGGCGTAATCTGTCTGAGGCGCCGCGGTAAGCTCCCGTGAACTTCCGCGCTCTACAATCACCCCGTCCTTCATCACAAGCAGATTGTCGGATACGGACGCCGCCATGGGCAGGTCGTGGGTTACAAGCAGTATCGTTATTCCTGTTTCTTTTCTCAGTTTTTCAAGCAGTTTAAGTATGCCTGCCTGGGTAATTACGTCAAGAGCCGTTGTCGGCTCGTCCGCAAGCAAAAGCTGCGGAGAACAGGCAAGAGCACAGGCAATTGCGGCGCGCTGCTTCTGTCCGCCAGAAAGTTCATGCGGGTAACGCTTGGAAATTGAAGCGTCAAGCCCTACTGCCTCAAGCAGCTCGGCAGTCCGCTGCTCTGCGGCATTTCCCGTAACGTTAAGATGCGCTGCAAGCACCTCTTTAATTTGGCGTCCGACCGAAAGCACGGGCGTAAAGGAGTTCATTGCGCCCTGAGAGACAAGCGCGATGTCTTCCCACCGTATTTTCCTGAATTCGTCTTCGTTGCACGTCAGCAGGTTTCTGCCGCCAAAGCAGATTTCGCCGCATTTTTCGGCGCTTTTCGGCAAAAGTCCGAGAATGGCGTTGATAACAGTGCTTTTTCCGCTCCCTGACTCCCCTACAAGGCTTGTAATGCTGCCTTTTTCGAGCACGATATCCGCAGTGCAGACCGCCGGTGTGTCCGAGCCGGAATATTTTACGGTAAGTCCGCGTACGTTAAGCATTTTTCTTCTCCCCCGAAAGGCGCGGGTCTATCTGTTCTTCAAGATATCTGCCAATATCCATAAAAATCAGGCAGACGGCGACAATTCCAAGTCCGGGAGGAAGCAGAAGCCACCATGCGCCCTCAGTAAAGGCACCGAAAGAATGTGCTTCGTGCAGCATTCTGCCCCATGAAATCAGTCTCGGATCCGAAAGTCCGAAGAACGCGAGCGCCGCCTCGGACAAAATGGCTCCCGGAACACCGAGCGCAAGGTTGGCAAGCATTATCGGCGCCGTTTCCGGAATGAGATGGCGCACAAGAATGTAGGAGCGTTTTGCGCCGAGCGCTTTGAGCCCCTCTATCCACTGGCTTTCGCGGACGGAAAGGACGAGCGAACGGACGGAACGCGCGGTTCCCATCCATGAAAAGAGTGAAAGAGTAACAACTATCTGCCACAGTCCTTTGCCCCACACACCTGCAAGAATCATTAAAATCGGCATTGTAGGTATTGAAAGGAGAATGTCAACCGTCCGCATAATGACCGCGTCCGTCCAGCCTCCGGCATAGCCTGCGGCAAGGCCGAAGCCGAGTCCGAGAACGGAGGCAACCAAAGTGGCTATAATTCCTATAAGCAGCGACGTGCGTATTCCGTAAAGGAAGAGCGCAAAAACGTCCCTTCCGCGCTGGTCTGTGCCGAGCAGTCCCTGTCTTGCCCCCGGAAGCGAAAACAGCAGGTCTGCCCTTGACGCTCCTTCTATTTTGAGCAAATATTTACCTTTGCAGGGGAAAAGCTGTTCCGTTGCGTTTCCGACAAGCGGCAGACCGAGCTGCTGTTTGAAAATCATGTCGCGCGCGTCAATATTCAGAAGCTGTTTCTGTTTTCCGTCAAGTCTCGCTATTTCAAATTCCTTTTCGGGCGATACAAAAACTATTCTCACGTCTTCGCCTTCAACCGTGCCGTTCAGCTTGAACAGCGCAGGCGGCAGTTTGTCCCAGTCAAAGCTGACCCCGTTTGTATCAACCGTAAATTCGCGCGTTGAAGAAAGCGCCCTGTTCCACCACACCGGTCTTGCAAAAGGCGCGCCGACCGCGTCTGACGGATAACCGCCTGCAAGCAGCGGGGCAAAAAGCCCTGCAAGGCAGATTATTATGAAAGCAACCACGCTCCTGCGTTTCAAAAGTCCCGCCGGCGCCTTCATCAGTTTTTCTCCTCAAGCCGCACGCGCGGGTCAACAATGCCGTACATAACGTCGGCAAGCAGATTGCAGATGACTGTTATAAGCGCAAGCAGATAAAAAGCCGCCCCCGCCGCCGGATAATCATTGCCCGACACGGCTTCCACAAGGAAAGTACCTACTCCGTGCAGCGAAAAAACAGACTCTGTGATAACCGCACCGGAAACAAGTCCGGGCAGAGACATAAGCAGAATTGTAAATATCGGAGGAAGAATGCTTCTGAAAGCGTGCCCGTATATGACGCGCTTCTTTGAAAGTCCTCTGGCTTCAGCCATTACAATGTAATCTTCATTTAAGACGCGTACCATTAAATTGCGCACGTACAATGCCCAGCCGCCAAAGCCCATAATCGTGAGCGATATAACCGGCAGGGCAAGATGGTGCGCGTAATCGCAGAACAGTGCCCACGTTCCGGTCGGAGGCGGCACCGAAAGACTGCCGCGAAGCGGGAATATGCGGAACGTTCTGGCAAAAAGCATAAGCAGCACAAGCTGCACAAAAAATCCGGGGAAAGAGGCGGTAACCGCCCCTGCCCGCAGTACGAATTTCTCGGCAAATTTGTTTCTGTTAAGCGCCGCTTTAATGCCGAGCCATATACCGATTACGGCTGACAGAAGCATTGAACAGCCCATAAGAACGAGAGTAAGAGGAAGCCGCGAAACAAGCTCCTCCCATACCGGACGCTGGCTGAGGAACGAAAGCCCGAAACGGAAAGTAAGCATTTGTCTGAGATATATAAAGAACTGCTGCAAAATCGGCTTGTCTAACCCGTAAAGCTCGCGAAGCCTTGCCTTTGCCTCCGGCGAGAAATTAGGGTCAATAATTGTGCTGACGGCGTCACCGGGCATAATCCTGAACAGAATAAAGTTCAGAACGAGAACAACGAAAAGCACGAGCAGAGACGCAGCTGCCCTTCTGCTGAGCCATCCCCTTCTCACTGTTTCAGCCTCCTGTAATTTTCGTTGCGCCGGAACATAACATATTCCCCCGGCCTGTAGCTTTCAAATATAAACGGTCCCGTGCATACAAAGCCGTACGGCCCGAATTTCTGCGATTTATCAAGCGGGTTCCAGTTCTGCCAATCCTTAACAGCTTTAAGCGTTTTGGCCGGCATACAGAGCATACCGCCTATTTTGTCCAAATACCAGTAGCTCTCACCCGACAGGGTAACAACAATATCCAAATCGGTCGGACACGCGACAGATTTCACGTTCTTAACCGCGTCAAGGAAGCGTGGAATTTTATTAGATTGTATAAAATGTATTGTTTCGGCGAAGTCATGCGACGTGATTTTGCTTCCGTCGCTCCACAACAGTCCGGCTTTCAGCCTGAAACTGATTACCGTTTTGTTTTTCTCCGCCCTGACCGACCATTTTGCGGCAAGTCCGGGCATATCTTCAAGCGTAAATGGATTTGTCTCAAGCAGACCCTCGTACATCATACCAAGCACCTGCCACGAATAGGCGCTGCTCGCCGTGAAAGGATTAAGATTTCTCGGCTCCTCTGCAAGAAGCATACGCATGGGGCGTTTTTTCCCGTTCTTCGGTTCGGCGAGCATAATCGTCCACATATTGTCGGCAGTCATCCGTTCCGTTGTTATGATATTTTTCCAGGAATTTGAAACCGCGGCTACGGATAATCTGCTGTATATCGGAACGGAGGGCACAAGGTCTTCAAGCAGCTGCTGGGCTTTGTCAGAAGCTTTTCTCGCTTCCTCTTTGTTTCTTGCCGAAACAATGCCGTCAAGCGCTTTGTCAAGATTTTTGTCCGCTATTCCCGTCATATTGTAGCCGCCCGGAATATTCTGCGAGCTGTGATAAAATCCGTGAAGCGAATCGGGATTTCTGCCCATTGACCACGCCATAACAGCAAGCGAATATTCTTTCCTGTCAATTTTTGAAATCATTGCGGAAAAATCCATAGGCTCGGCCTCAACGGGGAATCCTGCCGCACGAAGCGAATCGGCAACCTGCTCCGCAAGTTCGGCGGTGGTCGGCGCAACCTTGGCAAGCGGCGTTAAAAGCTTCATTTTCTTTACCGGCTTACCGTCAGGCGCAATCAGCATTCCGTTAATTCCCCAGCTGTAACCCCGTTTTTTCAGTTTGGCGCGCGCGCCGGCGCGGTTAAAAAGGTTTGCGCTTCTTCCCTGCAGCGCCCAGGGAGAAACAGGCGGCAGCCAGCTGTTGATAGGCTCGCAATAGCCTGAAAAAATCGTCCTGACTATATTGTTTCTGTCTATGGACTGTGCCGCTGCCTGTCTGACGTATTTGTCCTTCCAAATGCCGTCTGTGGTATTCATAAGCATGAAAAATGCGTGAAAGGCACGCGCCATGGAAGTGTCAAAATTTTTATTGCGGCTTATTATCTGAATATCCGAAGGACGTACGATGTCACTTACAACGTCAAGGTCTCCGTTCTCTGCGGCAAGAATCTGCGCGTCCGTATTGTTCACGATAACCATACAGAGTTTTTCCAGTTTCGGTCCCCGTACCTTCTGCGGGTCAAATTGCTGCGAAGCACAGGCAGATGTACAGAAAACGCAGACTGAAAGCATAACGGCAGAAAAACAGACCGCCGCGACAACGCGCCGGCTGAATCCGTCAAATATCGTGCAGAGGCGTAAAATTTTCTTCATGACAGCGTTATTATACTACAAAAAGCTTGAAAAAAGCGCCCGATCAAAGCAGCCTAAAACGGCTGTACGGCTGTCAGCCTTGACAAATCTGCCAAAACAGCGATAATTATGCCCCGTGACGTACAGTCATCTGCAAGCTGCAGCACGAAACTTTTCAGTCAGCGGTTCAGCCGCTTCGGGATTTTCACCTGTTCTTTTTGCCTGATTTGTTTTGCTGCTTCAGCACAAATTGCGAGGATTTTCAAAATGGCAGAAACAAATATCAGATTCGCAGATTTCAATCTGCGAAAAGAGCTTGTTATGGCTCTTGACAAAAAAGGCTTTGAGTCCCCTATGCCCGTTCAGGTAAGTATTCTTGAAGACGAAACCTTTCTTGACGGCGACCTCATAGTTCAGGCAAAAACAGGCTCGGGCAAAACACTTGCTTTCGCTCTTCCGCTTCTGAACATTCTTGACGAAAGCGAAATGAGCGTCCCGCAGATTCTCGTGCTTTCGCCTACACGCGAACTCGCACTGCAGACTGCACGCGAATTCAGCTGGGCGGGCGCTTATTGCCGCGTAAAGGTTGCCTCGCTTGTCGGCGGAATGGATATGGAACGCCAGATAAGGGCTTTAAAGGATGGCGCAAACGTTATCGTAGGCACTCCGGGTCGTATTCTTGACCATATACGCAGAGGAACGTTCAAAGGCGAAACGATACGCAGCGTCGTGCTTGACGAAGGCGACGATATGCTTGACATGGGCTTCCGCGATGAACTGGAAGGAATTCTTGACACAATGCCCCATACGGAGCGCACCTGGCTTTTCTCGGCAACTATGCCGCCCGAAATTCTTGCGCTCGCAAAACGCTATCTGGACGCCCCGCGGCGCATTTCGCTTGTTTCCGACGTAACCACGCACGAAGACATTACGCAGCGCGCATGCATAATCCCGTCGCGCAGACGTTTTGAAGGGCTCACAAACGTACTTGTTTGGGAAAATCCCGCACGCGCCCTGCTTTTCTGCGGCACAAGGGCTGAAACTCAGGAAATTGCAGACAGGCTCTGCGACGGAGGCTTCCGCGCAACCGCAATACACGGCGACATGAGCCAGCGCGAAAGAAACACGGCTCTCGGAGCTCTCCGCGGCGGACGCGTTCAGATACTCGTCGCTACGGACGTTGCCGCCCGCGGCCTTGACATTGAAGGCGTAAGCCACGTAATACAGTACGGACTTCCGCAGAATCTCGAAGCCTTTGTACACAGAAGCGGACGCACGGGAAGAGCCGGACAGGAAGGCAGCAACCTTATCCTTCTTACAGCCCGCGAAACAAAACAGTTTAAATTTATGCTCCGCATGGCGAAATCAAATCTCAAAATGCAGTGGATGCCGGCACCCGACGCCGCGGAAATAGACCAGCAGTCAAGACTGCGTTTCGAGCAGGAAGTTCTTGACAGCGCATTTGAATCAGAGGACTACGCTCAGTGGGCACGCGAACTGCTTGAACGCGACGAGGCTGAAACGCTTGTATCGGGACTTCTTGCGAAAGCTTACGGCAGCAGACCGGGCGGCTATTCAATCCGCGAAGACATACAGCGCGAAATGGACTGGGAAAAAGAACGCGGGCGCGCTGCCGCGGAAAAAAGAGACCGCGAGAGGGACAACTCAAAGGACAAATTCAAAAGTTCGGAAATGTCGGGCGGAATACGCGTACGTTTCAGGGAAGGGCGAAAAGACGGCTGGCAGGTCGGTCCGCTTCTAGGGCTTCTCTGCCGCGCCATAGGCATAGGACGCGAAGACGTAGGAAACATAAAACTGCGCGACGACGAAATAACGGTTGAACTTTCCGCAAACGCCGGCAGGCTCTTTGACGCAAGAAGCGGCAGACTTGAAAAAGAAGGACTTCACGCCGAAAAGATTACTCCCATAAAAAATTCAGGCGAAAGCGGATCAAGACCACGCAGAGACGCTGCTCAGGGCGAGAGAAAACGCTATTTTTCAAGAAACAGCGAAAATAAATTTGACCGCGCAAAACGTGAGCTTCGCGAACATCGCAGAGACGAAGGGCGGAAACGCAGAGAAATATAGTATAATGTCGTTGGACATATATACTGTAAGACAACCGACGACTAACAACTGAAAGGAGTGTTCCGATTGCTTCACAAAATAGCTGTTTCCGGCTGCGGGAACGTAGGCACTGCCCTGCTTGAACTGCTCTGCGAAAAACGCGCGGAGCTTAAGGAAAAATACGGGTTTGAATTTGAAGTTACGCTTATTTGCGACCTTTTCAAAGGCACTGTTGCCGATAAAAACGGCCTTGACCTAAATGCCGCAATAAACTCATTGCACACAACCAATTCCCTCGCAGGGCTCAACAAAGACGTTCAGGGAGAATTCGGCGAACTGCTTGACTCAGCAGAGGTTACTATGCTGTGCGAAGCCACTCCGACCAACGTGGAAACGGGCGAACCGGCGCTCTCTCACATTAAAACCGCGCTTTCAAAAGGCATTAACGTTTCAACCACCGTCAAGGGTCCCCTGTCTCTCGCTTATGACGAACTGGCCGCTTTTGCGAAGCAGAACGGGGCGCAGCTTCAGTTTGAAGGCGTAGTCATGAGCGGGACACCGTTTATAACGATGCTTAATCACGGGCTTGCAGGCTGCAGAATTCTGAAAATCGAAGGAATAATCAACGGAACTACGAACTTTATTCTGAGCAAAATGTACAGCGGCGCAAGCTACGAGGAAGCCTTTAACACGGCAAAGGAGCTCGGCTACACGGAAACAGACCCCTCAGGAGACATAGACGCATGGGATCCGGCTGTTAAGGTCGTAATTCTGACAAAAATGCTTTACGGCAAGAAGATTTCCGTCAGTGACGTTGACCGCACAGGCATAGCAAACGTTACGTTTGAAGACATGGAACGCGCAAAAGAAGACGGCTGCACGATAAAACTGATTGCAGGAATCGAGAACAACCACGGCGACATAAAAGCCTACGTTGCTCCTAAAAAAATACCGATGACTCACCCTCTCGCTTCAATAAACGGGGCAATAAACGCGGCAACCGTCTATACAGACAACCTCGGGACAACGACCATTATAGGTCCGGGCGCCGGACGCAGAGCAACAGGACAGGCTATGCTGCTTGACCTGCTCACAATGGCAGGCAAAAGATAACTCAAAGCCGGAGTTTTCCGGCTTTTTTATGTAAATGAACGAACAAAACGATTTCACTAAAGGCTCAGTATTTAAAAAGATGACCGGTTTTGCGATTCCGGTATTTTTTTCCATGCTGTTAATGAACCTCTACGGCGTAGTCGATATGCTCATAGTCGGTCATTTCGGCAGCAAAGCAGACGTTTCGTCCGTCTCTACCGGCGCATGGATAATCTGGACTGTTATGTCCCTGACAATGGGTATCGCCTCGGGCATAACAACCGTTGTCGGACAGAGAATAGGAGAAAAAAATTACAATTCTGCAGCCTGCACGATTTTTTCCTCCGCCCGCTTTTTCCTTTACTTTTCAATCGCCGTAACGCTGCTTATGGAGCTGCTTGCGGAACCGGCGGTAAAACTCATGCAGACCCCGCCGGAAGCATACGCAGGAGCGCTGCTCTACACCAGAATATGCTCCGCAGGACTTGTATTCACCGCTTCTTTTTGCGTACTCGGCGCAATATTCAGAGGGCTCGGTGATTCAAGAACCCCGCTTCTGACAATTTCAATCGCCACTTTTACAAACATTGCCGGAGATCTTCTGCTTGCAGGCTACTTTAAAATGCCGGTTTTCGGAACTGCGTTTGCAACGGTTTTTGCGCAGGCAGTCAGCGTTCTGCTTACGCTTTTCGCGGTTTTGAAAAGGAAAAAGCCGTTTGAATACGCAAAAAGCGCTCTAAAATACAGCTCAAACGCTGTCAAAACAATGCTCCGCATAGGAATACCCATAGCCTTACAGGATTTTCTTGTAACAATCTCTTTCCTCTGTGTAACCGCGATCGTGAACAGACTCGGGGTAACCTTCTCAGCGGCGGCTGGGGTCGCTGAACGGATATGCGGAATAATTATGCTTGTTCCGATTACCTTTGCCCAGACGGTGGCAAGCTTCACAGCTCAGAACGCCGGCGCGGGAGAACACGAACGCGCGAAGCGCGCCCTTGCCTACGGGATATCAGTTTCGCTCGGCGCCGGAATATTTTTTGCCTGGCTGTCATTTTTTCACGGTGATATGCTTGCCGCTCTGTTTGCAAAAGGCAAGCCGGACGTAATCTATTCTGCCGCGGATTACCTTAAAGCTTACGCGATAGACTGCCTGTTTGTATCGTTCATGTTCTGCTTTGAAGGTTATTTTTCAGGCTACGGAAAGACGCGGTTTGTAATGTGGCAGGGCATAATAGGCGCTTTCTGCGTACGAATACCCGTTTCATGGTTTATGAGCCTCTCTGAACCGGTATCACTTTTCAAAATAGCGCTTGCCACACCTTCCTCAACAGTTGTCCAGCTTTTGCTTTTCTCCGTCTGCTATCTCCGTTTCACAAAAAAACAAAACGCCCCGAAGTAAATTCTTCGAAGCGTTGCTGTTTCAATTATTTCCGTACCGCTGTCTACAGTTTCAGTTCGCCGCTTTTGCGTTTGCTGTCAAAATCTTTTGTCAGTCTGCGGAGTTCTTTTGAAAGAAGCAGCAGACCTATAAGGTTGGGAATTGCCATAAGCCCGTTCATTGTATCGGACAAGTCCCAAATATTTGCCAGTATTTCGGCTCCGCCCCAGCCGCCGACAAAGAGCAGAATAAGGAATGCCGCTTTGTAAACACCGGTGCCTTTATGACCAAAAATGTATGTCAGGGCTGTTTCGCCGTACCAGTACCAGCCGAGGATGGTTGACAGCGCAAAAAGCGCAAGCCCGAGCGACAAAATCAGCGTGCCGGTGTTTCCGAGAGTTCCGCTGAAAGCTGAAAGCGTCAGCTGCGCACCGGTAAGCTCAGGCTGCGACGTAAGAACGCCGCTGGTAAGTATCGTAAGCACTGTGAGCGAGCAGATAACTATCGTATCGGCAAACACTTCAAAAATTCCGTAAAGCCCCTGTCTGCAAGGGTGATCCACCATAGCCGTGCAGTGCACCATAGGCGCTGAACCAAGTCCTGCTTCGTTGGAGAACACGCCGCGCGATATTCCTTTTGTAATTGCGGCTTTTACCGCCCAGCCGCCGAGAGCGCCCGGAATTGCCATCGGATTGCCGAAAGCACCCTGCAGGGCTGTTGATACTGCATAGGGAATATTCTGTACATTATTAAGAACAACGGCACTCGCGCAAACTATATAGAAAATTGACATAAACGGAACAAGGTAGGTGGCAACCGCAGCGATTCTTGTTAAACCGCCGCAAATTACCAGTCCCGTCAGAAATGCCAAAATTGCCGCGGTGTACACGTGCGGCACGTGAAATGCCATGTAAAAACCTTCCGCAGTTGAGTTTGCCTGCACCATATCACCTATGCCGAACGAGGCAATGAGCGCAAACCATGCGAAGAGCAACGCAAGCCAGCGCATACCGAGAGCTTTTTCAAGTATGTACATTGTGCCGCCGCGTATTTCGCCCTTTTCGTTTTTCTCACGGTAACGCACTGCCAGAGAAACTTCGCAGAATTTTGTCGTCATGCCGAAGAAAGCTGAAATAAGCATCCACACAAGAGCACCCGGGCCGCCGATATGAAGGGCAGTCGCAACCCCCGCTATGTTTCCGGTGCCGACTGTCGCCGCCAAAGCGGTGGACATTGCCGCGAAGGAAGATATCATTCCTTCCTGTTCGCTTTTGTGCAGAATTTTGCCGAATACTTCCCTGAATGTTGCTGAAAAATACTTAATCTGCGGAAAACCGAGGATAAACGTGAACCATACTCCGGTTCCGACCAAAAGCGCAAGCATCCACGGCCCCCACACAATAGCGTTGATTTTGCCGTTAAGCTGCCAGATATATTCCATAGCAGTACACACCCCCGTTGAATTAGTACCTAAATGAAAGCAAAGAATACCATTTATTTCTGTTTTTGTCTATATAACGGAAATATTTAAAACATCTCAATTTTTGGACGTTCATCCTTTTTCCAGCCGCTCAAAAGCCGCGCGTATTCAGCACCCTCCGCATCCCTGAGCGAGTGAACAAAGCGGAGCTGTCCTTTATACGGAATTTCTTCCGTGCGGCACTCGATTTTCATGCGCGGAACAGGCTTGAAATACTGTGCTTCAGCAAAAACCGGCGCGTGCGTTTCCGCGATTTCAAACGGAACGCTTTCAAGCGCCCACCCGAAATATATCGTGTGGTTCGTATGGTCGTTCACGTCAAGATCCTGCCATCTGACCTGCCACGGGAAACTGAACTGCGCATTTGCGGCTTCCGGTATTCTTACCTCAGGCGGGTAATTTTCGGAAGCCTGCGCAAGAAATTTGTCCATGCCCTCAACCTTGTCAAGTCTCAGCGGACGTTTTCTTTCAAGGTCAATCAGCACCCACCAGGTTTTGGCTGTACCAAGCAGTTTTCCGTCAGCGTTTCTGATTTCAAACGTGCGAAGCGAAAACAGATTGCGGTATATTTCGGCGTAGGTTTTAATTTTGAGTATTCTGTCTTCCCTGTACGGATAGCTCTCAAAATCTATGCGGTAACTGCGCAGCACCCACGTCATTCCGCGTTCCAAAACCTGAAATACCGCAAAGTTGTATTTCGCGGCGTCAATTTCCGCCATCTCCTGAAAAATTTCAAGCAGATATCTGTGCTTGACTCTTCCGCACGGGTCAATAGCGCCCAGTGAAAATTCAAAATCGCGTTCTGTCATTTTTGCTCCTTATTAAACGAAAGGCGGAGCCCGCAATAGACTCCGCTTAAAATATTTTTGTTCCTACGCTTTGCGCGCGGCTTCCATAACCTTTGCAAGCGCTTCCTTGGCGTCTGCCGGAAGAGCGTCAACGCCGCCCTTTTCGGTTTCGCGCGAGTTCACGAATTTGACGCGGTCTTCCATGCGTTTGATGAACAGTTCCTTGTATGCCGCATCTGACAAATCAGGGACAAAGCCTTCTATCTCAAGCAATTCAATTCCTGGGAGACTGCCGAACGGAACGAAATTGGCCTTGCCTTCAACAATCTTTTCAAGAATTTCCAGCGTCATCTCTTTCGGAACTTTTTTGTCAAGGAACGAGCCCGTGTTAAGAATATAGCACTCTACGCCGTCTTCAAAAAGCTGGCGGAAACGCTCGTAGTCCATTGAGAGCGGATAAGTCCTGAACGGGTTTGCGTAGCACTCTATTACAAGAGCGTTCGGGTCAACGCCGGGGGCAAGATGCTCCGCAGAGGTGCGAATTGTGGCAAGGGTCGCGCCCATTACCGAGGCGAGGGACGCTCCGGTGAGTTTGACAACAGGGGGCAGCGATGAATCTTTCATAAGCCAGCAAACGGCGTTAATCGGTTCGTCAATTCTGTCTATTCTGTTCGGCGACCAGTAGCGCGATTTGATTGCTCTGCCGTTTCCGTTGCGTATGTCTTCACTGACAGCGATAAGCTTCCCGTCCTTCGTTTTCGTTACGCCGAGATTTTGCAGCGAAAGCAGATATTTGTTGTCAGGGCAGCCGATCGGATAGTCTGCCATTTTGTCAAAATAGGCAGGCTCAAGGGCTATCGCGTATTTTTCCTTGACGTTTATAACAACGGCGTCGTCATGGAGCACCGTAACGTCATATTTGCCGCCGTGCTTTGCATGCGTGATTGTGGATTTGCCTGAGCCTGAAAGTCCGAACGCCGCAAGCACGTATTTTTTGCCGCTTCCGTCCTTAAGCTGATAGCGTTTCAGTCCGCCGTGGCACGCAACGTATCCGTTTCTCGCGCCGATGCCCCAGGCAAGCGTAAGCGTGCCTTTTTTGAATTCGCCGAAATAGCGCATACCGAGAATTGCCGCGCAGTTCTGCTCAGGTGAGAAGAATGCGAGACCGAGCGGGAAATCGGGGTGTGACCAGTACGGGTCGCCGTAGACGAAAATGTCTCCATCATTCGGAAGCGGACGGGAATTTGCGTAGCGTTTCTCGTACTCTTCATTTGCATACTGGAAATTGAGCAGCCAGTTGTAAAGATTGTTTTCGTGTCCTTCAGGAAGCATAATATGGGCACGCGTCATAAAATCTTCGTCAAGCCCGATAATAGCGTCAGCGGTGTAGAATTTTCTTTCGCGCGCGTTGTGTATTGCTTCGCGCAGAATAGTGCATATTTTTTTAACGTCGACCTCCGGCCAGCCGACTATTCTTCTGGCTGCCGCCGTGCGGCCGAAAACGGCGCCGTCGTTGAACAAAAGAACGTTTGCGCCCTCAGGCAGTCCGAGCTCCGCATTGTGGCAGACAGGAAGCCCCGTAAGCTCAACCGTGCCGGCGCTTTTCTTCGCAAGCTCGTAAGCTTCGGCGACGTCATTAACGCGCACAACGTTGTTTCCGTAGAAAGCTGACTCAATAGTCGTTCTCACCGGAAGCGCATGAAGTTTCTTAAATTCCTCAAGATTGTCAAAATACCCTATTGTTGACATAAAATCACACCCGTTTCTGTAATAATCTCTGACAGGAGTCATTATAACTCAAATACTGTTCTCCGCAACAAAAATTTAAATTTTGGAAACAAAAAAGCGTCCTAAACCGGACGCTTTAGTTTATTCGGTAATGTTCTTCAATTCAGCTATTTAAGCTTCATGCTGAAGCCGAGCGAAAGAATCTGCGTCAGGCAGTCGTTGATACGCGCGTGTGAAAAATCCATTCCGTCAGCAGGGCTGGGAAGTTTTGAGCGCACGTCTCTTGAACCTGCCCAAATTGCGGTATAAGCAAACGTAACTGCCGCGTCCTTGCTGATATTGTACTTAAAGCCCACGCTGCCGCGGTGTCTGTCTCCGGTCGGGACTGTAAAGTCAAATGATGAGTCAGGAACAGGGCTTCCGTCAAAATTATAGCCGCAGAGGAACGTCCATTTCGGGCTCATTCTGCGCTGGTAACCTATGCCGAAACGCCATGCTGTTGTCCAGTTCTTCTCAGAACCTACGGGAATACCGTCGAAGAACTCATGGTCAAACTTCATATCAAGTTTGTCATAGGTTGCCCAGTTTGTCCAGGTCGCGTCAAACTCTATTCTTGACCTGTCATCAAATTTATGACCGAAGCCGAAAGAAATAGAATCAGGAACAGTGACTTCGCCGTGCGCCTGCGTTGAAATATCGCCGTCCGATGTATTGTATACGTCTGTATCTGCGTCCATATTATGCTTAATCCTTGAGCGGTACGTAATTGCGGCTGAGTTTTTCTTGTCAAAATCGTACATTGCAGAAACAAGCCAGCCTAAATGAGTGCATTTGCCGTCAAGTCCAAGCAGCATATCGTTGTTTCCTTTATGAAGAAGGGCAGCGGGAATCATTTTTTCGAGCTTAAGATTCATATAGTTAATATCAAGACCAATTGCAAGAGACAGCTTTTCAGTAGGCTTGAACGCCCATGTCGGCTGAATTGTAATACCGGTGATTTTACCGCTGACAGTATCATAGCGGCCTTCCCAGTCTGAATCATAAGTAATGCCGTTGCCGAAACGCGGGAAAATGCCAAGACCGAGCCAGTGTTTGTCGTTCAACTGATGTGTGTAGAAAGCTGAGCCTGACCACACAGGGTCATAACTGTTATTCTTATGTGATTTTGGAGGGAAATCCGCCTTTTGGTTGATTGGACCATTATCAAAATGGCATTTGATTGCCGGGTTAAACCACGTTGCGCCGAAACTGAGATATTTTCCTTTGAGATGCGTAATGCCCGCAGGGTTGTAAGCAAGAACAGAAGCGTCTTCTTCGTCGAACATAAAGTTGTCGCCCATTGCCGTTCCCGTCGCGCTCCACTCATAGACGCCGAAACCTTCCGCGAATGCCGCTGCCGGAACGAGAAGCGACACAAGCAAAACTACTGCCAAGATTTTCTTCATTAAAGAAGCCCCCTCAATAATTTTATTGCATGGCATGCAATTTGTTTTCTTTTATTTCGGAGTCACGGTAATGTCTATGCTTACCTGACCCGAATTCTGATAATAATAAATAAATTCTTTCAGCGTACGCGAGCAGAGATATTTGTTCATTTCGCGCGAAAGCTCGTTCAGCATTGAGCTGATAAAACACACTTTCTTGCTGCAGCCTATCACGCAGCCGCTAGGGCTGAAAGAACCGCCCAAAAGCTCAAAAATCGGCGCAAGCTCTGTTTCCTCGGGATTGCAGTTCAAAACGTAACCGCCGCCTGGTCCCCTTATTGACTTTATAAATCCGTTCTTGTTAAGCCTTTGCAAAACCTTTGAAAGATGCGGCTCCGTCGTGCCTATCTTAGCCGCTATCTCGCTTGTCGTGAGACATTTTTCAGGCTCCGCGCCAAGCTCTCCCAAGGCGTGCAAGCCGAGCAAAAGCGGTTCGGGAAGCCCCACAACAGGGTTCATTTCTCTGCCCCCCTCTCAAACAGAATAATACTGGACGCACAATTCCACTTTATAGTGGATATTATAGTCCACTTTTCAAATAATGCAACATACCAACTTCAGATATTTTGCAAATAAAATCTCCGCCTGACGGCGGAGATTTTCATTTATTATACAGTATTTACAGTCCGCATTCCGCGCTGCAATGTTCGCAGTCCCCTTCACAGGCGCCGGAAAGTCCGAACGCCGTGCGAAGCAGCGCAGCTGTCAGAAGGCTGTCGTTAATTTCGGAATATTTTTCCCCGTTTTTGCCGCGGTAAATTCTGAACGGAAATTCCTGTCCTTCCGCAAGTTCAAAATCCAGTTCCATATCAAGCAGCTGTTCGGCAGGCGTTTCCTGCCCGTCTTCGGTTTTGAAAGTTATCATTCCGGCAGACATTAGCGCGTCTTCGTTGATTTCGTCAAAAACGATTTCGCGCAGTCTGAGTTTCGTTTCCATTTTTTCAAGCCGCGGGTTCATTCTCGCGCAGAAGGCTTTCAGTCTTTCAACAAGAGCCCCGCTCTGTTTTTCGTTGCAATTTTTAAGCGCATAGCAGCTGACAGTTATCTCTTTCACGCCGCACACTCCTTTGTTCTGTTTTTCTTTCGCACAGATTATAGCATCAGGAAACGGAAAAATCTTGCATATAAACTTTTTTAACGCTATAATCTACCGGTAATCGCCGGGGTGGCGGAACGGCAGACGCAGTGGACTCAAAATCCACCGGGGGCAACCCCGTGGGGGTTCGATCCCCCCTCCCGGCACCAAGTTTTTGTCTGCAACACCAACCAACATACAAAAATCGCCTCACGAATGGTATCGTGAGGCGTCTTATTTTTTGATACGATATATGTTATACGCTGGACATTATACGCTAAAGATGTCAGCTTTTAGCCGTTACTCATCACCTTAATGCTCTTACTTAAAGCTTCTTGCTTAAGGCTTAACGCTGCAGTTAATCTTCGCTGAAGCGTTTCCAGAGTTTTTTCAGACGTTCAAGTATTCTTATTTCCGTACCAAGCTGCCCCGGTATATAGAAGCGGCGCGTTTCGGGAAGATACTGCTGCGCGGTCCAGTGTCCCGGAAAATCGTGCGGATAGACGTAGCCTTCACCGTCGTTGCGCAGATGATACGGCACTTCCATAAGGTCACCTTCAGATATTGCGTTCAGCGCCTTACCGACTGCAAGATAGGCACTGTTGCTTTTCGGGGCACAGGCAAGGTATATCACACATTCGCTCATTATTATCCGTGCCTCGGGAAGCCCGACTCGGTCAACGGCAGATGCCGCGTTCTGCGCCATTACAAGCGCAAACGGGTCTGCGAGGCCTATGTCTTCGGCAGCCGATATACAGAGCCGTCTGCATATAAAGCGTATGTCGTCGCCGGCGCTTAACATTCTCGCAAGCCAGTAGACGGCTGCGTCAGGGTCTGACCCTCTGATTGATTTTATAAGCGCGGAAATCACGTGATAGTGGTCGTTTGACGCTCTGTCATAGCGCTGTGCCGCGCCGCCGCCGCTTTCCGTTACAGTCTGTTCGGTAATTTCTTTCCCGCCTGCCATTGCGCATGAGGAAACCGCCGCTTCGAGACGCGTTAAAGCCTGCCGCGCGTCGCCGCCTGCCAGAGCGGCTATTTTTTCAAGCACGGAATCTTCCGCCGTACAGCCAAGCCTTCCCAGTCCGCGTTCTTCGTCTGTCAGGGCGCGTTTCAGAAGCTTTACGGTCTCAGCTTCGTCAAGCGGTTCCAGCGTATAGACAACCATGCGCGAAAGCAGTGTCTTGTTTATTTCAAACCACGGATTTTCCGTTGTGGTACCGACAAGAATTATGTCGCCGACTTCAACGGACGGGAGCAGTATGTTCTGCTGTTTTGAGTTGAAATGATAAAGCTCGTCAACAAAGGCTATTGCGGAACGTCCCGTCAGCCTTTTTATTCCTTTCGCCTTTTCAACAAGCTCGCGCAGCGTTTCAACCTTGGCGGCGACCGCGTTTATCTCAAGCAGTTCCCTGCCCGTGACCTTTGCCATAAGACGGACGAGCGTAGTTTTGCCGACGCCCGGAGGCCCGTACAAAACACAGCTGGGAACTTTTCCGCCTTCAAGCATTACGCGAAGCGGCTTTCCTTCGCCGATTACGCCGAACTGCCCCGCGTACTCGTCAAGCGTACGCGGACGCATGCGCTCCGCAAGAGGCGTCTCAAACAAAAGTCTGCTGTTCTCTTCGCTGAAAATATTGTTTTCCGATTCAGACATTTACCGCTCCAAAAAAGTGAACTTTTAATTTTAAGCACCCGCCGGGGCGTGTACGGGAAGGTTTTGATCCGCTCCGTAAAAGGATTGAGCATTGCCGCCCGCTCTCGGTCGTTCAGTTAAGTACGTCACTGTCAGACGGTATCAGCTCCGCGCGAATTTTTATAATTGTAGGTTCAAAACACGAACCGTATTCCACGCGCCCGGCAGGAAAATTTTATTAAACCGCGCAATGCGGTCTTAATCGCAAACCTCAAACAAATCTTTGGCGACTCCGCATACGGGGCATGACCAGTCGTCAGGAATTTCTTCAAAAGGCGTTCCCGGCGCAATACCGCCGTCAGGGTCTCCCTTTTCGGGATCGTATATGTAACCGCAGACCGTACAGACGTATTTTTTCATATCTTTCACTCCCCCCGGTATTCAACCGATTATCTGTCCAGAATTATACCGCAAAAGCTTTACGCTTCAAACAGTTTCTGTTCTATGCCCGTTGTAAGCCGTTCGGCGCCGTTTTCGGTTACAAGGTAGTCGTCTTCAAGCCTCAGACCGCCCCAGCCCTCAATATATACGCCAGGCTCAACCGTAAGCGTGTCCCCTGCCTGCAGCATAAATTTCTGTCTTTTGGAGAGCAGTCCGTATTCGTGGATTGAAAGACCGAAGCCGTGACCGAGCCCGTGTGTAAAATATTTATCCAGTTCGTGAACTCCGAGCATCTTTACCGCAAGCTCATGCACTTCCCAACCTGGTATTCCCGATTTGAGCGCCGTTGCGCAGCCGTTGTGCACCTCATACAAAATTGTATGCAATTCTTTTACTCTTTCATCGGCAGAGCCTATTGTAAAATTTCTCGTTATGTCGCAGAAATAGCCGCTGACTCTTGCTCCGTAATCAACCGTTACTATTTCCCCGCGCTTTATTTCTTTGTCTGTCGCCCTGCCGTGCGGCATTGAACTGCGCACTCCGGAAGCGACTATCATATCAAAACCTGTTTCGCCGCCGAGCACGCTAATGTTGTAATTGAGAAGAGCCTCAAATTCCTTTTCTTTCATACCCTCTCTGACATTGTCCAGAGTATTCAAAAATGCTTTTGCACCGATTTCCGCCGCTTTTTTAATGCACCGTATTTCTTCCTCGTCTTTTGTACGGCGCAGGCTCATTATAAAATCGTCCGCCGCAGTCCAGAGCGTGTTTTCAGGCATTGCCGCTTTCCACAGCGAATAGCTTGTATGCTCCGCTTCGCAGAGTACGCTTTCCGCCCCGTGTTTTTTCAGGCTCTCGCGCACGTCCTGCGCGACGCCCTCGTTCATCTGCACCGTTTTCAGCGGCGACTGCGCAGAGCCCTGCTCGAAATAGCGGCCGTCAAGGATAAGCTCCTCATCGTCAGGATAAACGACCAATGCCCCGCAGGTGCCGCGAAAACCGCTCAAATAATAAAGGCTCTCCCAGTTTGAGTCTTCATCGTTCATAACGACAAAAGCGCCGCAGTTTGTCAGGCTCAGATATTCACGAAGTTTTTCAATGCGTTTCAATACGTTTTTCATTCCTTTTCTCCTCCGCTGCGAAGCGAATACACACATCCGCAGTAATTCTGTCTGTACAGCCCCAGCCGTCTGCTTTCGTCAACAGAGCGTTTGAAGCCGTTGTTTTTCCGCCATACCCTTTCTATCCATTCCACGCCGTACTTTTCAGCTGTTTCGGCACCGATTTTGTTAATCAGCGCGGCATTTTTGTGAGGGCTTATAGTCAGCGTCGTTGAAACTGCGTCATAGCCGTTTTTTGCCGCATATTCGGCGGCTGCCTCAAGCTGCGCACGGAAACATACCTCGCAGCGTTTGCCCCCCTCCGGCTCCGCGGCAAATTTTTCAGCACGCGAAAACCACTCGGACGGCGCGTATTCAGACAAAACAACAGAAGCCCCTACAGACGCTTTGAGCGTTTTCAGAGCTTCCAGTCTTCTTTCGTATTCTTCTTCCGGATGAATATTGCTGCCGTAAAAATATCCGGTTGTCTCAAAACCTTCCGCTATGTATTCCGGCCACGGAATTGTCGCGTCCGGAGCGCAGCAGATATGGAGCAGAAGTTTTTTTGCCATTATTCTTCTTCGGGCTGTTCCGTTTCCGTGTCGTTTCCGCTTTCCACAGGACGTTCCGGCAGCGGAAGCGTTTTAACGGCAAATATGAGATAACCCGTGTGACCTATCATTGTATCCTGCGGACGTATGCGGCGCGGGTCTGTTTTGTAGTCGCGGAGCATAATTTCGCAGACGCGGACGTCAACAAAATTAAATTCTTCAAGCGCTTCGAGCGTCAGCGTAATCTGGTTCACCGTAGGAACAAGCACTCCGAGGTGGCAGCCTGCTTTCAGCGCTTCGTAAGCCTTGTCTATATGCTCCCACGGCTTTGGAATATCAATGTAGACGGCGTCTGCACCGCGTTCCTTAAAGCCTTCCGACAGCTCGCGGACGTTGAATTCTATCCTGTCCGCGACGCCCCAGCGCTCGGCATTTTTTCTTGCAAGCTCAGAAAATTCGGGGCGCCTGTCATACGTGCAGACTTTTCCGTTTTCCCCGACAAAATGCGCAACCGTACAGCAGAGACTTCCTGAGCCTGTGCCGCATTCCACGTAGGTACAGCCCGGGAAAAGATTAAGGTGCTGAATAATATAGCCGGCGTCTTTCGGGAAGATTATCTGCGTCTGTCTGCGTATGTGGCGTGTATAGTCGCCGAGCGACGGGTGAAGCAGATAGTAAAGGTCTCCCTTTTCAGTCCACACGCCCTCGCCAAAGTCGTGTTTGACAAGCTCATCATGGTAAATCTGCGCAAAGTGCGTGCCGAGGGAAGCACCCTGTGTAACCTTTACCATGTAACTGTCGCCCTTTTTAGGGTTCCAGATATAAACGAGGTCTCCGTATTCGATCATTATTTGAGAAGCGCCTCAACCTCAGCCGCAATGTCTTCAGGCGCAAGTTTCATTTCAGCCATAACCTCGTCGCTCTTGCCCGACATACCATAGTGCGCCGCGCCCATGTTTTTGAGTTTAACGGCTTTTCCTGCGCGCGCAAGCTGCATTGCAACGATTGAACCCATACCTGAATTTACGTTGTGGTCTTCGCAGGTGACAAGCGGTTTGTCTTTAAGAAGCGCAAGCAGTTCATCAGTATTTATCGCAAGCGGCGATGAGCAGTGCAGAACTGACGCGTCAATGCCTTTGGCTTTCAGAATGTCTCTCGCGGCAAGCGCGCGGTTCACAAAATGTCCCATGGCAAGAATAACCGCGTCTTTGCCTTCGCGTACAACGTCGATTTTGCCGTATTCAAATTTGTAATCCCCGCCGAAGAACGGCTCTCCGTTTTCTTTGAGAACGACAGGGCATTTGCTTCTGCCCATTGCCTCGCAGACGCAGCCCGGTTCCGTCAGCATCCAGCGGGTAGCTCTGTCCGTCTGGTTGGGGTCTGCGGGAACAATTACCTTCCAGCCGTAGGTATTGCGGAAAAGTCCGACGTAATCAACACACTGGTGCGTCATTCCGTCTTCGCCTACGTCAAGTCCCGAATGTGTGAGCACCGTTTTGGTGTTTGCGCAGTTTATGTCGTTAAGGCGCTGCTGGTTGTACACTTCATCGCTTCCGAAAGCTCCGAAATCAGCCCAAAGCGTAACAACGCCCGCCGTCGAGGCAGAACCCGCCGTCGTCGCCACGCAGTGCTCCTGAATACCCGCCTCTACGAAATTGTCAGGGCAGGCTTTGCCAAAATCCTTCACCATAACGGAGCCTGCAAGGTCGCAGTCAAACACGAGAAGCGGCGTTTTGCCTTCCTTTTTGTAGTTAAGCGCCCCGACCTCTGCCAGCGCTGTTCCGAATGCGCCGCGGTTGTCCTTTTTGTCCTCCGCCGTATAGGTTTTCGGCGTGCCAAGGTCAAGCACTGCCGCTTCCGCTTTGTCCCCGCGTCCGAGAACAAGCGCCTCCTTACGTTTTGCGACTGCCGCCTCATACTGCTTTATATCGCCGCCCAGTTCGGACAATGCCTGTTCAAGCTGTTCGCCGGAGACTGTTTTGCCGTGATACGTCGCAACATTCTGCATAAATGAAACGCCCTTGCCCATAACCGTCCTGCAAAGCACTACTGCGCACCCGTCGCAGTTTGCGGCGTCGCGCAGGGCTGCATACATCTGTTTGAAAGAATGACCGTCGCAGGTGAATACCCTCCAGCCGTCCGCCTCCCAAAGTTCTTTAATATTTGAAGGCATAACGTCTTCAAGATTTCCGCCTATCTGTATATTGTTCCAGTCAACTATCGCCGTAAGGTTTGCAAGTTTTTCCTTGACCGCGATGCGGCGCGCTTCCGCGACCTGTCCTTTTACCTGTTCGCCGTCGCCCATGACGACCCAGGTGCGTGCCTGTGAATTTCTCGCACGCGCCGCAAGCGCGAAACCAACGCCTGCCGAAAGTCCCTGTCCGAGGTTGCCCGTACCCCAGTCAACTCCGGGGACACAGCGTTCAACGTGCCCCTGAAACGCGCTGCCTGTGCGCCTGAAATTCGCAATCATATCTTCCGCTTTAAAGAAGCCGTATTCAGCAAGCGCCGAATAGAAGCCCGCAGACGTGTGTCCGTGGCTGACAACTATTCTGTCTCTCTCAACGTCGTCTGCTGTTTTGGGCGAAACGTTGGCGACTGCAAGCAGCAGCGTGTATATATCCATTGAAGAAAGCGCTCCGCCCGGATGCCCGCTATTTGCAACGGAGGTGGCGAGAACGGAAGATATTCTTCCTCTCCTTGCCGCTTCCTGCAGCTCTGCAAGCCCTTCTTCACTTATCTCCTTTGCTTTAAATCCGCGAATTTCATCGGCGACTTTCATCAGCAATCCCTCCATGTCAAACGTCAGGTAAAAATTACATATACCGTTGTTTATTGTACTCCCAAACAGACCGTTTTCGGCACAAAAAATTACCTTGACTTAAAAAAAACAATGTCAGTATGTAATTGTATTATTCCCGCTTTTGTACTAAAATACCTGCAGAAGGTCATACAACGCGGAAGGAGCTGATTAACAGATGTACAAACTCGTACTCGTACGACACGGGCAAAGCGAATGGAACAAAGAAAACCGTTTCACAGGCTGGACTGACATCGCCCTCACGGAGCAGGGCATAGAGGAAGCGAGAAACGCAGGAAAACTGCTGAAAAAAGAGGGCTACGTTTTCGACAAAGCTTACACCTCAAACCTCAGCCGCGCAATTCAGACTCTTTTCTATATGCTGAACGAAATGGATCAGCTTTGGGTTCCCTCCGAAAAGGACTGGCATCTGAACGAAAAGCATTACGGTGCGCTGCAGGGACTCAACAAATCCGAAACAGCCGCAAAATACGGTGAAGAAATGGTTTTGAAATGGCGCAGAAGCTACGACGTCGAGCCCCCCATGCTTGACGAAACTGACCCGCGCCACCCCAAAAACAGTCCCAACAACGCAGGAATTCAGGGCACAGACCTTCCGCAGGGAGAAAGTCTGAAAATGACGGTAGAGCGCGTACAGCCGTTCTGGCAGGAACAAATTGTCCCTGAAATAAAAAGCGGCAAAAGAATTGTCATCTCCGCACACGGCAACTCAATACGCGCACTCGTGAAAATCATAGACAACGTTCCCGACGACAAAATTGTCGGCGTCAATATCCCAAACGCAGTGCCTCTCGTTTATGAATTTGACGAAAACATGAACCCGCTGCGCAGCTATTACGTAGGCGACCCCGAAGAAATAGCGAAAGCACAGGCAGCGGTTATAGCACAGGGAAAGGCAAAATAATTTACAATCTCTAATCCGGCGGAATTTTTAAAATTTCCGCTGGATTTTTTTTGCGCCGTGCATTATTATTTTTAGGATGCAAATTGCAGCAAAACTTAAGGGGGAACAGACATGGCAAACAAAAACATAGTCTACGGCATTGAAGACCGTCCGCCGCTGGGAATAGCAATTCTCGCAGGGGCGCAGCACGTTCTGACGCTCTTCGGGGCAACAACGCTTGTGCCTCTCATCTGCGGGCCGGCAATGGGAATGACAACGGCTCAAATAGGCGCCTTCATCGGCTGCGTCTATTTCGCAATGGGAATTGCGACACTCATTCAGACACACCCGAAACTCGGAAGCGGACTGCCAATAGTGCAGGGTTCAAGCTTCAGCTTCATACCTCCGATACTCACCATAGTCGGCGCCTACAAAGCAATGGGCGCAGACGTTGTAATGCAGTACGTCGGAGGCGCGCTTATCGCCGGCGGTATTACGCTCGGACTTTTGGGCTACACCAGAATAATCGGACGCGTACGCAAATTCATAACGCCGGTTGTCATCGGCCCTACAATTATGGCTATCGGCTTCACCCTTGCCCCGACGGCCGTGCAGTTTAACGCCGCAAACTACTGGCCTGTGGCGCTTCTCGTCGTTCTGCTCGTCTTTTTGTTCAGCCTCGTAAGCAAAAACAAATTCCTCAACATATTCGCAGTACTCGGAGCGATAGTTATAGCCTATCTGCTCTGCCTTGCCCTTTCGCTTGCAGGAGTTTTTGCGCCCGGGCATGCCGCCTACATTAATCTCCAGAGCGTTGCAGACGCACCGTGGTTCCGTTACAAACTCTTTATGCCGTGGGGCGTGCCGAAATTCTCAGGTCTCGCAATCGGCGCAATCTTCGCGGGCTTCTTCTGCTGCATGATTGAATCAATAGGCGACTATCATAACTGCACATACGCGGCAGGCGTCAATGATCCGACACAGGAACAGATAAACAAAGGACTCGGCGCGGAAGGCTTCAGCTGCGCAATTTCAGGCATACTCGGAAGCGTCGGAACAACCTCTTATACGGAAAACATCGGACTCATGGCGCTCACAGGCGTTGCAAGCCGTTACGTAATCAGAATAGGCGCGGTAATTCTTATTCTGCTGTCACTATTTGCAAAGCTCGGCGCACTTATAGCAACCATGCCTTCACCGATTATCGGCGGCGCTTACATAACGCTTTTCGGAACAATAGGCGCACTCGGAATTCAAAACTTGATGCGCGCGGACATGGGCAGCCAGAGAAACGTCCTCATAGTCGGTTTCTCATTCCTCATGTGCCTCGGCGTCCCAGGCTGGGTTGAAACGCAGCAGGCGCTCTTCACAGGCTTCTTCGGACAGATGCTCGGCGGAATGCTCTGGGCTGTTCTCAAAACCCCGATGGCAGTCGCAGGTCTCTGCGCCGCATTCTGCGATAATCTTATCCCGGGTACGGATAAGGAACGCGGCATTGCAAAGTAATTATTCAGGCGACAACACAAAACAACGGCGGGGCTTTTCCGCCGTTGTTTTATCTTCGAGCCGCTCTCTGCGCCGCATTCTGCGATAATCTTATTCCGGGAACGGATAAAGAACGCGGCATTGCAAAATAATTTTCAAGAAAGTGTATATCCAAGCGGCTGGGCAAATGCTCTGCCGCTTATTTTATTGCAGCATACTGCATTATTATATTATATTTTTATTGCTTTTACGCACTTTTCCTATTGACTTTTGCATTGTTTCGTGTATAATTGTCCCCGTGTTGAGGCAGACAAGGTCTCTGTCTCTCCCTGCAGAACATTATATCGGCGGAGGGTCTCACCAGCCATTTTCACCGCCGGTACCCGGTGGATGCTTTTGCAGTCTAAATCGCATTGACGTCAAGCGCAGTCAATTTAAAGCTTCGGCAAGCTCGTTCCTTTTTTAGGTACGACGGCTGGAACACCGCAGGAATGCGGCTCTGAGGGACTCCCTCGTTCCAGGT
>JAZUJX010000081.1:0-14661 GCA_045642965.1 Synergistaceae bacterium | reverse complement strand
CGAAGTGCGCCGCCTTTGAAAAATCATTTGCGGCGGCAACGCAGAAACTTGACGAAGCAAGAAGCATTTGCGGCACGCTTCTGCTGGTTTTTGACACAGGCGCGAAAATTAACGCCGCAAGACATTTTTCCGCTGTAAAATGCGGCAGTTCGTCATTGGAGCCGGCTGATACTATTACCGCTTCAAGCCCGCGTTTTTTAGCGTTTGCGGCATAGTTTTCAAGTTCCTGTCTGCTGTTGTGCGGAGGAAGTCCTGCAAGCTCGTATTTTACGTAAAGCTTGTCAAATATTGCAAGCCCGCCGGCCAGCTTTTCCAAAAGCTCTTCCGACGACAGAATAACGCCGATTTTTGCTGTTTTGTATCTCTTCGGTCCCGGCATAATATACTCACCTCGCCAAAATATTATAATCCATACGCCGGAATATGTGTTAAAATATCTCTCACGCGGACATAGCTCAGCTGGTAGAGCGTCGGCTTCCCAAGCCGAATGTCGCGGGTCCGAATCCCGTTGTCCGCTCCATTGAAAATCAGCCCGCCGTATGCGGGCTTTTTTATGAATTTTATGAATTTTCGGCTGCTGCCGATTATTTCTGCAAAATTTCCATAAATGTGGTAAAATTTATCGGTTATTTCAATAACTATTGAGCAAAGGGGCAGTACACAGTGAAGTCAGAAATCGTATCTCAGGAAAAAAATATTTTAACGGTCAAGGTTGCTTTTGAAGCCGAAGAGGTAAGCAAAGCACTGGACGCAACGTATGCAGAGCTTTCGCAGAAGGCAAACATCAAAGGTTTCCGCAAGGGACACGTTCCCCGCAAAACGCTTGAACTCTGCTTCGGCAAAGCGGCAATCTGCGCTCAGGCGCAGGAAAAGCTTATAAATCAGGGCATAGACGAGTCGGTCAGTGAAAATGAGCTTGACCTTGTCGAATATCCTGACGTCAAGCCAGGGGACGCTCTTGAAGACGGCAAAGCGTTTGAATTTACCGTCGTCTACGAGGTGTCGCCGGAGGTAGTCCTTCCTGACCTTTCAACAATCACGGCTGAAAAGACGATCTACAAGGCAACGGAAAAAATGCGCGACGAAAACATCCAGCAGATGCTTGAAGCGCACGCCAAAGTCGTACCGTCATACGAAGAGCGCGAAATCACGGCTGACGACATAGTTTCCGTGAAATACAATTCCTTCCTCGCAGAAGACGGCGGAAAGGAAACGGAAGCCGAAAAAGACCAGAAATCCGAAATAGACCTTAAACAGCCCGGCATCCGCCCTGAAATAGTTTCCGCCCTTGTCGGCAAAAAGCCCGGAGAAAAAGCCGAAGCTGCGTTTACCGTTGAAGCCGACAACAGCGTAAAAGAAATTGCAGGACAGAAAATGCGCTACGAATTTGACATTCAGGGCATTATGAAAAAAGATATTCCGCAGCTTACGGACGAAAATATTCCCGAACTTACCTACACGAGACTGAAAACTGTTGAAGAATTCAAAAAGAGCGTTATGGAGCGTCTGGAAAAAGCGGCTGAAAGAGAAACGGAAGACAGCCTCAGGAAATCGGCGATATCCGCAATTACTGACGCCTGCGAAATAGACATTCCCGAAAAGCTTATCGACCGCGAAAAGGCGGCGATAAAAGCCGAACAGGAAGACAGAATCAAACGCCAGACAGGCAATGAAGATATGACGCTTGACGAATTCCTGAAACAGTCCGGCACCGACAAGGACGAGTTTGAGAAACAGGTTGACGATACGGCAAGAAAAGCCGTGAAACGCTCGCTCGTCATCAAAGCAATCGCTGACGCGAACGACATTGACTGCACGAAAGAAGAGCTGCAGCTTGAAATCAGAAAAATGGCGCTTGCTTCAGGCATGGACCTCAAAAAAGTTGAAGATTACCTCTACTCGAACAAAGACCATCTCTATCAGGTGATGGACGAAGTCCGTGCGCGCAAGACGGCTGAATACGCTGCGACGCAGGTTCAGGTTAAGGAAGTCGAAGCAGAGGAAAAGAAATAATTCCCCGGACGGAGGAGCTTTTATGAGCGGTTATCTTATTCCAACGGTTATAGAGCAGACGGGCAGAGGCGAAAGAGCCTACGACATATACAGCCGCCTGCTTAACGACAGAATAATTTTTCTCGGAACGGCGATAGACGACAACGTTGCCAATCTTATTGTCGCGCAGCTGCTTTTCCTTGAAAGCCAGGATCCGGAAAAGGACGTGTTTCTTTACATCAACAGCCCGGGCGGAGTTGTTTCCGCCGGACTGGCGATTTACGACACCATGCAGTACATCAAGCCTGACGTTTCTACGATATGCACGGGGCAGGCTGCGAGCATGGGCGCGGTTCTTCTTGCGGCGGGCGCTCACGGCAAACGCATTGCACTGCCGAATTCGCGCGTGATGATACACCAGCCTCTCGGCGGAGCGCAGGGACAGGCGTCCGACATCGAAATTCAGGCTGTAGAAATTCTCAAGACGAGAAACACGCTCAACGGAATTATCTCAAAACACACGGGACAGCCGCTCGAACAAATCAAAAAAGATACTGACAGAGATTTTTACATGTCGGCTCAGGAAGCTATGAAATACGGCATAGTTGATCAGGTTATAGAAAATCGTTAAAAATGGTAAGAAAAAATTCGCTTGAAAATACTGGCAGCAAACGCCCCAAACCGCGCTGCTCATTCTGCGGAAAGACGCAGGACGAGGTGGGCAGGCTTATAGCCGGTCCCAATAATATTTTTATATGTACCGACTGTATCCAGCTTTGCAACGTTGTTCTGAGGGAAGAGTTCGGCAGCGACGCATTTCCCGACACACCGTGCATTCCGGCGGAGAAAAAGGCGGACTACGTTTCCGCCCCTGTGTTTGACACGCTCCCGAAGCCTGAGGAAATCAAACAGTTTCTTGACCAGTACGTAATAGGACAGGACGATGCGAAAAAAGTCCTTTCCGTTGCCGTGTACAATCACTACAAAAGAATAACCAATCCGCTTTCGGACGGAGACGACGGCGTCGAGCTTCCGAAAAGCAACGTGCTGCTTGTCGGACCTACAGGCAGCGGCAAAACACTGCTTGCACAGACGCTTGCCAAAATGCTCAACGTTCCTTTCGCAATAACCGACGCCACAACCCTTACGGAAGCCGGTTACGTCGGCGAAGACGTTGAAAACATACTTCTCAGACTGCTTCAGGCGGCGGATTTTGACATTGACGCGGCACAGCGCGGAATAATTTACATTGACGAAATAGACAAAATAGCACGCAAATCTGAATCTGTTTCGATAACGCGCGACGTTTCAGGCGAGGGTGTCCAGCAGGCGCTTCTCAAAATAATCGAGGGTACGGTTGCAAACATTCCGCCGAAAGGCGGACGCAAGCATCCGAACCAGGAAACGATACCGGTTGACACGTCGCACATACTTTTCATCTGCGGCGGAGCCTTTGACGGGCTCGACAAAATTATTGCCCGCAGAACTACCGAAAAGGCGATAGGCTTCGGCGGCGACATTACCAGCAATCTCAAACAGCAGCGCACAGACGAACTGCTGAAACAGGTTCAGCCGGACGACCTTCGCTCTTTCGGGTTTATTCCGGAATTTATCGGCCGTCTGCCGGTTCTCGTAGCGCTTTCCTCGCTTGCCGAAGACGCGCTTGTCCGCATACTCAAAGAACCGAAAAACGCGCCGCTCAAACAGTATCAGAAAATGTTTGCCCTTGAAGGCGTAGAACTTGAATTTGAAGACGACGCAGTCAGGGAAATTGCCAAAAAAGCAATCAAACTCGGAACTGGAGCCCGTGCGCTCAGAACGATACTTGAAAACCTTATGCTTGACCTGCAGTACGAAATCCCAGGTAAAGCGTCGGAAATCGCAAAAGTAACTGTGACCAGAGAGATGGTTGCAGGCAGCGGCAAAGCTCATATAACTCCGAAAAAAGAGGTTGTCTGATTTGTTTGCCTGTCCGGTAATTCCTGTTCGGGACACGGTAGTTTTTCCCGGCTCAATAACGCCGCTGCTTACGAGCAGGGCACGCACCATAAACGCGGTCAAAGCGGTTGCGCCTGACCGCCTTGTCTTTGTTTCCGCGCAGTACGACGCTTCACTTGAAAACCCGGGTACGAACGATATGCGTCAGTTCGGTACTCTGTGCACAATACAGAACGTTATGCAGAACAAAAACGGAAGTCTTAACGTTGTGCTCGAAGGCTTGTGCCGCGCGAAAGTAGTGCAGTTTGTCTACAGCGCGAGTTATCTTGAAGCGGAAATTGAAAAAGTTCCCACGACCTGCGAAACCTCGGACAACGTGATTGAAGCGCTGCGCAGATCTGTCATGACCGAGCTTGAAAAATATATTGCGCTTAACCGTCACGTGCCGCAGCAGATTCTCCAGATGGCGGAAGAAATTTCCAATCCGGAGAATTTTGCCGACCTCACCGCTTCGCACCTGAAAATCAAAGCAGAAAGCAAACAGCGCCTGCTTGAAACGACAGAAATCGGTGCGCGTCTGCGCCTGCTTGTCGAGCTGCTTGCAGGCGAATGTGAAATGCTTGAAATGGAAAAAGAGATAGACGACGAGGTGCAGGAAAAAATAAAAGACACGCAGCGCAACTATTTCCTGCGCGAAAAGCTGAAAATAGTTCAGGACAAGCTTGGTGACGACTGCACAGGAGCGGACGCAGAGGAACTCAGGGAAAAAATTGAAAGCTCTCTGATGCCGGAAGCTGTAAAAGAAAAAGCTCTCAGGGAAACAGACCGTTTCTCCCGTATGCCTGCAATGTCGCCGGAAGCTTCGGTGTCCAGAACGTATATAGAATGGCTGCTTGACCTGCCGTGGAACAAATCGTCAGAGGACGACCTCAACATAGCAAGAGCAGAGAAAATTCTCAACGAAGATCACTACGGACTTGACGACGTAAAGGACAGAATAGTTGAATATCTTGCCGTCAGAAAGCTTGCGGGGAAAGAAATGCGCGCTCAGGTACTCTGCTTTGTCGGACCTCCCGGAGTAGGCAAAACCTCTCTCGGAATGTCAATAGCGCGTGCCATGGGACGTAAATTCGTGAACATAGCGCTCGGCGGACTTGGCGATGAAGCTGAAATACGCGGTCACAGACGCACCTACGTTGCGTCAATGCCCGGAAAAATAATACAGAAAATAAAGCAGGCAGGAACTGACAATCCCGTTATGCTGCTTGACGAAATAGACAAAATCGGAAGCATTTACAAGGGAGACCCTTCTTCTGCCCTGCTTGAAGTGCTTGACCCCGAACAGAATTTCCGCTTTACGGACAATTTCCTCGAAGTGCCGTTTGACCTGAGCCGTGTAATGTTCATCACGACTGCGAACACGACCTCGACTATTCCGGGGCCGCTGCTTGACAGAATGGAAATCATACATCTGCCGGGCTATCTTGCCGAAGAAAAAATAGAGATAGCGAAACGTCATCTGCTGCCGAAAATTATTAAGGGACACGGCATAACCGCAGACGACATCAGCATCTCAAAGCCGGTGCTGATGAACGTTATACGCAACTACACGCACGAAGCAGGTGTCCGCGGACTTGACCGCGCGCTGTCAAAAATAGCGCGTAAAATTGCTGCCGGCATCGCTAAAAATCCGGAAGCGGAGAGAAAGAAAAACGTTATAAACAACGACAAAGTAAAAGAATATCTCGGCGCCCCGAAGCTTTACGCAACTCGTGTTCCGAAACAGAATGCGGCGGGGACGTCCATAGGGCTTGCGTGGACGGAAGCCGGCGGGGAAGTGCTGCTTATAGAATCAGCGGTCATGGAAGGCTGCGGAAACGTAACGTTCACCGGCAACCTCGGCAATATAATGCAGGAATCGCTGAAAAACTCAATGGCTTACATCCGCTCCAACGCAAAGAAATTCGGGCTTGAAAAATTTGACTGGCAGAAAAAGGACGTACACGTGCACGTACCTGAAAACGCTGTCCCGAAAGACGGCCCGTCGGCGGGAATTACGCTTGCGCTGTCTATCTGCTCGTCGCTCACGGGACGCAAAATAGACGTTTCCTACGCCATGACAGGCGAAATGACGCTTCACGGCGAAGTGCTTCCGATAGGCGGCGTGCGTGAGAAAATACTCGCGGCAAAGCGTCTCGGACTGAAAAAACTTATAGTTCCGGCGGACAACAAAAACGACGTGGCGGAACTCAAGGACTGGATTAAAGAAGGACTTGAGACACACTACGTGTCAACCTTTGACGAGGTCGCCGCTCTGGCGCTGAAAAAATGACGCACTGGAAATCGGAGCTTTACTGTACGGCGTTTAACAAACAGCAGCTGCCTCCGGCCGAGCTGGACGAAATCGTGTTTGCGGGGCGCTCCAACGTGGGAAAATCCACGCTGATAAATTCGCTGCTCGGCAGAAGCGTCGCGAAAGTCAGTTCAAAACCGGGCAAAACGCGCAGCATAAACTTCTACAAAATAGAAGCGCCGGAAAACGAACGCTTCATGCTCGTTGACATACCGGGCTACGGCTACGCCTCGAAATCCGCTGAAGAACGCAAAAGCTGGCGGAAGCTGATAGAGGATTATTTCACGGCGAAACGCAAAATCAGCTTTGTCGTGCATCTCGTTGATTTCCGTCACGGCATGCTTGACAATGACCTTGAACTTGAGCAGTGGCTTGATGAAATTGACATGCCGCGGCTTATAGTTTTTACAAAAGCGGATAAAATTTCGGGCGGCAAAAGAAAAGGAACTTACGACAAATACGTCAGGAACGGAATTGAATCCGTCCTGCCGCCGTATCTCACCTCAGGCGCGAACAACGAACAGGCGGAAGCGCTCCGGCAGGGACTCATTGAGGCGAAAAACGGACTGAAAAAAATGGCGGCAGGCGCAAAGCTTTAAGCGCCGCTGCTTTTCAAAGCATCTGTCAGATGTCTGCGGAACGGCCGCAGAAATCTGTCAAGATAGATTCGACAGCCACCAGGTCTGTCAAAGAGGAGGGAATTCCTGATGGATTCCGAAAAAACGATACTCGACAAAAATTACGATCCTGCGCCTATTGAAGACAAATGGTACGGCAAATGGACAGACGACGAGCTTTTCAAGGCTGATACCGCCTCGTGCAAGCCGCAATTTTCAATCGTCATACCGCCGCCGAACGTCACGGGCAAACTGCACGTGGGACACTCGCTCGACAATACGCTGCAGGACATCCTCTGCAGAACAAAACGCATGCAGGGTTATGAAGTGCTTTGGGTTCCGGGCACAGACCATGCCGGTATAGCCACGCAGAACGTTGTCGAACGCTCGCTTGCGGCAGAAGGCATCTCGCGCCACGACCTCGGACGCGAAGAATTTGTCAACCGCGTCTGGAAATGGAAAGAAGAATACGGCAGCGCAATCATATCGCAGCTTAAAAAACTCGGCGCTTCCTGCGACTGGTCGAGGGAACGCTTTACAATGGACGAAGGTCTCTCTGCGGCAGTCCGCAAAATGTTTGTTTCACTCTACAACGACGGGCTCATCTATCGCGGAAAATACCTTATTAACTGGTGCCCGCGCTGCCAGACCGCGCTTTCTGACCTTGAAGTCGAACACCACGACCACGACGGAAAATTCTACGAAGTCGCATACAAATTCGCGGACGAACCGGGCGAAGTAAAGGTAATGACGACGCGTCCCGAAACAATCATGGGAGACGTCGCAATAGCCGTTCACCCGCGCGACCAGAAAAACCGCCATCTTATCGGCAAAAAAGTTGTAGTTCCTATTGTTCACCGCGTCATACCTGTTATTGAAGACAATATGGTTGACCCCGAATTCGGCTCTGGCTGCGTTAAAATAACGCCTGCACACGACCCGAACGACTTCCTTGTCGGACAGCGCCACGGACTTGAGCAGATACAGGTCATAGACGGAAGCGGAATAATGACGAAAGACGCCGGCGAAAAATATGCCGGACTTGACCGTTTTGAAGCCCGCGAAGTTGTTGTCGAAGACCTCAAAGCCGAAGGTGTGCTGCTCAGCGTACAGGAAATCAAACACTCTGTCGGGGAATGCTACCGCTGCCATACGGTAATTGAGCCGTATCTCTCGGAGCAGTGGTTCGTCAAAACGCGTCCTCTTGCCGACAAAGGCGTTGAAATGGTAAAAGCCGGAAAAATCCGCTTTATACCTGAACAGTGGACGAACGTCTACTTCCAGTGGATGGAAAATATCCGCGACTGGTGCATTTCCCGCCAGCTTTGGTGGGGACACAGAATTCCCGCATGGTACTGTCAGGACTGCGGGGAAATAATGGTTGCGGCAGAAGCCCCGCACAAATGCTCAAAGTGCGGAAGTACGAACCTCAAACAGGACGAAGACGTGCTTGACACGTGGTTCTCAAGCGGACTCTGGCCGTTCTCGACAATGGGCTGGCCGGAAAAAACAGAGCAGCTTAAAAAATTCTACCCGACGTCGGTTCTCGTCACTGGCTTTGACATAATCTTCTTCTGGGTTGCCAGAATGATAATGTTCGGACTCTACGGAACAAAAGAAGTTCCCTTCCGCGACATTTACATTCACGCGCTTGTAAGGGACGAAAAAGGGCAGAAAATGAGCAAATCAAAAGGCAACGTCATAGACCCGCTCGTCATAGTCAAAGACTACGGGGCAGACGCGCTTCGTCTGACAATGGCTGCCTTGACCGTACAGGGACGCGACATCTTCCTTTCAACGGAACGCATAGCGACCTACCGTCTCTTCCTTAACAAACTCTGGAACGCGAGCCGCTTTGCTCTCATGAACCTTGAAGACGCCGAAAAAGGACAGAAATGGGACGAAAAACAGCTCAAACTTCAGGACAAATGGATACTCAACAGACTTGCGGAGGTTACCGCGGAAATCACAAAGCTGCTTGACGGCTATTTCTTCGGCGAAGCTGCCCGCCTTATGTACGATTTCGTATGGGGCGAACTCTGCGACTGGTATCTTGAGCTTGCCAAACCGGCGCTTCGCGGTGACGAAGGCGAAGAACGCCGCAAATCGACGCAGGCTGTTCTGCTTGTCCTCTTTGAAGACGTGCTCAAGCTTCTGCACCCGTTCATACCGTTTGTTACGGAAGAACTGTGGCATGCCTTCCCGTTCGGCGACAGCTACGTTATGAAAAACTCATGGCCGAAAGCGCGTCCCGAAACGCTTGACGAAAAAGCAGCCTCAGACATGAAATTCGTACAGGAAATAATCCGCACGATCCGCAGCCTGCGCGCCGAAGCGAGAATAGCTCCTTCACAGCAGATACCGCGTGTTGAAATCACGGTGCATGACGATGCCAAGCTTGCGCTTGTCAAAGAAAACGAACGCCAGATACTTCTGCTTACGCGTGTTGAAGCAATCGTTGTCTCTGAAAGCAAACCTGAAAAGAGCCTTGCTTCTGTGCTTGACGACGTGCAGATATATCTGCCGGTAGGTGACCTGCTTGACGTTGAAAAAGAAATTCAGCGCCTCAAAGCAGACCTTGCCAAGCTTGAAAAAGACATAGCAAAGAGCAGCGGCAAGCTTGCCAATCAGAACTTCATAAACAGGGCGCCTGCGGAAGTCATAGAAAAAGAAAAGACCGAACTGGCTGAAAACAGCGCCAAAAAAGAGCGTATGCTGGAGAACCTCAAAAGTCTGGCAGAATAGCTGCAAAATGGAAATAAAATTTTCGGAAATAGAAAACGAACTGCAAAAAATCGCAAGCCCCGGAATTCACCCGGGGCTTGTCCGCCTCTCCAAACTGCTGGCGCTTGTCGGAAACCCTGAACGGCAGTTTAAGGCAGTGCATGTTGTAGGCACCAACGGCAAAGGCTCAACCTCAGCGACGGTTGAAAAGATACTGCGCTGTTCCGGCTGCAAAACGGCACTCTACACCAGTCCCCACCTTGCCTGCTTCGGCGAAAGACTGCTGATAAACGGCGAAATGCTTCCCGCTTCCGACTGGCTCAGGGTTGTCGGACAGATAAAAAACGCGCTTGAAAACAGCGGCACGGCGGAAGAAGATATGCCGACCTATTTTGAACTCACAACGGCGGCGGCATTTATGCTGACTGCTGAAAACAAAGTGGACATAGCGGTCGTCGAAGCGGGGCTCGGCGGCAGGCTTGACGCGACAAACACGCTTGAAAACGTCATTTTAACCCTCGTAACGCCGATAGGAATTGACCATACAGATTACCTTGGAGACACGCTTGAAAAAATTGCAGCCGAAAAATTTGCCGTAATACGCGGGAACGCCCCTGCAATATTTGCCGGAGGCAGTGAAGAACTTGAAAAGCAGTTCCTTGAAAAATGTGAACAGGCAGGAACAAAAGGCAGCCTGCTTTCAAAAACAGATTACAGCCTGACAGAAACTTCACTTGACGGAACAACGCTCAGCTTCAAAGGCAAAAGCTGCAAAACGGCGCTTGCAGGCGCCTATCAGGCGGAAAACACGGCTCTTGCGCTCTGCGCCGCGGAAGAGCTGCGCAAAAGCTTTGGCGGAATAACGGAAAAAACAGTCAGAACCGCGCTGAGCACGATGAAATGGCAGGGGCGCATGGAACTTGTACGAAAAAATCCGCCGCTTCTGCTTGACGGGGCGCACAATCCTCACGCGATGAAAAGACTTGCCGAAAATATCAGCCTGCTTTTCAAAGGGCAGAAAATATGTTCGGTAACTGCAATGATGCGCGACAAAGACGTTAAAAACGCCTTGGAACTGCTCAAAGGACTTAATCTTGAATTTTACTGCACTGAAGTGCCTCAGATGGAACGGAGCATGAAAGCGGAAGAAATGGCGGAAACGGCTGTGTCTCTCGGCTTTGACGTAAGAGGAAGCTTTGCCTCGCCTTACGACGCGGTAAAAGAAGCCTCAAAACAGGGCTGTCCCGTCCTCTGTTTCGGTAGTCTTTACATGCTCGCATGGCTCAAGGAAAACTATCCGGAAGAATTTTTAATAAAGTGACTTAAAAACAGGCGGTTAGCCCCGCCTGTTTATTTCGTTCATAAGCTCGCTGCACAGCCCGTCAATGCCGAACGGCTTCAGCTCATTTACAATCCTGTCAAAAATTTTTGCGTCCTTCAAAATTCTTATACTGTACGGATAATTGAGGTCAAGCCCCCATGCAAGCTCTGCAAGCCTGTAATCGGAAAGCGATTTTACAAATCTGTAATCGCTTCTCCCCGTGCTTTTTATGCACTCAACCAGCTCCTGAGAAATGCCCTTGTATACGCGGTGGCGGGGAAGCATGTCAAAAACCGTGCCGTTGTCTATCCTTTGCTGTACCTGAAAGAAAATGTCAATTTTATCCGCGTCGCGTACCATATTTACGAAACGAAGCGCAAACTGCGGAACGTTGTCCGCTATGACAAGCTTATTGTGATTTCTTACCGAGCAGAGCAGAATTTCCTTCTCTTCGGAAGAAACGCCGTTCCAGTCAAATTCGCGTTCCAGCACGTCCGCGCCCAAATCCGCGTGGTCAACGCTGTCCGCGTCCTTAAAAGTCCCGTACTGCTCATACTGGGGAAAACGCCCAGTGTCGTGCAGCAGACCTGTTGCAAAACAAAGAGACCTGTCTGCAGCGCTGTTCCAGTTCTCAGACTTCGCTATGTCAAGCGCATACTGCGCCACGCGCTCGGAATGTCCTATCTTGTACGCAAGAGCCTTGTCAAAAAGCCCGTCTCTGCCGAAACGCGCCGTAAAACCGCGAAACCATGTGCGGGCTGCTTCATCGTTAAACATACTGTCACCTTCCGCAGAAATTATATACCCAAAAACGGGAAACGACGCAGGGAAATAAATCCCGGAATAAAAAACAAGAAAGCGGGGCAGTCCCGCTTTCCTGTTTTGCTAACTGTAAAATACTGTTGTTTTTAGTCGTCAAAGAAACGCGACTCTTTCTTGAACTTAATCACTTTTCCGGTTTCCGTCGTAATTTCAATCTTGTATTTGTAGGAGCCCGCCACGTACTTAAATTCGTAAACGGTGCCGTAATGGTCGTCCGTGTCAAGCTCTTCCTTAACAAGCTTTGCGTTCGGATTGCCTATTTTAGCAAGCGCGATTTTCTTTGCCTGTTCCATACTGATTTCAGCAAAGGCTGCCGTGCACATTGCAAGAAGCAGAAGTAACCCTGCGCATATTTTTACTGATATTTTTTTCATTGCAGTTCACCCTTTCAAATGTATTATATTCCCTTGCAGAAAGATTATAGCCTGTCAGGAATAAAAATACAAGATTTCTTTTATGTGCCGTACCGTAAAATTAGCAAGTACCAACAAAAACCTTAAGGGCGCACTTATTCTCCCTAAAGAAACACGGTCGATATTCCCTGCGGTCATCTGCACCTCGCACTTCGCACCTCGCACTTCGTTGGCGCTGACGCGCCGCTGTATTGCTAACTTCGTTCGCGCTGTCAGCTGTCTGCCATCAGCGGCGCGGCAAGCACCTTTCATTCTCCGTCTCGTGTCCCGTAGGGGTATCCGCCGGAATGACGGATAAATATCCGTAAAAATACGCAGTAAAAAATCAGTAAAAACGCTTAGAATAAGCGCAGAGAAAAGCGGTACAAATTCTTTCGGAAATGGTATAATAACGGCAGGATGGAAAAAGAAAGCTACATGCTGTAAGCTGTAAGAGCATTAAGCTATAGGCTATAAGCTATATGCTATAAGCAAAAACCAAAGGCTAAAAGCGAAAACCTTGAAGAAACAATAAAAAGTCCGTCATTCCGCGCGAAGCAACGCGGAGGTGCGGAACGAAGAACGACGAACGCAGAACGCAGAACGAAGAACTAAAGAGGTGCGAGGTGCGAGGTGCTAAGTGCTAAGTGCTAAGTGCTAAGTGCTAAGTGCGCCCTTAAGGTTTTAGAGTAATTGATTTTTATAAAATTTCGGAGGTCTATGTCATGCAGAGCAAACTCAAAAAGCTTTTCGCAGTTCTAATTCTAGCAGGTGCTGTTCTTGCCTTCTGTTCACCGGCGATGGCGCGTTTCAGCGAAGTAGGCGACACGATAGATTTCGCCGGTTACAACTGGATTCTGATAAAAAAAGACGCAAACAGCGGTTATTTAATCGCGAAAGGAGCGATAAATGATACGCCGTTCAAAGCTGACGGAAGCAGCAACAAATACAGCGAATCCGACCTCCGCAAAAAAGTGAACGAATGCGAGGAAAAATTGAAAAACTACACGGGTCCGCAGCTGACGTGGGACTGCGTCAACGGCACGGCTGACGGGAAAAATTATATAGAAAAGCACGATATGACGGAAAAAGACCGCAATCCGGGATTTTCCTCAATGAACGAGTACGACGACCTGCTTTACGTTCTGTCTTTCTACGAGGCAGCTGAGGCATTTGAGGCTAGAAAAGTTCGATCTCATTTCCAAGAGGATGGGAATGATGTCCTCGGGTGGCTTCGTTCTACTAATCCTAAGTCAACCAAGACTGGATGCTATGTTCTTGCTGACCAGACTGGTACTAGAGGATCGGCGCGAGACAGTTTTGATTTAGAGTATGTTATTAAATACAGGGTAGAAACAAGTGGTATTGCCTGCCCCGCTTTGCAAATCAGCCTTGACTCGCCGATATTTACAAAAACAGACGGGCAGAGCGACGGCGTGGAAGAAACAATAAGCAGGCTGCTTCCCGCCATCAGCGAACTGCCGGAACAGCTGAAAATCAAAAATAAAATCACGCAGACTTCGCTTGTCCCCGTACTGTCCCCCGAACGGATAACGGGAGTGTCGGGGCTGACGAAAGCCGTTTCCAAAACAAGGCTGACAATGACTGTTGAACAGTCCGGCGGTGCGGAAGACAAACAGACGGCGAAGTTCAAAATTCAGCTCGGCAAAAAGATAGAGAACTACGACAAAACAAAACCGCTCGCCGTGCTTATTAAAAACAAAGCGGAATACGCGACAGACGGAGACGATAGTGCTATTTTGATGTCGGACGAAGACGATTTTGACACTGTTATTACAACCGCTGGGGAACCCGACAGCGAACCGTTTGTGATTGAACCAAAAGACAAAAGAACACTGGATATCCAGGAGCTCAAAGGGGAGCCCCAAGATGACTCGGTGGCAGACGGCGGAACGCCTGGACTGACACAATATACGGCGTTCAAAGCGGAATACGACGAAAGGCTGCAGAGATTAAGATTTGTTGTACCGAATTACGGCAAATATTTCCAGAGCGGCGAAACTGAAATAATCGTGGCGGAGCTTAACGAAGACGTGAAATTCGACGGGGAAGAACAGGAAAAATCGTCGTCAGGCGGCTGCAACGCAGGGTTTGGCGCGCTGGCGCTGCTTGCGCTCGCGGGGCTCGCGCTGCGAGGAACGAAGAACAACGAACGCAGAACGAAGAACTAAAAGAAAGCTGTAAGCCATAAGCTATATGCTAAAAGCAAAAACCTAAGGCTAAAAGCTAAAACCTTGAAGAAACAATAAAAAGTCTGTCATTCCGCGCGAAGCCACGCGGAGGCGCGGAACGACGAACGAAGAACGAAGAACGACGAACGAAGAACGAAGAACTAAAGAGGTGCTAAGTGCTAAGTGCTAAGTGCTAAGTGCTAAGTGCTAAGTGCTAAGTGCTAAGTGCTAAGTGCTAAGTGCTAAGTGCTAAGTGCTAAGTGCTAAGTGCTAAGTGCTAAGTGCTAAGTGCGCCCTTAAGGTTTTAGAG
>JAZUJX010000080.1:0-7240 GCA_045642965.1 Synergistaceae bacterium | reverse complement strand
CGCGGTTAAGGCAGCCACAGATGCCGGCGCGGCGGCGGCGGAAAGAGTCGGAGAACTTATTTCCGTCCACGTTATCCCGCGTCCGCACGAAGAGGTAGAGTATATACTTCCCAGCCTCGACAAACAGGCGTAACACGCTTTAAGAGGGGAGTGAACCTCTTTGAAGGCAATCACAGAAGCAATACTGCGCGATCAGTTGAGAGCCTCACAGCCGGAATCTTATCAGGTTCCGGAGGGCAAGATACTTTCGCCTGCAGCACGTGAATACCTTCGCCAGCGCAAAATTGAAATAGTAGAAAACTCGGTGCACACAAGGTTTAATTTTAAACCTGAAAAAGCGGTGAGCGCAGCTTCAAGCGGTCCATCCTCGACAGAATCCAAAAACGAATTCGGCGAGGAGGACGCAAAAAAACAGCAGCTTGCGCGCGCTGTTGCACCGGCTTCCGGACAGGCGTGCGTCCCGAAGTACGTGGATTACACAAGCGGAGCTTTCTTCCCTGAAAAGCCTGAGCACATGACTCAGCTTGTCGGGAACAAACTGGTTCCGAAGGATCATCTTCGTATATATTTCAGGGGCAAGCTCGACAGCCTTCAGTCGCATTTCGTTCTGACACAGGCGATAATTGCGGAAGGCAGCGGAAGCAAAAGGCTTATCGACGATCTTAACGACGTACTCGGCGTTCTGCGCGAGATAATGCGCTGCGACGTACTTGACGAACCGTTCGTCAACGACCGCATCATTGGTCTTACGCACGAAGAAATACGCGAGAGATCGCATAACCCGATGAAATTCTACTCAATTAAGCAGATGGTTTTGCCCGATTATTCTTTCGGCAAAGTTTATGCGCTGCTGAATGAGCTTCGCACCGCAGTGCGGGAAACTGAGGTCGCGGCAGTCCGCGCGTTCAGAAGACAGACTGTTTATGAACGCAGGGACATTGTTGAGACTCTCAACAGACTCTCCAGCGTCATGCATATTATGATGTGCATGTATCTGGCAGACGAATACAAGAAATAGTAAAGGTGGTTAAGTGTCATGCAGGATGCAATAGTTGATCACGTCCTTAAAGCCATTGATAAAGCGGCACTTGTCATCATTGAAGTGTCAGCGAGACACGTACACCTGAGCAAAACGGATATGGCTCGTCTTTTCGGCGACGGAGTCGAAATGATCCCCAAACGCCCGCTCTCGCAGCCGGGGCAGTTCCTTGCGGATCAGAGAGTCAATCTTATAGGACCCAAAGGCAAATTTACAAGAGTTGCCCTGCTTGGTCCGGCGCGTTCCGAAACTCAGGTCGAACTGTCGCGCAGCGATGCAGTGACACTCGGCGTTGAAGCACCGCTCAGACTTTCGGGTCAGCTCGAAAACAGCGGACAGGTTACGATAGAGGGACCGAAAGGCTCCATCACGATACCCAAAGGCGTAATCTGCGCAAAACGCCATGTCCACGTCACGCCGGAAGTTGCGGCGCGTCACGGCTGGAAGGATAAACAGATTGTCTGTGTTGAAACACTCACGGACCGTCCTGTTATATTCAAAGACGTTGTGCTTCGCGTAACGGAAACATCGAAATACCGTATGCACATCGACTTTGATGAAGCCAATGCTGCAAATGTCCAGGGTTTTGTACTGGGCAAAATAATTGCATAAGCAGATTCGGAGAGAGTTGCAATGCTTGACCTGAAAAGAGTCAACAGTTACATGAAAAAGGTCGCAGCCTCGGAAACGCAGGTTTTTCTGCCCAAAAAGAAAAATCCGCGTTACAAAGTCGGGCTTGACCTCGGCACCGCATACATTGTTATGGTTGTCCTCGATGAAGAGAACAATCCTGTCGCATGTGAAAAACAGGCGGCAAGCGTACTGCGTGACGGTGTTGTCGTAGATTACACGGGAGCTCTTAACATAAGCCGTGCACTCAGACAGAAACTTGAAGAGCGCATAGGCACGGAACTCAATCAGTGTGCAATCGCGATGCCGGCAGGTACTGAAAGCAGCGCCCGTACGCACAGGTACGTTGCGGAAGGCGCAGGGCTGCGCGTAACAAACGTACTTGACGAACCGACAGCTGCCAACTCAATTTACAACATTGAAAACGGCGTTGTAGTTGATATAGGCGGCGGAACGACCGGTCTTGCAATATTCAAGGACGGAAAGGTTACGCAGATATACGACGAACCTACGGGCGGAACTCATGTAACTCTTGTACTCGCAGGAAATCAGCGAATCTCTATCGACGAGGCGGAAGCAATCAAAATGGATTACGCAAGACATAAGGAAATAATGCCTATTATCCGTCCGGTTATTGAAAAAATGGCGTCAATAGTAATTCGTCATATTGACCCGTCGGCAACGGATACAATATATCTTTGCGGAGGCACCTCGTGTCTGACGGACATTGAAAAAGTCTTTAAAAAGGTAACTGGCATTGAAACGATTAAGCCTGCTGATCCGTTCCTGGTTACGCCCGCCGGAATAGCTGCAAACTGCATACTTGATAACGAAACAGAGGAGGAATACTAAATGGATTACGAAGCCTTGGTTCAGGAAGTCCTGAGAAGAGTTTTGCTCAAGCTTCAGGAACTTGAATCAAAAAAGTCGTGTAATGCCAACGTTCCTCAGCCTGCTGCAGCCTGCTGCTGCGAAGCGTCCGCCCCTGTAATTGAAAAAACGTTCAAAAAACGTGTTATTTCAGAGCGTGACGTTAGAGAAGCGGCAGTCGCCGGAGCAAAACGCATCAACATCTGCGAAAATACAATCGTTACGGATCTTGCGCGTGAATACGCTGCAAAGAACCGTATAGAAGTTGTCAGGGGATAATCAATGAAAATTGCCAAGGTTCTCGGCAATATATGGGCAACGAGAAAAGAAGAAAGGCTTGCACCGTTCAAACTGCTCATACTTCAGCCGATCAACGTAATAGACAATTCATTGGATGACGCCCCGATGGTAGCGATTGACATAATAGGTGCTGGTGTTGGCGAAACTGTTATATATGTCAGCGGCAGTTCCGCAAGAAGTGCTAGCGGGAATACCTCAAATCCAATAGATGCCTCTGTCGTCGGTATCGTTGATGATTTTGATATCGACACAAAGGCAATCTAAGAAAGAGTGGCAGACATGGATTTTATAGAAACAGTAAAATCAGCCGGAATAGTCGGTGCTGGTGGCGCGGGTTTCCCTACTCATGTCAAGCTCAATGCCAAAGCGGAATATTTTATTATTAACGCTGCGGAATGCGAGCCTCTTATTGAGACGGACAAATTTATATGCCGCAAATATGCTGACGAGATGATCGACGCTGTCGTTCAGACTGCAGCACATCTTCAGGCACAGAAAATTGTCATCGCCATTAAGGCCATCTACAAGGCTGAAATCGAATCACTTCAGGCGGCAATCAAGCGCGCCGGCGCAAAAATAGAAATCTGCGGAATGCCCGCGTTTTATCCTGCGGGCGACGAACAGACGATGGTTCAGTTCGTCACAGGCCGCAGCGTGCCGGAACGCGGTCTTCCGCTTCAGGTCGGCGCTGTTGTGGACAACGTCGGAACAATGCTGAACCTTCATTATGCACTGAAGGGACAGCCTGTTTGCGACAAATTCCTCTCAGTTGTCGGCGAAGTCAAAGAAACAACAATGCTTCGTGTTCCTCTCGGAACATCGGTTGTAGAGTGCATTAACCAGGCAGGTCCTCTTCTCGAATGGGGAGAATACGCGATAATCATGGGCGGACCTATGATGGGCAAAGTGGTTGTCGAAGACGACATTAAAAACACCGTCGTTACCAAAACGACAGGCAATATAATTGTTCTTCCGAAAGACCACTACCTTATCAGCCGTGCTCTTAAACCAATCGAAGGAATTCGCCACATGGCGAAAAGCTCATGCATCCAGTGCAGATTCTGCACGGACATGTGCCCGCGTTACCAGACAGGTCACAAAATCCTGCCGCACATGGTAATGCGTAATTTCTGGAGAGAAAATTCAATTACGGATGACGAGGAATTTGTACGCTGCTTCGGTTCGGCACTTAACTGCTGCGACTGCGGAGTGTGCGAAATGTTCGCCTGCCCGATGAACCTCTCACCGAGAAAAGCCAACGGATATTTCAAAGTCAAGCTTCGCGAAAGAGGACTTGATATGCCCAAGAATCAGGAGCCGCATGCGCTTCCGACAATCAATCACAAGCGCATCGCCACTTCGAGACTTGTCGCGCGTCTTGGTCTGAACAAATACTATGGAAGACACGCGCACGACGAATTTATCGACTACACTCCGAAGAGCGTATTCGTACCGTTCAGTCAGCATATCGGTAAACCTGCCCAGCCGGTTGTAAAAGCCGGAGACAAGGTTGAAAAAGGTCAGCTTATAGCGGCTGCCGCGGAGGGTGCGCTCTCCACGAATATCCATACCGGCTTTGCCGGAGTGGTCAAATCGGTCGACGCAAAAGGCGCCGTCATCTCGTCCGAGGGGAGGAAGTAAAACCAGATGAACAATGCTATTGGTATGGTAGAACTTAACAGCATCGCAATGGGCATTGAAACCTGCGATTTCATGATTAAGGCATCAAAGGTTGAACTGCTCCGCGCATGCACTATCTGCCCCGGAAAATATATCGTTTTGGTCGGCGGCGATGTAGGCGACGTCAGAGCATCTATGAAAGAAGGCATTCTGAGAGCAGGAGAAACACTTGTGGACACTCTGCTGATTCCTCAGGTGCATCCTGACCTCATTCCTGCGGTATCAATGACTACGCAGGTAACGGAGCTTCAGGCTGTAGGCGTTCTTGAATACTACTCGGTTGCTTCTGCCATCAACGGAGGCGATATTGCCGCAAAAGCGGCGCGGGTCAAGCTTATTGAAATCCGCACCGGTTTTGCAATCGGAGGCAAGGGCTTCGTAACGCTTACGGGCGACGTCGGAGCAGTAAGAGCATCAATAGAAGCGGCAAGCAACAGCTCGGATCTTTTCGTCCATTCGGTCGTAATTCCGCGTCCTGATAAACGCCTCTTTGAAACGCTGCTCTAAAAAACACAAAGGAAGGTACAGAACATGTTTGATGAACTCATAAAAAATCTTTCAAACACGTCCGTATTTACGGAATCTTTCCAGACTTGGTGGTCAGGTCTTTCAATTAATGGAATCATCATGTTTATCATGATGATATTCATGCTTGTCGGCGCGATAGACAAAATTCGTCTTACGCTCAGCTCTGCACCGGCAGAAGTTAAAGAAGACGAGAATAACTTTATCTATGCCAAACAGTTCGACGAAGGATTCATGGCTATGGGAGCATTGGCAGTTGCAATGGCGGGCGTAGTCGCCGCTGCCCCTGTCCTTAAAATACTCCTCGAACCAATCATTGCTCCTATCTATAAAATGGTAGGTGCAAGCCCGGCAATGTTTGCTACCACGCTTCTGGCATGCGACATGGGCGGTTATCCGATGGCTATGCAGCTTGCTGGTGCGGGCAATGAAGCTGTCGGCAACTTTGCAGGACTTATCCTCGGCGGTATGATGGGACCGACAATCGTTTTCACCATTCCTATTGCTCTTTCAGTTATCAAAGCTGAAGACAAAGGATTCCTTGGCGCAGGCGTACTTTGCGGACTCATAACGATACCTCTCGGCTGTATTGCCGGCGGTCTCTGCATGAATATGACACAGTACAAAATGCCGCTCGGCGCAATACTTGTCAACCTTATTCCGGTTATTATTGTTGCAGCGGCAGTTTGCCTTGGTCTTTGGTTTGCAACGGACAAAATGATCAGCGGATTTAACAAATTCGGTAATGCTATCATGGTTCTTATTACCATAGTAAGCGCAATCGCAGTATTTGAGTATATTACCGGCATTAAATTCCCGCTTTTCAACCTTATGGTTGAAGCACCTGAAGGCGAAGCACTTTGCCCGCTGGAAAGCGGACTTCTTGTCTGCGGACAGATTGCAATTGTCCTCATCGGTGCCTTCCCCATGGTTGCATGGATCAAAAAGACATTCGGTAGCGCACTCAACAAAGTCGGAAGTGCGCTTGGAATGGATGAAACAGGATCAGCAGGCCTTGTTGCAACACTTGCCAATAACGTTGCTACAATCAACATGCTTGGTGACATGAACCCGCAGGGCAAACTTCTCAATATTGCCTTCTTTGTTTCAGCGGCATTTGTTTTCGGTGACCACCTTGGCTTTGCAGGCGGTGTCTGCCCTGAAATGATTTTCCCGATGGTTGTCGGCAAACTTGTAGCAGGTATTACAGCGCTCATTCTTGCATGGCTCCTTTCTGAAAAACTTATCAGCAAAGTACAGGGCAACTAACACGGCTGAGGAGAAAACATCATGAACGTAAGCGAACAGGTAATCCGCGAAATAATCAAACAGGCGCTTGTTGAAAAACTCGGAGCTGCAGCCGGGGAAAATGCTACGCTTCAGACAATTCCCGGAGATTTCGTCAAGAAAAAAGCTCCCAGCGGCGTACTGGTGGTTAAGGGTGATACAGTAAAAACAGAGCGTTTTGAAGTTGACGGAGTTGCGCTTAAAGACGTCACAACGCTTGACGAATCGCCCAACATGGGACCGGGCTACATGGAGCTTGACCATGCGGCGCTTGAATGGACACTGACCTACGACGAATATGACATCGTTCTTGAAGGTACGCTCCAGATAGAAACAGACGGGCATATAGTCACGGGACACCCCGGCGACATGATCTTCATACCGAAGAACACGCACATTCACTTCCAGACGCCTGACAAGGTACGCTACGCATACGTAACCTATCCGGCGAACTGGGCTGATCTGCTTTAAGGTCTTGCAGTGTTAAAATGCGGCGCAAAAGCGCCGCATTTTTTATGAAATGTTTTGCGTAAATCAAAAAGGCAGTAATAAAAAACGATAAAAAATTGCAATAAAAAAGATTTTGGTACTTTAATTTTATAAAAAAACATGTATAATAATATCCATGCAGTAGTTGTACTGCAAAATATCGAAAGGGGAGAGTTCCTTGAAGAAAACACTCAAAGCAGCAGCCCTCGCAATCGCATTTGCACTCGCTTTTGCAGCGATCGCTCACGCAGCAGTAGAACCCGTCAAGAGCCCGAACTGGGAGCCGAACACGAAAAAAGCAATCAACGACATGTTTGCTATGTACGGCAAAGACAGCAAAGGCTACGATGCAACGTGCAAACCGTATGCAACGTTCGACTTTGACAACTCAACGTCAATCCTTGACGTTGAAGAGCAGCT
>JAZUJX010000079.1:0-11228 GCA_045642965.1 Synergistaceae bacterium | reverse complement strand
TCGGTAACGTTCTCCGGCGGAGTTCGGGCTTAAGCTCTTATACGCGAGGCCTCTGTGACCAAGGTGTGGGCAGGGAAAGCAAGAGCCCTGCGGCTTCGGAGGAAAATGAACGGTGCTCCCAGTAAGAAGTAATCCGGAGTTTGATGAACGAAGAACGCAGAACGAAGAACAAAAAATCTTTGTCTTGCTGCATGGAGCGCAGCGGAAGTGCAGCATCCAGCGGCGTGTCCCGAATGGGTAGTGCTTTTAATTTAAGTCTTCTGTTTCTTCGGACAAATCGTTCCAGTACGGATTTGATTTTTCTATTAACACCGTCTTGAATTTTCTGCCCCTGTTTTTTATTTTTTCTCTGCCGCTATTGCGTCTTGCATTGTTTCGTGAAATTCGTACCAAACAAGTCTGTGTACTGAATATTTTTGCGTAAAACCTTCCGGTTCGTCCGATTTATGTTGTGTTATGCGCCGTGCAAGGTTTGACGTAGTGCCTACGTATATCGTTCCGTTTCTGCCGTTTGCAAGTATATAAACTGACGGTTTCATTGGCTTACTATTGACAACGCCGCTGGATCCTGCGCTGCTCCTAACGGAGCCCGCAGGAAGACGTAGATTGGTTGTATATGCCCTGTTCGGTGAAGGCGTAGGGGTAGTATGTTCTGCCGCCTTTCATGCCTTTGGTCTGTATTATCGAGGTGCAAAAATTGCACCTCGATAGATTTTCAGTTTCTTCAAGGGTTAGTTGGAACATAAAGTCTTCTTCAAATTTCTCTTTGTTGCGTGCAACCTGCTGATTAAACGCCTTCGTCGTGTAACCGTAAATCGCCGCGAGGTCGCTGTCAAGCATTACGCGCTGTCCGCGTATCGTGTAGATTTTGTTCCTGATGTTTTCCTGCGTTACCAAAGCAATTTCGTTTTTAACAGCCATACCAGCACCGCCATTATATTCCGTTCCTGACTTACTGAGGCTTATTTTACAGAAAATATTTTTGAATATGTCATTTTCAAAATGACATTTTTTGAGAATTTTTATGCTGTATTGCTCCGCCTCAGCAAATGGTATTTTTCGGAAAGCAGATTTATTTTCTAAACGCAAAACTTTTATTTTTTGAGAGTTTTGCGTTTAGGAGTGGAAATCTGTCGCGCCGTTTTCTTCCGTTTTCCGGCAGTCAGTTTTTTCTCTCAGTTCTTCAAGCGTTATGCCGCGATCTTCCATGCGGCGTTTGAGTATTTCGTAGAGCTTGTAGGCGTCTATGGCATCGGGCAGTGCACGGTGACATTCTTTACTGCGTATGCCGAAGTGTCGCGAGAGCGTTTCAAGAGAGTGGCTGTGAACTTCCGCCGGTTTCGGTACGACGGCGTAGGCAAGTTCGCAGGTATTGACATAGCAGTTTTGATATTCTATGCCGAGTTTCTGCGAGAAGGCTTTCGTAAAGAGCCTCGTGTCAAACGGGGCAAAGGGGCTTGAGTGTTCAAGCACCGGAAGTTCACCGATAAACGCGCGAAGTTTTATCAGCGCTTCCGTTATGCAAGGCGCGTTTTCAAGCATTGCGTTTGTTATGTGGTGTACGGAAAATGCGGTCGGGTATCCCCTGTCGTCGTAAAGCCGCTCGTCAACCGGTTCGGACGGTTTCACAAGCGTTTCGAACACGTCCTTGATTTCGCCGTTGACAATCCGCACCGCGCCAATATCTATTATTTCCGCGCTGCGTCCTATGCCTGTTGTTTCGGTGTCGTATGCGACGTATTCCGATACAAGCAGCCGTTTTGTTATGTTTCTTTTCGGATTAACCCAGCCTGTTGCGTTCATTTTTCCCGCCTCCGCCGTAATTATACAATAAAAAGAAGCAGCGGGCTCACGCTGCTTCTTTTTAGCGTCTGTATTGTGCGGAAGCCGTATACCCATTATTGAGTAGAGCTCGCCGGCTTCCGCTTTTCTGTGTCCGTTCAGGCACGGAGACATTCAATGGTTTTTCTGTAACATTCCGCGGCTTCTTTGTACGAGCCTGCTCCGTAGTAGCTGTTTGCAAGTTCTTCCCACGTTTTTGCCACCGGTTCGCTTTTCACACTCTGCGCGGCCTTTTCCGGAACAGCCGTAAAAAATGCGCTGAATTTGTCGCAGATCAGTTTCTGCATTTTTCTGTCACAGTATACTGATTCGAATTCTTTGCCGTTCAGGCAGCATTTCTGCATTGACATTCCGTTTTCAAGACCTTTGGCGGTCGGTTTTGTCCTGCCTGTTTCTTTTACCCAGTAGCCTTCCGAAACAAGCCAGTCCGATACCGTTTTAAAGGTCAGAGCCTCTGAGTTGTAACGCGTATTGAGCGTCTTAACGATTTTTGTTACCGAACGAAGTTCTGGATTGTAGTTCCTCTTTTCTCCCTGTACTGCCGTTCCGTTTTCGTTGTTCTGCACTGCCGTAACTTTCTCCTGCATAATAGTCACCTTCCTGTCTGGATTTGTGTTACAGCTAATATTTAAGCGCGTATTTTTAAAAAAATGTCATTTTCAAAATGACATTTTCAACGGAATTTGTGTCATAATAAAAAATTTCCCGCACAGGCGGGAAACCGTTTTTGCACTCTTGGAAAGCCTGAGGCTCATCGTGCTTCGCGGAGTATCGGCTGTCCTATCTGACTGAGCAGATAGTTGACGTCGTCAGCCACGTATATTTTGTTCATAATGCAGTACATTATGGTTTTGTCAAAGACAAAGGATTCCGAGAGCACAATTCTTGCTTTGCGCAGCAGTCTCTGCGTTTCCTCAAGGCTGAGTTCAAGCGTGAGGGCAAGGGCGATAGCCGTTCCTTTCGAGCAGTGCCCTTTTTTGACGTTGTTGAATACGCTGCGGCTTACGTCCGCCTTTTTGTAGACTTCGGAGTCTTTCAGACCTTTTTCGTCTATAATGCACATTACAGCGTCGGAGAAGCTCGTGTCAGTTTTGTTCAGTTCTGCTATTTCGGCGTCGCTGAGAGGCAGCGGCGAAGCTGCGCGGTGTCCTACGAATTCGCTTTCTTCGAGGTACGTTTTCAGATTTTCAAGATGCTTTTCAAGTTTTTCTCTGTTCGTCATACCGATATTCTCCTCCAGACGTTTGAGATTGAACCGTATATTTAAAGCAGCATTATTCCGGTCAGGATTCTTTCTTCCGCGCAGCCTTTGCGGAAGGACGGGCATACGCCGGAATGGAACGTACAGATTTCGCTGTGCGATATGTTTTCCGGTTTTACGCCGAGTTTTTCAAGCGTCAGCCGTATTGCAAACGGAAGGTCAAGCAGATATTTTCCGTGTTCTTTCGGCGTGAATATTTTTGCCGTTTCTTCTCTGCTGAATTTTTCTTCAAAACGCGGCAGCAGGTCAGCGCTTACTTCGTAACAGACAGGACAGATACACGGACCGGTCGCAGCGATTACATTTTCGGCTTTCGTGCCGAATTTTTCCGCCATCACTTTTACCGCGTTTTCAGATATTTTTCCGGCAGTTCCTTTCCAGCCGCTGTGAACCATTGCCGCCGCTTTCTGCACCGTGTCGTAAAGATAAACGGGTACGCAGTCGGCTTCAAGCGTGCAGAGCAGAAGTCTTTTTTCGTTCGCAGCGACGCCGTCGAAGCCGCTTTCCGTTTCCTGTTTTACAACGCCTTCCCCGCCGTTTTGTTTTGTGACAAAGCGGACAGCAGAGGTGTGCGTCTGCGACGGTCTGATTATGGCGGACGTGCTTACGCCGAGCTGTTCTGCAAGCTCTTTCCAGTTTTCCGCGCTGCGTTCCGCGTCTTTCCACAGGCATTTGCCGTCCGAAACGAAGAATGCGGAAACACCGCCGTATTTTTCTATTTCTTCAAGATGACATATCTGCATTATTTCACCTGTTTCAAATATTCGCTGAGTTCTGAGGGAAGCGGCGCACGGAAGCTCATTTTTTCGCCGCTTCGCGGGTGTGAGAAACAGAGCTTCCAGGAATGAAGAAATACCCTTTCCGCGCCGAACGGGGACTGACGCGACGGGTCATAGAGTCTGTCGCCGACGAGAGGGCATTTGAGAGCTTTCAGATGAACGCGTATCTGGTGCGTTCTGCCCGTGTGCAGACGGCATACGACAAGTGAAAAGCCGTTTCTGCTCCACAGCGTTTTGTAATCCGTCCATGCGTCGCGCCCGTCGGCAAGCACAGCCTGACGCAGTCTGTTGTACGGATCCCTGCCTATCGGATAGCGTATTTCGCCTTCGGGAGACGGCAGCGTTCCGTTGCAGAGCGCAAGGTATTCTTTTTTAACGCGGCGCGCTTTGAAATCTCGAAACAGTCCTTCCTGCGCAAGCCCGTTGCGCGCAACGACCATAAGTCCTGAGGTCGTGGAGTCAAGTCTGTGCACTATCCCGGGGCGCTGTACACCGTTCAGAGAGCCCATGTCAGGAAAACGGTAGAGCAGCCCGTGGACGAGCGTTCCTGTCCAGTGTCCAGGCGACGGGTGGACGACAAGTCCCGCAGGTTTGTTGATTACAATTACGTCTTCGTCGGAATAGACAACCTCAAACGGAACGTCTTCAGGTTCAAGGTCAAGTGTTTCAACAGGCGGCACCTGTACGTTGATTTTGTCGCCAAAGGCGATTTTAAGCGACGGTTTGACGCGTCTTTCAGGAATAAGGGCAACAGAACCTTCTTTTATAAGCTTTGCGGAAAAGGCACGGGAGATGCCGAGCAGACGGGAAACGGCATAATCAAGCCTGTGCCCGCCAAGCGCTTCGTCAACGGCAAACTGCTGCAGCCCAGAACCGTTTTCCGCCGGACTGTCAGATAAAAATTGGGGAGCACAAGTCTCCCCAGTTTCAATATTGTTTAATTCTCTGTTATTTTCCAAGAACTTCTTTGCAGCGGTCGCATATTCCGTTTTCGGCGACCTCTGCCCTTCTCTGCCAGCAGCGCGGACATTTTTCAAATTCGCATTTGCCGACCGCGATTTTGATGCCTGTCGCTTCGTCTTCGTATGCATCGCCGCTGATTTCAGCCGCCGTTTTGCAGTTTGAAACTATCAGGAGCGTGCGCCACTGTTCGTCCGTAAGTCTGCCGGCAAGATCCGCGAATTTTTCACCGAAAGCAATCGTCACGTCTGCATCGAGAGGATGTCCAATTACGTTGTTCGCGCGTGCGCTTTCAAGTCCGCGGAGCACTGCCTGACGAGCGTCAAGGATTTTATCCCAAAGCGGTTCAAGCTCAGGTTCTATGCCGCAGGTGTCTGCAGACGGCCAGTCTGCAAGGAACACGCTCTTCGGCAGAGACGCGTCTTTTTCTCTCATACACTGCCAGATTTCTTCCGCCGTGAAGGAAAGAACGTTGGACATCATAACCGTAACCGCTTTGAGCACCTTCCACATTGTGGTCTGTATCGAGCGGCGCGCCGCCGAATCTTCAGAATCGGTGTAGAGTCCGTCTTTGTTGATGTCTATGTAGAGTGCGCTCATTTCCTGGTCGCAGAACTGGTGGATGAGCGTCATCGGCTGATGGAATTCGTACGAGTCAAAGCCTTTCGTCACACGGTCGCGCAGTCTGTCAAGCTTGAGCAGTATGTATTTGTCAAAGTCGCCGAGCTGTTCGTTCGGAACCATGTTCTTCGCCGGGTCAAAGCCGTTGAGGTTGCCGAGCAGGAATCGTGCCGTATTTCTGATTCGGCGGTATTCTTCCGTGAGCGTTTTGAAGATTTCTTCAGAGATGCGCACGTCGCTTCTGTAGTCTGATGAAGCAACCCACAGGCGAAGTATGTCGGCACCGTATTTGTCGGAGATTTTTTCCGGCGTCATGACGTTGCCGAGAGATTTTGACATTTTTCTGCCGTCGCCCGCCATGATGAAACCGTGTGTGAGAACCGTACCGTACGGTGCTCTGCCGCGGATTGCAACGCTGTTCAGAAGCGACGTCTGGAACCAGCCTCTGTGCTGATCACTGCCTTCAAGATAGAGGTCTGCAGGCCATGAGAGGTCGCTCCAGTTGTCGAGAACCGCCGAGTGGCTCGTGCCTGAATCGAACCATACGTCAAGTATGTCTGTTTCTTTTTTCAGATGCTTGCCGCCGCATTTCGGGCATACCGCAAGATCGCCGACGAGTTCTTCGTTTGACATTTCCCACCAGCAGTTTGAACCGTGCTCGCGCACCTTTTCCGCTACTCTGCGGATACGGTCGCCGGTAAGTATTACTTCTCCGCAGTCTTCGCAGTAGAACGCCGGAATGGGAACGCCCCACGTCCTCTGACGCGAAATGCACCAGTCAGAACGGTCGCGCACCATGTTCGTGATGCGGTCCTTGCCCCAATCGGGCACCCATTTGACGCTGTCAATTGCTTTGAGCGCTTCATCCTTGAATTTTGACACCGAGATGAACCACTGCGGCGTGGCACGGAATATAACCGGCTTTTTGCAGCGCCAGCAATGCGGATACGAGTGTTTGATTTTGAGTCTTCCGAGAAGCCTGCCTGATTCTTCAAGCATCTGGAATATGATTTTTTCTCCGTCATGAATGGGCATGCCTCCGACAAACGGAAGATCTTTTACGAAACAGCCCTTGTCGTCAACCGAGTTGAATACGTCAATGCCGTAGCGTATGCCTGTTTCGTAGTCGTCCGCACCGTGTCCAGGAGCCGTGTGTACGCAGCCGGTACCTGTGTCAAGCGTGACGTAAGGAGCAAGCACAACGGGAAGCTCAAGGTCGTAGAACGGGTGAGTTGCTTTCGTGTTTTCAAGTTTCTGACCTTCGCAGACGATAATCGGTTCACCGAATTCAAGTCCGGTCGCTTTCGAGACCTCGTCTTTCAGTTCCGTGGCAAATGCGAATATCTTGCCTGCCGCTTCGTAGAAGCCGTATTCGTAGTGCGCGTGAAGCGCAACCGCACGCGACGCTGGAAGCGTCCACGGCGTTGTCGTCCAGATTATGATGTTAACGTCTTTGCCTGCAAGTTCAGGGAACACCTTGTCGGCGTCCTGATATTTGTAGGCGACGTAAATTGACGGCGAGACTTCATCGCCGTATTCAATTTCGGCGGCGGCAAGAGCCGTCTGGCAGTCCATGCACCAGTATATCGGCTTGTTGCCCTTATAGATGTAGCCTTTGTCTGCCATTTCGGCAAGACCTTCAAGCTCCGTTGCCTCATATGCCGGAAGCAGCGTCATGTACGGATGCGCCCAGTCGCCGATTACGCCGAGTCTCTGGAACTGTCCGGACTGGACGTCAATAAACTTTCTTGCGTAGGCTTCGCAGCGTTTGCGGAGTTCTATCGGCGTGAGCGTGTCGCGGTCAACACCGTCTTCCTTGAGCACTTTGAGTTCCGTAGGAAGTCCGTGCGTGTCAAAACCTGGGACGTACGGCGTAAAATATCCGCTCAGCCATTTGTATTTAACGATAAAGTCTTTCAGAATTTTGTTGGTCGCCGTTCCAATGTGAATACTGGCGTTCGCGTACGGCGGACCGTCATGAAGTATAAACGACGGTTTGCCGCTGTTTTTCTTTTTAAGTTCGCCGTAGAGATCCATATCCTGCCAAAATTTGAGGAAGCCCGGCTCGCGCTGGGCAAGGTTCGCTCTCATTGGGAATTCTGTCTGCGGCAAAAGCAGTGTTTCTTTGTAGTCCTGTGCCATCTCTGTGCCTCCGTTGTACTGATTGGGTTTTGCTCATTAACCGTAATATTATACTTGCCGGAACGGGCTGCTGCAAGCATTATTTATTTTTTGACTTTTGAATTTACTGGTTTATAATAATTGCGAATGAAACGGGTGAAAACTGATGGCAGATTGGAAGAACAGAAACTGGTTTGAAAAAACAGGATATTCGGCTGCAGGTCTGCGCGATGCGCTGAAAACAGAAAAAGCCGTAAGGGAGGAGACCCTCACGCTTGCGGCTTTAACGGTTATCGCTTTCGTAAAATTCGGTTTCGCAGGCTGGACACGCATTCTGCAGATATTTCTGCTGTGCCTCGTACCGCTTATCATAGAGCTTATCAACACTGCCTTTGAAATTATTACCGACCTTGCCTGCGGCACGGATTACCGCGAGGAAATCCGTATGGCAAAGGATATGCTTTCCGCGGCGGTGCTTCTCACCCTTATAGTATGCTACACTTCCTGCCTGCTTTTATTTTTTAAGTAATTCCCTTGACGCTGATTTGAAATATTTTGCCGCAGATTCGGACGGGCTGCCTGTGCTTTCATTTGCGCTGCCGCTGCTTTTTGCTTCTTCTTTTACGGCTTTTTCTATCATTTCCAAAAATTCCTGAAGTTCTTCAAGTCCCTCTTTTCCGGACTTCTTAATTTTTATGAATTTGCGCAGAATACCGTCCATGTAATAGTTTGTGTCAAGTATACGCAGACTGCCTTCCTCTATGCGCTCTTTCTGAATTTCGCTCATAAGGCGCGTTTCCGTCAGGAATTTCGGAATTTTGTCCATTTTTGCCGTGTCATCATCGTCTTCCATGTCTATTTCACGGTTTGCGCCGTCATCGTCCTCTTCACCGCCGTCTTTGTCGTCATCGTCCGTTCTGTGTTTTTTGTCCATTTTGCCAACGGTGCTTTCATGTTTCTTCTTTTTCTTTTCAGGCATTTCCGGACCGCCTATTTCGGCAATCAGCATGTTGTTTGTTTCCTGCACGGAAAGCTCTTTCAACAGGCTTTCAAGGCTTGTTATCTGATTCAGTCCAAGCAGAACCGCACTTTCCTTCTGCGGCTCAATGCCGCCCGCGCGCACGTCAATTTCGCACATTCCAACCGCTTTTTTCGGAACGCGGAGCGATATTTTTTTGACAACAGGCTCTTTGCGCCACGGGCGTATAGTCGCCTCCAGTTCTATTACGTCCCCGGGTGAATAAAATTCTTTTTCATCAATTATTTTCAGGCTGTCAACAAATGCGACTCTCGGTATTCTCGTAAGCAGAGCCTCAACTTCTATGCCGAGCGGATTGATTTCTTCAAATTTATTCAGGGCAAAGATTTCTGTCAACAGTTTCATTTCTTTTTCTATTGCTTCCAGCGCATTTTCACGCGAGTAGAATATATCCCTGCGTTCCCACGGTTCTTTCAGTCCGCCGCCGTTTACGCCAAAGCGCAGCATAAGCGTGCCTTCTCCGCCGCGCGCCCATTCGTTCTGAAGTATGCTGAGTACGGCTTCCTGTCCGATTTCAGGCGCCATATACGGGTCAACTATCGTCCTGAAACGCTTTGCTTTCAGCCGGCTGTTGTCAAGGTCATGCACAAGCACGTCGTAGGAGACGGACGGCGGGAGCTTTCCAAACCAGCCGCCGATTGCTTCCGGTCTGTCCTGGGTAACCATTCCGTTTATTGCCCCTATGCTGCCGAGCTTAAACGCCTGCTGCATGTTCGGAATTATGCGTATTATTTCGGATTCGGTAAGCGGCATTGCAACCGACCCTCTTCGCAGCATAGGATGTCCAAAGGCAAGGAATCGTCCGTCCCTGTCAACCGACGTCAGAGTACCAATTCCGCCGAGCGTTATATCGCCCCACGCAAGAACAACGCCTATCGCGGAACCGGGCTGAAGCCGGCTGTTGAGTTTGACTCCGCTTTCTGAATCAGAGGCAGCCGCTAAAGGAATTATTGAGGTTCCGAGTTTGTTTTCGAGGCGTTTGAGACTGCTTTCGCCGAAACCGTCAGCTTGCAGTGCGAAGCTGAGAGGAACAAGCTTTGCGTTTTTAAGCGTTTGAATATCATAAGACAATTTGTCGTCGATTAGCAGGAACGGCGGTCTTATCGTATTTTCTTTTATTTCTTCAAAATCTTCGATATATACCGGCGGATGAGGGTCTCTTTCAGGAATTGTCTCAAGTTCGCTTTCGTTTTCACCGGGCAGATTGGCAAATTTTTCGGGCGTACGGTTGTCAACAGCCATAAAATCCTTGTCGTCCTCTTCCTTGACGCGTATAAAGCTTGGAACAAAATCCTGCCAGTCCATCGAGCGGCACATTTCGTCGATCGGCGTCACAAGCCCGAGTCTTTTGTCTGCGAACGACCAGCCGTAGGCAAATGCACCGATAAGTTTGCCGTTAACGTATACAGGAGAGCCGCTCATACCGGCAGCTGCCCCGCCGGCATCCAACAGTTTTTTGTCCGTGATTTTTATCAGAATAAGTTCCTTAGGCGAAGTCTTGCGCTTTATAACGCCTTCAATCGCAACAGAGTGTTTGGTAATCTTTTTGCCGCTGAGTACTGTTTTGAGATAGCCTTTCATTCCTTTTTTTACCGAATTAACGTGCATTACAGGCTCTGACGGCACAAAGCTGCGCTTTTGTTCAGCGGCGCTGCACAAACTGACAAATATACACACCGATACGGCAGCCAAAACAATTTTTACGGATATTCTGCCTGTTTTTGTCATTTTAATCACTCTCCTGTGCCGTTTTTCCTGTTTTCAGGAAACGCAGCCAGCTCATAAGAAGCGGGTCTATATTTCCATCAAGTACTGAATTTACGTTCCCTACCTCAAAAGAGGTACGGTGGTCTTTAACCAGCTGAAAGGGCTGCAGCGTGTAGGAGCGTATCTGGCTTCCCCACGCGATAACGCGCTTTTCGCCGTGCAGGTTGTCAAGCTGTTCCTGTCTTTCGCGGAGCTGTTTTTCAAACAGCCTGCCGCGCAGAACCTGCATTGCAGTTGCCCTGTTCATGTGCTGGGAACGTTCCGTCTGACAGCTGACGACTATTCCTGTCGGAATATGCGTTATGCGGACTGCAGAGTCAGTCATATTAACGTACTGACCGCCCGCCCCGCTTGCACGGAACGTGTCAAGTTTCAAGTCTTCCGGACGTATTTCAATTTCAGCGCCGTCCGGGAGAACAGGCATTACTTCCACGGACGCAAAGCTTGTATGCCTGCGTTTTGCAGCGTCAAACGGCGATATGCGCACAAGTCTGTGAACCCCCTGCTCTCCTTTAAGATAACCGTACGCGTAATCTCCGGAAACCGAGAAGGTAACAGTTTTTATGCCTGCCTCCTGATCCGGAAGCTCATCTATAATTTTTACGCCGTAGCGATGGTCCTCCGCCCAGCGCACGTACATTCTGTAAAGCATTGCAGCCCAGTCCTGTGCGTCAAGTCCGCCTGCCCCGGAATGTACCATAACAATAGCATCGCCGGCGTCATATTCGCCGTCGAGCAGAACGTATATCTGATATTCTTCTATTTTTTTGGAAAGTTCCCCTGCACGCACAAAGAATTCCTGAAGCAGTTCTTCGTCTTCAGCCTCGTTCAGGAGTTC
>JAZUJX010000078.1:0-15517 GCA_045642965.1 Synergistaceae bacterium | reverse complement strand
TCGCCGCCGTGGATTTGCAGCCCGCCAAAGAGGGCGAAATTCTCTCTGTTGACAAAATTCTTGCAGAACAGAAATTTACCCAGCCGCCTGCGCGTTATTCCGAAGCAGGGCTTATCAAAATTCTTGAAGAAAAGGGAATCGGCCGTCCTTCAACCTATGCGACGATAGTTGAAACGCTCTCGGCACGCAATTACGTGGAGCACGGCGAGGACAAAAAGCTTGCGCCGACGAAGCTCGGCAGAACGGTGAATTCCTTCCTTCTCAAATATTTCAGCGGCATAGACAACGTCGGTTTTACTGCTGACATGGAAAACAGTCTGGACAAAATCGACGACGGCGCTCTTGAATGGAGAAAGCTTGTCGGAACGTTCTGGAAGGATTTTAAGCCTCTGCTTGACGACGTGGCGAAAAACGGGGAGCCGATGCACCTCGAACCTGAATATACCGGCGAAAACTGTCCGCAGTGCGGAAAACCTCTTCTGAAACGCAGCGGGCGTTTCGGCGAATTTATAGCCTGCAGCGGATATCCCGAATGCAAATACACCGCCGCCATAATCAAAACGACAGGCATAAAATGCCCGAAATGCGGCGAAGGCGAACTTGTGCGCCGCCGCGCCAAAAACGGAAAAGCTGCGGGACGTTTCTTCTATGCCTGCACGCGCTATCCGAACTGCGACTACGTAGCGTGGAAGCTTCCGCAGGAACTCGCGGCAAAACTTGCCAAAAAGAAAGAAACAGAGGACGAGGATGTCTCAGACATGTAACGCAACGGTTGTCGGAGGCGGGCTTGCAGGTTCCGAAGCCGCATGGCAGCTTGCGCAGCGTGGCGTTAAAGTAACGCTTTTCGAAATGCGCCCGCAGAAATTTACTCCTGCGCACAGGACACCTCTTTTGGGTGAGCTTGTGTGCAGCAATTCTCTCGGGGGCGACAAACCCGTGACCCCTGCCGGAATTCTGAAACAGGAACTGCGCGCTATGAAAAGCTTTATCATGGACTGCGCGGAACAGAGCCGTGTGCCTGCCGGAAACGCGCTTGCAGTTGACAGGGAAAAATTTGCTGCCCTGATTGACGAAAAAATTTCACGGCATCCGAATATTGAAGTTGTGCGTGAGGAAATCACGGAAATTCCGGACGGCTGCGCTATTATTGCCAGCGGTCCCTTAACCTCGCCTGACCTTGCAAAAGAAATAGGAAAACTCACGGGCGAAAAATTCCTCTATTTTTACGATGCGGTTGCCCCCGTCGTCACCCTTGAAAGCGTTGACATGACGAGGGCGTACAGGGCAAACAGATACGGCGACACAGGGGACTATATCAACTGTCCCATGAACGAAGAAGAATATTCCGCGTTCTGGAACGCGCTTGTCAGCGCAGAAACAGCGCCCCGCCACGAATTTGAAGATGAAGAAATAAAGCATTTTGAAGGCTGTCTGCCTGTAGAGGTCATAGCAAAACGCGGTGAAAAAACGCTGCTCTTCGGACCTCTGCGCCCCGTTGGGCTTGAAGAAAAAGACGGTCAGCGCCCGTGCGCGGTCGTTCAGCTCAGACAGGACAATTTGGAGGGAACGCTGTACAACCTTGTCGGTTTTCAGACAAATTTGAAATGGGGAGAACAGGAAAGAGTTTTCAGAATGATTCCTGCGCTTGAAAACGCCGAATTTGTACGCAAGGGCGTAATGCACAGAAATCTCTTTGTCTGCGCGCCGGAGGCGCTTGACGGGCATCTGCGCCCTGTCGGAAAAGAAAATCTGTTTCTTGCAGGGCAGATAACCGGAGTTGAAGGCTACGTCGAAAGCACGGCAATGGGGCTCTGTGCGGCGCTCTTCTGCTTTGCGCAGCTCAGCGGGAAAAAACTTCCCGAATTCCCTGAAGAAACGGCGGTTGGATCCCTTCTGAAATATCTGAAAACCGCTGTCCCCGAAACGTTCCAGCCAATGAACGCCAATCTCGGAATAATGCCCAAGCTTCCCGGAAAGAAAATTCATAAACGCGCGGAACGCTGCACGGCATACGCCGGACGCTCAGAAAACGCATTGCGAAGCTTTATGGAAGAAAACAGCAGTTTGTTTGATTAAATCTCCGGCACCGCAGATTTTTTTATTCTGATTTTCATAAGATAATTTTTCGTAAATAACTGCTTTTTGTGTATTTTATGAATTTTCTAAATATTTCTTGAAATGTATGCAAATCAGAGTTAGAATACGGCTATGGAAAACATTGAAGAAGCAATCAGAGCCTTTACAGCATACTTAAAGTCAAGAGGGCGTTCGGAGAATACCCTTATAAATTACGCGAGCGATTTGGAACAGTTCGCGGAGTATCTGAAAGGGCAGGGAATTACAAAGACTGCCGAAATCGACAGGGATTCGATAAGAATTTTCCTGAGCAGCATACTCGGCGTCGGTTCCAAAAAGAGTTCTGCTTCGCGCAAGCTTTCTGCAGTGCGGGGTTTCCTGAAATGGCTTTCCCTGAGAGGTTATATCCAGAGCGACCCTGCCGAGGGTCTTAAGGGTCCGAAAACCGACAATTCCATACCGAAAGCCATATCGTATGAGGATACTGTGCGGCTGCTTACGGAAGGGCCGGATGAGGGCAAAAATTTTATGCGCGACAGACTGCTTCTTGAGCTTATGTACGGATCAGGGCTCCGCGTTTCGGAAGCTGTCGGGCTGAACTGGGACGATATTGAGCTTGACGAACGAATGCTGCGCATTGTAGGTAAGGGAAGCAAGGAAAGGCACGTCCCGTTCGGAAGCGGCGTTCAGAGGCTCTTGGAGGACTGGGCAGCGGCGACAGGCAGTGACGGCGCGGTTTTCAAGTCCGGCAAGTGCAATGCTGACAGGCTCACCGTCAGAACCGTGCACAGAATAATTCTCAAAGCCGGCAAAAAACTCGGCATATACGGAATTTCGCCGCATACGCTGAGGCACTGCTTTGCGACTCACATGCTTGAGCACGGGGCTCCTCTGAGGGTGGTTCAGGAACTGCTCGGACACGAGAGTATAGCGACTACGCAGAAATATCTGCTTATCACGACGGAACAGATAAAGAAAAGCTACATGCAGGCTCATCCGCGTGCGAACGGATAGCCTGACGAAAGGACTGACAACTTGTGAATACTACGCCGAAAGAACTAATAGACGCAAGACCGAAACTGCTTGACCCTTCAGCGATGCAGGATCTGCTTGAAAAAACGAGGATAGTCAGCAGGGAGCTGCAGTCTGCCGACGTCAACAGTCCCGTAGATTATCCGAGGCTTGCAAGGCTGATGTCCGACCTGTCAGCCGCAAACGTTTACATTGTAAACACCGAGGGCACGATACTCGGACATTCTTTTGTCAGCGCCTACGACTGCCCTATTATGGACGCGATTTTGGAGAAGGCGCTGCTGCCCGATCAGTACGTAGAGCGTTTGAACAGAGTGCGGGAGTCAGTTTTGAATTATTCTGACCACGGCTTCTGCGCTTACGACCCGAAAGAAAACTGCACCTATTCAAACAAACATTCAATCTACGTTCCCATCAACGGTTCCGGAATACGCCTCGGAACGCTTATCCTTGCCCGTTTCGGCTGCGAGTTTGACACGAGAGACCTCGTGCTTGCGGAATATCTCGGTACGGTTGTCGGAATAGAATTCCTTAACGAACGCAGCAAAAGAATCGAAGAAAACGGCAGGGAGCAGCTTGTGGTGCAGATGGCGATGCGCGCTCTCTCTTTCTCTGAGGTTGAGTCAATGCGCTGCATAATGAAGGATTTGAAGGGCAGAGAGGGAATAGTCGTGGCAAGCTCCGTAGCTGACAAAGCCGGCGTTACCCGCAGCGTTATAGTCAACGCCCTGCGCAAATTAAGCAGTGCCGGAATTATTGAAAGCCGCAGTCTCGGAATGAAAGGAACGTACATAAAGGTTCTCCGCGAATCATTTATTGACGAACTTGGCATAAAAAGCAGAAAATAATGCTTGAAATTTAAAAAAATGTGCTAAAATCTGCTCATAAAAAGCATGGAGGCTCGTTTGGACATGGCGGAACAAACCCATGAAGCAAAGGAAGTCAGGATAGGCGAAACGCTAACGGCAAAGGTGGAACACGTTGCTGCTTACGGTGCCTTTGTACGTCTTGCCGGCGGACAGAAAGCTATGATACACATATCGGAGCTTTCCCACAACTACGTGAAGAAAGTTGAAGATATCATAGCCGTGGGTCAGGAGGTAACGGCAAAGGTTATCAAAATCGTCGACAAGGGAAGGATTGACCTTTCAATCAAGGCTCTGCAGGTCAGAGAGCCTTTGCCGCAGAGAGGCAAACCGGAAGACGATTTTGAAAAGAAACTTTCAAACTTTATGAAATTCAGCGACGAAAAAATTGCCGACCTCAACGGCAAAAGCAAGGATCCGCGCGCGTCCAAAATGCGGCGCGGCAACGGACATGCCGGAAAAGACTACTAAGGATGCGCTCAGACCGGAGGAGTTGTCTCCTCCGTTTTTTTGCACTCCGCTTACCGGAACCGACAAAAAAATCCTGCTTTTGAACAGCACCTCGCACAATTTTGACACGGAATTTGTGCTTGGCGCCGCCGTGCGCTGCAAATGGGGCTTTCCCCAGGTGCTTGCCTGTGCCCCGTTTATGTCTGACGGCACGCCGTTTCCCACGGTGTTCTGGCTTGTGTGCCCGTATCTTGACAAACGCTGTGCGGAGCTTGAAACGGAACATAAAATCCCCGTGCTTGAAAAAGAGCTGGAAAACAACAGGGAAGCGGTTGAAAAATGGCATAAAGAATATGCGGAGCTTCGCAAAAGACTGCTTTCGTACAGCGAAACGAAAAATATTGAGAACTGTGACGCCGTAATGGAAAGCTTTGACAAAACGGGAGTAGGCGGCATTAACAGGCTGAAAAAGCCCTGCACCGCAAAATGCCTGCACCTTCAGACAGCAACTATGCTTGCGTGGAAACACCCTGCCGAAGCGTGGCTGAGAAGGGAACTGGGCTGTACGGAATGCCCCGATTTGCAGTGTAATTGCAAATTATCGGCTGAAAATATCCTGCCTGAATAAAAAATATTCAATAAACGGTTGACATTCCGAAAAATTAATGTAAAATATTCCCTCGTGGTGATTGAGTCGTTAGCTCAGTTGGTAGAGCATCGGACTTTTAATCCGAGGGTCTGGGGTTCAAGTCCCCAACGACTCACCAGTTTGCGGTCCTATCGTCTAGCGGTCTAGGACACAGCCCTTTCAAGGCTGCGACACGAGTCCAAATCTCGTTAGGACCGCCATTTTTTTCAAAATGGCGTTGCCGGTGTAGCTCAGTCGGTAGAGCAGCGCACTCGTAATGCGCAGGTCGGTGGTTCGAATCCACTCGCCGGCTCCATATTGATTAGCAGTCCGCTTTCAGAGCGGACTTTTTTGTATCTGTGCTCTGAATGTGCTATCATTCTGCCGTGACGATTCAGGTCATGCGTATTGTACGGCGGGAGATGTATTTCTGATGAAAAAATGTACCGTAATCATTGCTTTGATATTGTCAGTTTTGTCGTCCGCACTGCCCGTTTCCGCATGTACGCTTTATTCGGCGCAGGGAAGCGCAGTCCTTGGCGGGAGAACAATAATTGGGAAAAACAGGGATTACCTTCCTGACGTGCAGCAGCTGAAAGTTGTCTCTGACGGGCGATACAGCTATTATGCTCTTTTCGGCGGCAAAAATCCGGCAAAAATGAGTATCAGGGCAGGCGTCAACGAAAAGGGGCTTGCGGTTGTTTCCGCCATGGCAGGCTGTATTCCGAAAAAGGAACGCTCTGCCATGCGTTCCAAACCTGTCATGCCAAAAGTGCTTGCAAATTGTTCAAGCGTTGATGAGGCTTTGTCAAAGCCGGAATATTTTTTGGGACCGAGATTTTTAATGCTTGCGGATAAAAATGAGACTGCGTACGTTGAGATTGCCGACGGCGGAAAAACTTCCGTAAAGCGTGTACAAAACGGCACCCTGGCTCATACCAACTACTATCTGGACCCGGAATTTTCATATTGCAACATTAAATACGGCGAATCGGCGCATTGCAGATATGACAGAATATGCGAACTGCTGGACACGGCAGAAAAACCGCTGACGCTTGAAAAATTTATAACTTTCAGTCAGGATATGAATGCAGGGGCAGACAACAGCTTGTGGAGAACGGGGAGCAGAAAAGGCGTTTCGGAAACTCTTGCGGCGTTCATAGTGTGTATCGAACAGGACGGAAATTTCAGCGTATGGGTCAAATACAGACCGACACCTGACGCAAAAGGCAGAGAAAAAATTGTCCGGCTGGGCAAAAGCGAAATTTTCGGTCATAGCAAAAACAGGTGAAGACAGCCGGATTCTTGACATATAAAGCCGGCGGCAGTTATAATTTCAACGGTGTGTCCTATGTTGTTTCCTGGCGGCAGCCATGCTGTACAGGGACAGGATAAGGAGTTGATGTTATGAGTACGTTTGTCGTGGGACCTAAGATATACGTAGGTGACGGAGCTCTGCCCGAAGTTCTTAAGGACAGAAAATCCGTGTTTATTGTCACGGACAAATTCATGCACGAAAGCGGCAAAGTCAAATGCATAACCGATACTCTGGATGCGGTGGGTGCCAAATACTGCATATTTTCCGACATTAAGCCCGACCCCGATATTGAGGTCGTCGTTTCCGGAATGAAGCTTCTGCTTGGGCATGAAGCGGACAGCGTTGTCGCTTTGGGCGGAGGTTCGGCAATAGACACCGCTAAGGCGATACGCTACTTTGTAAATCTCAACAAACCTGTAACGGAACACTGCTTCTTCTGCGTTATGCCGACAACGAGCGGCACGGGCTCTGAGGTCAGCAGCTACGCGGTTATTACCGACAGCGCGAAGCAGATTAAATATCCGCTTGAAGACGAGAGACTTTTGCCCGACGCGGCAATTCTTGACGCCTCGCTGGTCGTTTCCGTTCCGCCTAAAACAACGGCTGATACGGGGGTTGACGCACTCACGCACGCCGTTGAGGCGTTCGTTTCAATAAATCACGCGCACTGCTCGGACGCAATGGCTGAAAAAGCCGTTAAACTTATCTGCAGAAATCTGCATGAAGCTTACATACATCCGGACAATTTGGAGGCAAGAACAGCGCTTCACGTTGCCTCCTGCCTCGCCGGAATTGCGTTTAACAACGCAGGGCTTGGCTTGAACCATGCCTGCGCCCACGCGTTCGGCGCAAAGTTCCATATTCCGCACGGACGCGCCTGCGGTATTTTCATGCCGTACGTTATGACCTTCGCGGCAGGCTGCAATAAAGACCTTACGGGAACGGCAGAACGCTATGCTGAGCTTGCCGCCGTCCTTAATTTGGACAAATCCACGACAAGACAGGGTGCGCTGAGTGCCATACGCGCCATACGCGGACTTTTGAAGCGCGTGGGTATTCCCGATTCCATAAAGGACGCAGGAATTGACCGCCGCGAATTTGACGAAAAGCTTGATTCCATGCTGGACGCCGCTCTTGCCGACGCGACCATGGAAACGACGCCGGTGAAACCGACGAGAGAAGACCTGAAGGGACTTTTCAAAGCGGCATACAACGGCGTATATTAACTTACGGAAGACAGCGGCGGTCTGCCTGCGGCAGATGCCGCCCGCCGGAAATAAATGTTAACTTACAGGCAGCAATATAAAAGGAGACGTTACTGATGGTGTACATCCCTCCTGACAAGGAAGACGAATTCAAAGCCAAGCAGCAGAGCGAACCCAGACCGGGCGTCGCAAGGCCTAATGACGAAGGCAAACAGCGCGTCATAGAAGAATTTGTCCCCGGCAAGCAGATTACAATGGCGCACATAATTGCGAGCCCCGACGCGCATCTGTATCAGAAACTCGGGCTTATTGACAAAAAGGGCGCTCTCGGGATTTTCACGATTACCCCGGGTGAGGCGGCTATTATCGCTGCCGATATCGCCACCAAAGCCGGCAACGTCAAAATTTGCTTTGTTGACCGCTTCAATGGAGCCCTGATTATAACCGGTACGGTTGCCGACGTTCAGGCGTCGGCTCAGGACATCAACAGAATTCTGCCGGAGCTTATGGGCTTTACCCCGACCGTTATTACCAAAACCTAATGAAAAAGCTTATCCTAGTCGGAAAAACACAGTGCGGTAAAACCACGCTGACCCAGCGCATACTGAATGAAGATATAAAATATCACAAAACGCAGGCGCTGGATCTTGTAGGAAAATTCATTTACGACACTCCCGGCGAATATCTCGAAAAGAAATTTTACAGAGGCGCTCTCTTCGTTGCCGCGGCAGAGGCTGATTTGATGGTGTTTATGCAGTCTGCCGCAGACAAAGACACTACCTATTTCCCGCCCATGTACAGCGCTCTTTTCCCGAAACCTATTATCGGTCTTGTAACAAAATGCGACATAGCAACGCCTGAGCAGATAGAAGCAGCCAAGGTTGCACTCTACGAAGCCGGAGTTCCTGCGGAAAAAGTGTACGTCATCAGCTCTGTCACGGGCGAGGGTTTTGACGTGCTTCTTGACGAAATAGGCGTTACCGACGAAGACATAAAAGAAATGCGCGAGGCAGAGCGCTTAAAGCTGCTTGAGGAACAGGAATAAACATGGCACAGAATCCCATCAGCATTGTCATAGCGGACGATGAACCTATAACGAGAATGGACCTTCACGAGCTGCTTTCCGCCGCAGGCTACAAAATTGTTGCGGAAGCTGGCGACGGCTTTGACGCGCTTGAGGCGTGCCGCAAATTCCGTCCCAATCTTGCCCTGCTTGATATAAGAATGCCGCTGCTGGACGGGCTTTCCGCGGCGAAAATGATTTCTGACGAAGACCTTGTGGACGCCATAGTTATCCTGACTGCCTACCGCGACGTGGAATTCATCAACGACGCGAAATCAATAGGCATAAGCGGCTACCTTGTAAAACCGATAGACGAAAAATCCCTGATACCGAGCATTGAAGTAATGGTGGAACGCGGACGCGAATTCAAAAAACTGCGCCGCGAAATGCAGAGAACGTCAAACCGCCTGAACAACAGAAGCACGATAGAACGCGCCAAGGGACGCATCATGGAAGAACAGAACATGTCCGAAAATCAGGCGTACACCTACATACGCGAAATGAGCCTTGAAAAAGGACTTTCAATGCGCGACATATCCGAAATTATCCTGAAAAGCAAAAAACTCGGCAGCTGATGGAAATAGAGAAAAACATTGCGGCGCTGTGCCGCTATTATACTGATTTAAGAAGAGAAGACGTCCGTTATCTTGAAGGAATGTCGGTTGTGCTGAAAACGCTTGCCAACCTCCAGGATGCGGACGTTTTTATTGACTGCCCTACAAGGGAAGGAGACGCGATAGTCGTCGCCGAGGCGAAGCCTGACTACGTGCCGTCCTCCTACCGCAAAACCGTTGTCGGACTGCTTGCCAAACCGCAGAACGAGCCGGCTGTTGCCAGAACTCTGCGCCTCGGCGTTGCCACAAAACAGATGAAAGCTCTGACGCAGGAGAACACCCACGTTATACAGACGGTTGAGCCGATAAACAACGAGGGGCGCATAATCGGCGTTCTTATCTGCGAGCAGCGTGTTGACGAAGAGCGTACCCAAAACAGCGAAACGCTGCACTTCTCAACAAAAAGCTACAGAAAAATAGCCCGTGCCATAACCCACATGACGGCGGACGACGTCTGGCTTACGGAATGTATAGACGAAGCGCTTGTCCTTGTTGACAAAAACGGCGTAGTTTCCTACCGCAACTCGCTTGCGGAAAAGCTGTACAAAAAGCTCGGCTTTGTCAAAGACATACTCGGACAGCAGTACAAAAACATCTCGCTTGTTTCGGCGGAACCTCCCGAAGAAGACGACGGGGGAATGACAGAAACGCAGGTAAGCGTCGGTGAGCTGTACCTCGCAGTTCGCAGAATAGCCCTGAACCCCGGGAAAGACCACAGCTTTGCGCTTGTCGTCAGGGACATTACAGAGCAGAAAGAAAGAGAAAAAGAAATAATCCTCAAATCCGTTGCCATACAGGAAATGCACCACCGCGTAAAAAACAACCTGCAGACCGTTGCAAGCCTTCTGCGGCTTCAAATAAGGCGTGCGTCAGACCACGAAACGCGCAAGGTTCTTCAGGAAAGCATGAACAGAATACTGACGATAGCCGTTACGCACGAAATTCTGTCGCAGGTCGGCGTTGACAGCGTAAATTTAGGCGAAGTCATAGTAAATATCCGCAACAACACGATGAGATACTTCGCGGACAGCGGAAACAACGCAAAAGTGGAAGTAACGCTTGAGGGCGACGATTTCAAAGTAGATGCCAACACAGCCACCTCCATTGCCCTTGTCGTCAACGAACTGCTGCAAAATTCCCTCGAACACGGCTTCAATGACAGGGAAAGCGGCATGGTACGCATAGTAACGAAAAAAGGCGAACTGTACTCGTCAATACAGGTTATAGACGACGGCTGCGGATTTGATACCAAAGACAAAACAAAAGTTAACCTTGGGCTCAACATCGTCAAAGCTCTTGTAAAAGACAAACTTGGCGGCAGCTTTACGCTGAACTCAGACGGCGGCGGAACCCGCGCCGAATTTGACTTTAAAATCATATAACCGCGCTGAATTCCTGAATCAGTAAATCTGTACTAAACTGAAATAATCAAACAAAACCTAACGGGCTGAAAATTATTCAGCCCGTGTTTTATACCAAACTAAATCCCTGCCTGAAAATCGTCAGGCGCGGGATTTGAAAAAAAATTATCGCAAAAACTCGTATTATGATGTATAATATTTTTGCGGCAGTAGAAAGTGTAGCATATCGGAGTGTGGCACGTTGCTGTAATAAGTGCATCCCGTAAGGGGTGTTACCGCAAGGTTTGACCCCGTGAATAAGCACGCAAGTGTTTGTTTTCGGGGTATCCTTTTTTTGAGGTGAAAATAATGTCAGATACAGCGTTGAAAAATTACAGTATCGGTTTGGATATAGGCATTGCTTCTGTCGGTTGGGCGGTTCTTGACTGGGACAGGAACAAAATCGCAGACCTCGGCGTAAGGCTGTTTCCGTGCGCGGAAAATCCCAAAGACGGCTCATCTCTCGCTTTGCCCCGCAGGGAAGCAAGAAGCGCAAGACGCAGAACGCGGCGCAAACGCCAGCGTTTGGCTGACATCAGAAATCTCATTGAAAAGAACAAAATAGTTTCGGCGAAACAGCTTGAAACGCTGTTTGAAAAAACTCCCGACACAACTCCGTGGCAGCTCAGGCTTGAAGGGCTTGACAGAAAACTTTCCGCCGAGGAATGGGCAAGAGTGCTGCTGCATATAGCAAAACGGCGCGGTTTCAAGTCAAACAGGCTTGACGACCTCTCAAAAGACGAAGAAACGGGCAGAGCAACAGAAGGAATGAAAGCAAATTCCGCTTTGCTTGCAAATTACAGGACAATCGGCGAAATGCTTGCCAAAGACGAAAAATTTGCGGAACATAAAAGAAACAAAGGCGGAAATTATACAAACACGATAGCAAGGGACGACCTGAAAAAAGAAATTGAAACGCTGTTTGACTGTCAGCGCAAATTCGGCAGTTCCTTTGCCACGCCTGAATTTGAAAAAGAATATACGGGAATTTTTGCAAGGCAGCTTCCGTTTGCGTCAGGTGAAATACTGGAAAAAATGACAGGCTTCTGTTCGCTTGAATATTCGGAAAAAAGAGCGCCGAAAGCATCATGGACGGCGGAACGCTTTATTCTGCTCTCCAAAATCGCAAATCTCAAGGTTCGCGTCAACGGCAAAAAATATGAACTCAGCCCAGAAGAACGCAAAACAATAGAAAACCTTGCCTATAAACTGCAAAAAGTAACGTACAAACAGATAAGAAAAGCAATAGCCTCTGACGACGACTGGCAGTTTGACTACATAGCCGGAGCGAAAAAAGGGAGCGACCCCGAAACAGCCGTTTTTGCGGAATTAAAAGCGTTTCACCAATTCAGAAAGGCTGTCTGCGAAAAGCTCTGCGAAGAATACTGGAACGTTCTGCTTGAAACCTCGCCGCAGACGCTTGACATTCTCGCCTTTGCCCTCACTTACCGCAAAACCGAAGAAGAAATACGCGAATACCTGACAGACAGAAACGTTGACGAAAAGCTGATTTCAGCAGTCTGCGGTCTTAATTTCAGCGGCAACGTCAATTTGTCCGTAAAAGCAATGGACAAACTTATCCCCCTGCTTGAAAAAGGACTGCGTTACGATGAAGCCCGCGTTGCAGCCGGTTACGGCGCGAAAAACGCGGAAGAACGCTCGCGCAAGCTGCCCGTCCCCGACTGGGAAGAAATACGCAACCCTGTTGTAATCCGCGCCGTATCGCAGACGCGAAAAATGCTTAACGCCATAATTGAAAAATACGGCAGTCCCGCGGAAATACATATAGAACTTGCAAGAGATTTGTCCCGTTCAAAAAAAGAAAGAAACGAAATAGCTAAAAATATGGAAAACAACCGCGCGGCAAACCAAAAATACGCGGACGAGTTTACCGAACAGTTTAACAATAAACCGACCGCCGAACAGCGCGAAAAATACCGCCTTTGGAAAGAACAGGGCGGGTACTGTCCCTACACGGGAAAATATATGGAACCGGCTCTTGTTTTCTGCAACCCGAAAGACGGCTCATACGCTGAAATAGACCATATTATCCCGTACAGCCGTTCATTTGACGACAGCCGGACAAACAAAGTGCTTGTAATCGGCAGCGCGAACAGAAACAAAGGCAACAAAACGCCCTATGAATATTTTGGCAAAGAGGGACAGGCTTGGGAAGAATTTACCGCCCGCGTTGATATGTACATAAAAGACAGACGCAAAGCCCAGCGTCTGAAAATGAAAAACTTTGACGAAACGGAAGCAAACGACCTGACGGAACGCAGTCTCGGCGACACAAGATACATTACGCGTTATCTTGCTAATCTGCTTGAAGACCGCCTTGTCTTTGCGGACAACGGCAGAAAACAGCACGTAATAAGAATAAACGGAATGGCAACGGCGACACTCCGCAAACAATGGGGAATCAACGCCCTGAAAAACAGGGCGGAAAGCGATCTGCACCATGCGCTTGACGCCTGCGTAATCGCCGCTGCTTCCCCGTCAATGATTAAAAAAATCTCCGACTACTCAAAAATGAAAGAGCTTTGCAAATTGCAGACAACGCCGGAAGGCAAAAAAGAACGTCTGCCTGAGCCTTGGAAAAACTTCCGCAAAGAAATTGAAGCAAGACTGTCAGACAAACCTGCGGAACTGCTTGCGGAATACGGCTTTAACAGCTACACAGAAGAAGAACTGCAAACGCTGAAGCCGGTATTCATTTCAAGAAAGCCGGACAGAAAAGCGGGCGGAGCGGCTCACGAAGAAACCATACGCAGCGCGAAATACCTCGCGCAGGGCAAAACAGCCGTAAAAACGCCGCTTGCGAAAATCAACCTGAAAACGCTTGAAGACATGGTCGGAAAAGAACGCGACACGGCTCTCTACAACGCGATAAAAGAAAGACTGCTTGCGTTTAACAACAAGCCCGAAAAAGCCTTTGCAGAGCCATTGATAAAGCCGTCCAAAAACGGAAACGGTTCTGTCGTCCGCTCAATAAATATATTATCGTCGGGAACGGCGGGAGTGAAAATAAACAAAGGACTTGCGGCAAACGGCGGAATGGTGAGAGTTGACGTGTACGAAAAAGAGGGAAAATACTACCTCATACCGTACTACGTGGCGGACATTGCAGACAGAACAGTGAAAAACAGAGCGATAGTTGCAAACAAACCGCAGAACGAATGGACTTTAATTGACGGCAGCTATAAGTTCAAATTTGCTCTGTACAGCAATGACCTTGTAAAAGTAGTAACAAAATCGGGAGAAGAAATTTTTGGGTATTATAAAGGAACAAGCATAAGTACATCGGCAATAACTATTGGCGCTGCTAACGGCGAATGGGAACGTCCGTCTATAGGAGTAAAAACGGCGGTTGAATTTGAGAAATACGAGGTTGATCTGTTCGGGAATTATTACAAGACATCAAAATGATAAACGCAGATTAGAGATATTACAATGAGCTGGCACAATGTAATAATCACAAATCCTGCAAAGCTGTCCCTGCGTAATTCAAACCTTGTTGTGACGCAGGAAAACAGCGCAGAAATACCATTGGAAGATATTTCAGCCATTGTGGTGGAAACTCGTGAGGCGGTAATAACCTCCGCACTTTTGGGCAGACTGGCGCAGGAGGCTGTACCTGTTTTCTTCTGCGATGCTGTACATATTCCCTCCGGCGTTCTATTGCCTTTTCAGCAGCACAGCAGAGCGTTGAAAGTTTTGAATGCCCAGTTTGCCCAAACGGAACCGTTTAAGAAAAATTGCTGGAAACTGATTGTTCAGCAGAAAATTAGAAATCAGGCAAAATGCCTTGAATTGCTAAAACTTGACGGTGCGGAAGAACTGCTTGCAATCTCCGGAGCGGTGAAAAGCGGCGACGTTACAAACAGAGAAGGCACTGCGGCGCAGTTTTATTTCAGCAGTTTTATGCCCTCATCAACCCGCGGAACGGATGACGTGTTAAATTCCGTTTTGAATTATGGTTATGCCATTATTCGGGGTGCTGTTGCAAGAAGCCTAACGGCATACGGTTTTATCTGCTCTCTTGGAATTCATCACAAAAGCGAACTGAACGCTTTTAATCTCGCGGACGATTTTATTGAAGCGTTTCGCCCTGTCGTAGATTTATGGGCGGGGAAGAATATTCAGTTTTTTGACGAACTTACAACAAAAGAAAAATCTGCGATTGTATCATTGTTGAACAAAGACGTACGTATAGAAGGCAAACGGCAGACAATTTACAGGGCAATAGAAATAACAGCAGCGTCTTACGTATCTGCGATAAAAAACAACACTCCCGATATGCTTCAGCTTCCCGAACTGATTGATTTTGTGTAATGTTTCCTGAAGACCGGCGGTACAGATTTATGCGGCTGCTTGTTTTCTTCGATTTGCCTGTTGTAACGAAAGCGGACAGAAAAGTCTATGCCCAATTCAGGAAATTTCTGGTCAATGACGGTTACGATATGATACAGTTTTCTGTCTACTGCCGTATGGTGAACGGAGCGGATGCCGTTGAAAAACATTTAAACAGGCTGAAAGCAAATCTGCCGTCAAAGGGGCACGTCCGGTTTCTACAGATAACGGATAAACAATACGGAGCTATGAAAGTTCTTATCGGGGAGAAAACACATCGGGAAAAATACGTTGACGTGAACCAAACATTGCTTTTTTGAGAAGATTTTTCAAACAAAAAAAGCCTTTAGAGTCAGTATCTAAGGGCTTTTTTTGATGCCTATTATAGCATATCGGAGTGTGGCAGGGAGCTATAACAGTACCTCTGTGCTCGCCCGTTCCCGTCTTATTATAGCATATCGGAGTGTGGCAGGGAGCTATAACCCTGTATTTGCAAAGGTTCCCAGGGGCGG
>JAZUJX010000077.1:0-2189 GCA_045642965.1 Synergistaceae bacterium | reverse complement strand
GCAGGGAAAAACGACGTTGCGGAAATGTCGCCGAACGAGCAGGCTTTTTTGCCTCTGCGCTCTCCGCCGAAACCCTGCGCGGCGTCTTCAAGCACAAACATTCCGTATTCCTTTGCGATTGCTTCAAGCGCAGAAAAATCGGCAGGAAGCCCAAACAAATCGACAGGGATAACAAGCTTCGGTTTCAGCTTGCCCTTTTTAACAACCGCCTCTAATGCCTTTTTAAGGCTTGCCGCGTCCATATTGAACGTAACGGGATCAACGTCAACAAATACAGGCGCCGCTCCTAAGAACGAGGCGACTTCGCCGGTTGCAAAGAACGTAAAATCAGGAACAAAAACAGCGTCACCTGCACCGATATTCAACGCCATAAGAGCCATTGTCAAAGCGTCTGTTCCGTTTCCGCACGCCACGCAGTACTTTCTTCCCGCATACGCCGCAAGCTGCTCTTCAAGCTCGGCGACCTTTTTGCCGGAAATAAACGACGTGTTTTCTATTACCTCGCTTATCCCTGCGTCTATATCATTTTTCAATGCTGCGTATTGTCTTTTCAAATCACGAAACTGCATATTCAACTCTCCATCTCAGCAGTAAGTTTATTATTTAGCGCTTTACAAGCGCCAGAACGTCATTCCTGATTTTCTGAGTTCATTGACGTCGTATATTCCGCGAACGTCAAGCAGTATTTTCTCATTGTCCGGCAAATCCTGACGGAAATAGCCTTTCAGCTGCTCAACAGGAATTTCCGCAAACTGTTTGTGCGAAACGGCAACGATAAGGCAGTCAGCGTCTTTGATTTCCGAAAGCGGCTTAAGTTCAACACCGTATTCGCGTTTCGTTTCCTCAACGTTTGCAATCGGGTCTACAACCTCAGGCTCTATTCCGCATTCTTTCAGCCTCTTGATAATGTCTTCGACCTTGCTGTTGCGGATATCCGGGCAATCACCCTTAAAGGTCATACCGAAAATGACGACCTTTGCCGTTTTCGGTGTTTTCCCTACCTTCGCCATCTGACGGAGAGCGGAATCTGCGACAAAAGCGCCCATACTGTCGTTTATCTGACGTCCGGCAAGCACGACCTTGCTGTGATATCCCATCTTTTCCGCCTTGTAAATGATGTAATAAGGGTCAACACCTATGCAGTGACCGCCGACAAGCCCCGGCGTGAATTCGAGCGCGTTCCATTTCGTTCTCATACCGTCAAACACTTCTTTGGTGTCAATTCCCATTATGTCGAAAATCATTGCCATTTCGTTCATAAACGCAATGGTGATGTCGCGCTGCGAGTTCTCTACAATCTTAATTGCCTCTGCCGTTTTGATGTTTGAAACCGGATGAGTTCCGACTTCGATAACCAAATCGTACACGTTTTTGATTTCTTCAAGGCTTTCCGCATCCATTCCGGAAACGACTTTTTTAATGTTATTAAGGCGGTGGACAGGGTCTCCCGGATTTATTCTTTCGGGAGAATAGCCGATTTTGAAATCAACGCCGCATTTAAGCCCAGATTCCTGTTCAAGGATAGGTATGCAGATTTCTTCCGTTGCTCCCGGATAAACCGTTGACTCGTAGACAACTATTGAACCTTTTGTAAGGTTTCTTCCGAGAATGTGGCTCGCGCCTTCGACCGGTGAAAGGTCAGGCTTGTGGTCATCGTCAACAGGAGTGGGAACGGCAACGATATGGAACTTTGCTTCACGGAGGCGCTTTTCATCTGCCGTGAAATCAACCTTGCATTTTTTGATTGCCTCGTCACCGACTTCTTTTGTGGGGTCAAAGCCCTGTTTGTACAGGTCAATCTTCGCTGCGTTAAGGTCAAAGCCTATTACGTCAACCTTCTCCGCAAATGCGACTGCTATCGGCATACCTACGTAGCCAAGTCCGACAAGTGACAATTTTTCTTTCCTGTCCAGCAAATCCTGATAAAGTGACATGTATTACACCCCTTAATAATTAATCTCTCCTAAACAAATCCCTGCAGTACAGTTTCTCCGCAGCGTCTGCGAGTTCTTCCGCATCTCTGTTTGCAATTATAACATCAGAAGTGGCTTTAAACTGCTCCAAATCGTTGACTATTTTGCTGCCGAAGAATTCGCTGCCGTTTTCAAGTGTGGGTTCGTAGATTATTACCTGCGCCCCTTTTTGTTTCACTCTTTTCATTACTCCCTGTATGGCGCTCTGCCGGAAGT
>JAZUJX010000076.1:0-14740 GCA_045642965.1 Synergistaceae bacterium | reverse complement strand
CCTTTCAGGAGAACTTCCGAAACGTCTGCAGACGGGCGAATAACAGTTTTTGTGTGTTATCCGTTAATGTTGTTGTACCAAAATTCTGCCGGCGGCTGTCATTTGGCGGCTAACAGCAAAAGTATTCAAAACAAAGCGGGGAACTGAAATCAGTCCCCCGCTTTATTATTTACTGTAAATTTTAGGTTTAACCAGCTTCTGCGATGCGCCTGCCTCTGTGTTCCTCAACAGGAACAATTGCAAGCGTCATATTCAAAAGACACAAAAGATTAAACCTTGCGCTTCCATATTTCAAGCAACAAAAAAACAGCCTCTTACAGCTGTTTTGTTTTCAACTGGTCGGGGCGAGAAGAATTGAACTTCCGACCTCTTGGTCCCGAACCAAGCGCGCTAACCAGACTGCGCTACGCCCCGACGAACCAGTGCATTATAGCACTCGTTTTTCTGCCCGTCAATTACCGGCTGCACGATTTAATCTGTCTTTTATCGCAAGTCCTATGCCTTTTTCTGACGGAATTTCGGCAATTATTATTTCCGCGCCGGATTTTTCAAGCTCTCTCAGCGCTCTGAACACTTCGTGCGCGTATTCTTCTTCGCTTTTGAAAATAAGTTTTTTAACAGGACTGCCGGATATTTCCGATGTTCCCATCCAGGCATATTTTCTGCCTTGCGCCGTTTTTTCTGCGTCTTCTGCTTTTGCAAGCAGCAGAGGAAGTTTCGGCGCATAGTGGCGGTATCTTGTTCCGGGAGAGCGTTTGATTACGTTTTTGTCCTGCGGAAGCAGAACTTTCAGTCCAAGCGCTTCTTCTATTTTTTCTTTCGGCAGTCCTCCTGCGCGAAGCAGTACAGGACTGCTGCCCGTTACGTCTATTACCGTTGATTCCACGCCGATTTTTGTTTCGCCGCCGTCAAGCACCTGCGCGACTGCGCTGCCCAGATCGTCGCGTACCGTCTGCGCGTCCGTCGGGCTCGGACGCCCGCTTTTGTTAGCGCTCGGCGCCGATACCGGCAGATCCGCCGCACGGATAAGTTCAAGCGCAATTCTGTTGTCCGGCATGCGCACGGCGGCAGTTTCAAGCCCTCCACGCGTTGCGTACGGCACGATTTCTTTTGCCGGAAGCACTAAGGTAAGAGGTCCCGGCCAGAATTTTTCCATAAGCGTGCGCGCCATTCCGTTCAGTTCGACAACTTTTTCCGCCATTTCAACCGAGGCTACGTGAAGTATCAGCGGATTGTCGGACGGACGCCCCTTTGCCTCGTAGGTTTTGCGGACGGCGTCCGCGTCAAGAGCGTTTGCGCCCAAGCCGTAGACCGTTTCCGTAGGAAAGGCTACAAGCTTTCCGCCGCGTATAAATTCCGCCGCGCGTTCAATTTCCATGCGTTCGGCTTCCGTTGTCTGCGAATATATTTTTTCAAGCCGCCGTTCAATTTCAGTCATTAAGATATGCACCGTCCATGAACGTTTCCATGAAGTTTCTGCGGAACCGCGCAAAGCGCCCGTCTATTATCGCCTGCCTTGCTTCGGCGACAAGGTTCACAAGGAAATGAACGTTGTGCAGACTGCATAGTCTTGCGGCGAGTATTTCTCCCGCCGTGTAGAGATGGCGTATGTAGGCGCGTGTGTAATTTCTGCATGCATAGCATCCGCAATGCGGATCCATAGGCGTAAAGTCGCGCGCGTATTTCAGGTTTTTGAGGTTCATTCTACCTTCGTGCGTGAATACCGTTCCGTTTCTGCCGTTGCGCGTCGGAAGCACGCAGTCAAACATATCTATTCCGCGTGCTATTCCTTCAACAAGGTTCGTCGGGAAACCTACGCCCATGAGGTAGCGCGGTTTTTCTTTCGGAAGCTCGGGCACGGTGCAGTCAAGTATGCGGTACATTTCTTCGTGCGATTCGCCGACTGAGAGCCCGCCTATTGCGTAGCCGGGGAAGTCAATTTCCTGAAGCAGACGCGCACATTCTATGCGCTGTTTTTCAAAGGTACAGCCTTGAACTATTCCAAAGAGCGCCTGGTCTTCCCTGCTGTGAAATTCTTTGCAGCGTTTTGCCCAGCGTACGGTGCGTTCCATTGATTTCAGCGAGTAGTCCTGTTCAGCAGGAAGCTTTACGCACTCGTCAAACGCCATGATAATATCGGCTCCGAGCTTTTCCTGTATCGCTATTGAGTCTTCGGGGCGCATAAAATGTTTGCTTCCGTCTATGTGGGAGCGGAATTCAACGCCGTCTTCGTTTATTTTTCGCAGGTCGCTGAGCGAGAATACCTGAAAACCGCCCGAGTCCGTCAGTATCGGGTGTTTCCAGTTCATAAAGCGGTGCAGCCCACCGGCTTCGGCAACGATGTCCTCTCCGGGGCGCATGTAGAGATGATAGGTGTTTGAAAGTATAATCTGAGCGCCGAGAGCTTCAAGCTCTTCAGGGACTATCGCCTTGACCGTTGCCTGCGTTCCGACAGGCATAAACACGGGAGTTTTGATAATTCCGTGCGGTGTTGTAAATTCCCCTGCCCTTGCCCCTGTTTCTTTGTCTTCCGCGATTATTTTGTATTCAAACATAGTTGTCTCCCGATTACCATTTAAACAAATTCCGGCAGTTGTTTTCAACTGCCGCGGAAAAAGCTTCAAGTTCCATACCTTTCAGCTCCGCAAGGCATTTATAGACCTCTGCGACGTACGCAGGCTGATTGCTTTTTCCCCTGTACGGTACGGGCGCAAGATAGGGCGAGTCTGTTTCGCAGAGTATTCTGTCAAGAGGTATCTGCTTCGCCGTTTCGCGAAGTTCCGCAGTATTTTTGAAGGTAACTATTCCGCTGAACGAGATATAAAAGCCCAATGACAGAGCCTGCGCGGCCTCATCGTAATTTCCGCCGAAGCAGTGAATTATGCCTCCGCATTTTTCCGCTCCGTGCGTGCGCAGAATTTCAAGCGTGTCTTTCATTGCGTCGCCGTCTTCTTTGTTTTTGGCGTTCCTGACGTGAACCACAACGGGCTTGTTTTCTTCAACAGCCCATTCAATCTGCTCTGCGAACAGTTTTTTCTGCAGCCCGCGCGTTTCGGAGACGTAGTAATAATCAAGTCCGATTTCGCCTATCGCGACAACCTTTCCGCATTTTGAAAGCTGTCTGAGTCCGCTTGAAATTCCGTCCGGCATTTCTTCAGCGTTTTCCGGATGCAGACCGACTGCGGCGTAAATTTCTTCGTACTCTGCCGCCTGACGAATCGCGTTCAAGCTGCTTTCATAATTGCAGCCTGCATAAAGCATCCGACGGACGCCGTTTGCCGATGCCGTTTCAAGCATTTGGCAGAGTCCGTCGGGAAAATATTCCGGATCAAGATGGCAGTGCGAGTCTATCAGCAATGCTTTTATCCTATTCTCGTACCTGCAGGAATCGTGTCGTCCATAACCGTGAGGAGCGTAAGCTGCTCTTCCTTGGCGGTCGCGGCTGCCAAAAGCATGCCGTTTGACGCGTTGCCGCGGATTTTCGCCGGTTTGAGGTTGCAGAGCACGACAATTTTTTTGCCGATTAAATCTTCAGGCTTGAAGAATTTGCGTATGCCTGAGACTATCGTACGCTTTTCGTAGCCGAGGTCAATGCTTATAAGATAGAGCTTGTCAGAGTTCTGCGCCGGTTCGACCTTTTCCACGACCGCAACCCTGAGTTCCTGACCTGAGAAGCTTTCTATCGTTGTTTCCTCTTCATGCTTTCCGTAATCTCTTGCCGCCGCGGGGTTCTGCTTTGCAAGACGAGCCGCGTCGCGGACTTTTCTTTCTTCCGCCCATTTTTCGACGTCAATGCGCGGGAAAAGTATTTCTCCTTTGGTGACTGTGACATCAAAGTTACTGCCCCATTTCCATTCCGCGCGCACGCCGTCAAAGAGCGAGCCGGACAGCCCAAGCTGCGCATAGGTTTTCTCTGCTGCATAGGGCATGAACGGAGCGATAAGTACCGCCGTTAATCTCAGCGCTTCCCAAAGAGTGCGGAGAACGGCGTCAAGGCGTTCGACGTTTCCTTCTTTGCCGAGTTTCCACGGCTCTGTTTCGTCAATATATTTGTTGCAGCGGCTTATGAAAGCCCAGATTGTTTTAAGCGTGTCGTCAAAGGCAAATCTGCCCATGAGTTCTTCCGCTTTGGCAAGCGTTTCTTCAGCCATTGACTGTATTTCTTTGTCAAGGTCGGTCTGAACGATATTCTGCGGCAGTCTGCCTTCGCGGTATTTGACAAGCATCTGCGTGCTTCTTGAAAGCAGATTGCCAAAGTCGTTTGCGAGGTCGGAGTTGATGTGCTGAACCATAGCTGCTTCCGCAAAGTCGCCGTCCAGTCCGAAAGGAACCTGACGGAGAAGGAAATAACGGAACGGGTCAACTCCGTACACGTCAACCATTTCAAACGGGTCAACAACGTTGCCGACGGATTTTGACATTTTCGCGCCGTCAACAGTCCACCAGCCGTGCGCGAAAACGCGTTTCGGCGGCTCGATACCGAGCGCCATAAGCACTGCCGGCCATATTACACAGTGGAAGCGGATTATGTCTTTACCGACGAGATGATTCGCCGCCTGCCAGTATTTTTTCAGTTCTTCGCTGTTTTCACCGCTGCTCAGCGCCGACACGTAGTTAAGCAGGGCGTCAAACCACACGTAGATAACGTGTTTGTCGTCACCTGGAACGGGTATGCCCCATTTAAGCGTGGTGCGCGATATCGACTGGTCGCGCAGTCCCGATTTGATGTAGCTTATTACTTCGTTGTAGCGCGATTTCGGCATAATCGCGTCCGGATTTTCTTCGTAGTATTTGAGAAGCTTTTCGGCATATTTTGACTGCTTAAAGAAGTACGTTTCCTCTTTCATTCTGACGAGAGGACGGTGGCAGTCCGGACAGGTGTTGCCTTCTCCAATCTGGGCGTCGGGAACGTAGGTTTCGCAGGGTACGCAGTACCACCCTTCATATTCGCCTTTGTATATGTCGCCGCTGTCGAGCAGCTGTTTGAAAGCTTTCTGCACGAATTCAACGTGGCGGTCGTCTGTCGTGCGGATAAAATCGTTGTTGGATATGTTCAGCACTTTCCAGAGCTTCTGGAAATTCTGGACGACTTCGTCACACAGCTCTTTCGGTGTTATTCCGCGTTTTTCGGCAGAATTCTGTATTTTCTGCCCGTGCTCGTCTGTTCCTGTCAGGAACCACGTTTTGTCTCCGCCAGAACGGTGCCAGCGGGCAAGAGTATCAGCCGCGACCGTCGTGTAGGCATGGCCTATGTGCGGAACGTCGTTGACGTAATAGATTGGTGTTGTGATATAAAAACTTTTTTCGGACATAGCAATGCCTCCCAAAATTATTATGCTTCCAGAAGTGTCTTCTTTATCCTGTTCGGGGCGGTCCCGTATTTTGCCGCAATTAAGTTTACGACATTTTTTACTGTTTCTCCACCCCTGTACAGTTTTTTTGCTTCTTCAAGCCATTCGGTTTCGTCGGAGGATTCTTCGCTGAAACCTTCAACGACGCAGACAAACTCACCGCGCATCCGTTCTTCGGTCAGCAAGTCTTTGAAGCCGAGCAGGGTCGAAGCAATTGTTTCCTGATGTATTTTTGATATCTCGCGTACAAGCGACGCTTTTCTGTCACCGAGCACCGATGCGATAAGTTCAAGTTCCCTAAACAGCCTGTGCGGCGCAACGTAAAAAACAAGCGTGTTTTTAATTTTTGCAAGCTCTGAGAGCCTGTTTTTCTTTTCACTCTCTTTGCCTTTCAGAAAACCCGCGAAGGTAAAGCTTTCCATGCCTATTCCGGACAGAAGCAGCGCCGGAAGAAGCGCGTTGGCTCCCGGAAGCACGTCGGCAGGCAGTCCGTTTTCAAGCATATATTTTACGATCTTGCCGCCAGGGTCTGACAAACCCGGGGTGCCTGCGTCGGAGACAAGCGCTACGTTTTTGCCGCCGCGTACAAGCGCGGCAATTTCTTCGCAGCGTTCCGTTTCGTTATGCTCGTGGCAGGAAATCAGCGGCTTTTTTATATCGTAGTGATTGAGAAGCTGCAGCGTATGGCGGGTGTCCTCGCACGCAATGACATCGGCTTCGCGCAGTATGCGCAAACCTCTCAGCGTCATGTCTTCCAAATTCCCCACGGGCGTCGGGACGACTGTCAGCGGCATTTTTATCTCCTTTACAGCGAATAATTTTCAAGCATTTCTTCTGTTTCTTTTCCGTCCGCGTCAAGAACAAAAAGCGGCGGCAGAACAGATGTTCCTTTTTTTGCGGCGCGTACAGCTTCTACCAGAACCACCGAAGCTTCCGCCCTCGGTTTCGGATAAACAAAACGAACTTTTTTTACGCTGATACTGCTGTTTTCAAGCAGTGCAAAAAGCTCTGCCGAACGCTGCGCGGCCATAATAATATCAAGTCTGCCCCTGTTTTTCAGCAGATAGCGCGAGGCAGCGGCAACGTCCTCAAGGCTGCAGTCCGTTCCCTGACGCGCTGATGCCACGGCTGACGACGGGCTTACCCTGCTGCTTGAAGCCGCCTGAAAATAAGGCGGATTTACGACTATTCTGTCAAAACTCTGCGGAGCAGATATTTTTTTGTATTCCCTCAGGTCTGCCGTTTCAAATTCAGCGCTTATGCCGTTGAACGCAGCGTTTTCTTTTGCCAGTTCAATCAGGTGCGGCTGGATGTCTATTCCTTTAACGGCAAAACCGCGTTTTGCGAGTATCAGAGAAATTGCCCCGTGCGCACAGCCGAGTTCAAGAATTTTTTCATCTTTTTTCGGCGATACAAAATGCGCCAAAAGTATCGTGTCAATATTGACGCGAAGCCCTTCTTTGGCGTCAGGCTGTCTGATTTTCAGAGCGCCGCGGAGCAGTTCCTCATATTTTCTCATTACGCCCAGTCTTCCATGCGGACACCTACAACCTGAGACAGTCCGGGTTCCTGCAGGGTTACGCCGTACAAAACATCAGCGCGTTCCATCGTAATTCTGCGGTGCGTCATGCAAAGTATCTGTCTGCGCTGTGCGTATTCCTTTACAAGATTGGACAGTCTGCGCAGGTTGACTTCGTCAAGGGCGGCGTCAACCTCGTCAAGAACTGCCATCGGGCAGTTGGCGACTTCCATTGAAGCAAATAGCAAAGCTATTGCCGCAAGCGATTTTTCGCCTCCGGAGAGCTGTGCTATGCCGAGCGGATGCTTTCCGGGCGGACGGGCGATTACGTCAACACCCGTTTCCCATATCGTCGGTGCGTCGGTCATTTCAAGGTGCGCCTCTCCTCCGCCGAACAGCGTACGGAAAATCGAGCAGAATTTGTCGTCAACCTGCTGAAGCGCGTCAGTAAATATCTGCTGTGCTTTGTTGTCCGCTTCGGTAATAAGGCGGTTGAGTTCGTCCGCGCTCTTTTTCACGTCGGACATGTGCTCTCCCATAAAGCCGAGCCTCTGCTGCAGATTGTCATCTTCGGAGAGAACGCCCATGTTAACGTCACCGTACTGTTTTATTTTTCTGTCTCCGTCGCGGATTTTTCTGCGGAGTTCTTCAAGGTTCACGTCATCAGGAAGCACTTCGCTGCCAGGGTAAGGGTATTTTTCTTCCCAGCTGGAAATCATTTCTTCAATTTCCTTCTGCAGCGCCTCGCGTTTGGCTTCCACAGAGGCATATTTGTCCATTGCGGCGCGCATGCGCAGTTCGGCATTCTGTATGCGTACCGTACAGTATTTATGATCTTCCTCAAGCTTTGAATAGCCGCCCACGCGCGTGTTTATCTCGGCAAGCAGTTCCTGTCTGCGGTTATGAATATTAAGACATTCTTTGCCTATCTGCGACAGTGCCGCTTTGTCCTGAAGACATCTGTAATCAAGCTCGGAAAGCTCTTCGTCAAGCGTTCCTATTTTTCCTTCTTCTGAGCGTATTTCATTGTTTATGCGCTCAATAAGAGCAAAACGGGCGCTTGCGCGTTCAGCCGCAACCGCGACCTCCGAGCGCAACTTTTCGCGTTCTTCAATAAGCTTGCGGTCATCGTCCACCTCGCCCTGTTCGTCCCAGCGTTTTTCTACCTCTTCCATGGCAGCGAGAATTTCCTGCCAGCGCTGACCTTCGCTTTTTATCGATTCGAGTATGCGTGCCTTTTCGCCTTCCATGCGTTTCTGTTCTTTTGCATAGCTTTCCCTGCGGTCTGCAAGCAGGGCGATTTTGCCGTCAAATTCACGGATTTTTCTCGTATATTCTTCGTTCTGCTCGGAAACCTTCATTTCTTCGGCTTCCTGTTTCTTGTATTCCCTGCCCAGTTCTTCAGACATACGCGAAGCGTCTGCCGCTTCTTTTTCAAGCACCGAAAGCTGCGCTTTCAGTTTGATTGCACGCCCGCTGTCCGTGCGTTTTCCTCCGGAAACAGTACCTCCGGGCTGAAAAACGTCGCCTTCCAGAGAAACAACGGGACCCCTGAAACCCTCACGCACCAGCTGTTTGCCTGTATCGAAATCTTCAACCACCAGAAGATCGCCCATAATGTGCTGAATCGCAGGAAGCCAATGATCTTCAACCTGAATAAGGTCCATTGCCCAGCCGACAACTCCGTGCGCCGGCATTGCAAAATCAATATTCGGGAAACGCGGCTTGCAGCGTTCGAGAGGCAGACAGGTAACACGGCCTCCGTTGTTCTGTTTCAGTTTGTCAATACAGCGTCCCGCTTCTTCGATATTCTCGACAAGCAGATGGAACTGCTTTGCTCCGAGAAACGCTTCGAATGCTGTTGAAAGCGAATTTTCGCAGCTAAAAACGTCAATAACCGCCCGCGGCGCCGCGTTCAGCCTGTTCAGTTTTGCAGCTGAAAGCAGAAACTGTACAGGCCTCGGATAGATGTCGCCCTGAAGCGCGTCCATAACTTCATTAAGTTTTGAACGCGCCTGTGAAGCGGTGCGTCTTGCCTGCTGCAAATCGGAAGCAAGCTGCTGCACGCGGGCATAGAGCACGCCGTGTTTTTTTACAAGCTCTTCCTGCTCTTCAAGCAGGGCATCGCGCTGCGCTTCGTTTTTCTTGATTTCTTTGTCTATATCTTTTCTTTGGTCTTTTTCTTCGCTCTTTTTGTTTTTGAATTCAAGAACTTCCCTGCCAAGGAAATTAAGCTTTGCTTTCAGTTTTTCAAGCTCCGCCTCAAGATTTCCGCGCTCGTTGTTAAGTTCTTCGCGTTCTGATTTCTGTTCTTCAAGCTTTGCGTTAAATTCAGCCCACTTCTTTTCGACCGCTTCAAGCGCTTTCTGGCTTTTCTGCAGCGCCGCGGAAGCTTTCTGATTTTCTTTCTGATTCTTTTCCTGATCCGCAAGCAGTTCGTCCAGATGCTGTTTCGCTTTTTCAAGGTCTTCCTTCGCCTGAACAAGACGTCCCTTGGCGGAACGCAGCGACGAAGCGGAGGCAACGCCCGATTTTGTCAGACTCTCAAAACGGTTTCTGCACTGCTCAAGCTCCCACGTCTGCTCTTTCTGCGACCTTGCAATTTCTTCCAACTGTTTTTCTTTGGCAGCGCAGAGATTTTTCCATCTTTCAATCCATGCGTTCAGCGCCGCTTTTACTTTTCCCGCCTGTGAATCAGCATCGGCTATTCCGGCAAGCTCAGCTTCCGAAGAGGCACGGCGCATCCAGTAGAGCATGCGTCTGTCGTCCTCTATGCTGTCCATTATCTCTTTCAGTTTTCTCGCCTTGTCAACCTCAGGCTTTATCTCTTCCCTGCGCGTTTCAAGCTCCGACATGAGATTTCTGATCTGGTCGTATTCTTCTTTAACCGTTACGAGCCTGTCAGCGGCGTTCATACGTTTTTTGCGGTAAATTTCCGTGCCGAACAGGGCTTCAAGACGTTTTCTTCTTTCCGCAGGACGTTCCTGTATTGCTTCGGCGACTTCCCCCTGACCGATAAACGCGAAACGGTCGCCGTCGAGCTTCCAGCGCGTTTTCATTTCCTCAAGGTCTGACAGATTGCATTTAGCCCCGTCAATAAAAAGCGAGGTCGCGCCGTCAGGTGCCGTTACCCTGCGTTTTACTATGCTGGTGCTGTCTTCGTCGCGGAACTGCAGAACGACTTCTCCCTCTTTTGCTTTACCGAGGCTGGCAGAACCCTGGAAAAGAAGGTCGCTTTGCCTTGTTATGCGAAGTCTGGCGGCAGAGCTGTCGCCAAGCGACCAGCGGAGAGCGTCCAGCAGGTTGCTCTTTCCGCTTCCGTTAGGTCCTACTATCGCCGTTAAACCGGGCGGCAGAATCAGATCGTGTGATCCGCCGAAGGATTTAAATCCCCTAAGCTGAAGGCGTCCTATATACATTTGACCGGTTCTCCTTTTCCTGCAGTTCAACTATTCTGCGTTCTGTCTGTTCCATGGTGCCCTGCATGTCAAGCCTGTATTTTCCCCACTTAATATCCGTACTTCCGTAAAGTATTATCTTCTTTTCAAATTCCTCTTCCCACGAGGAAAGCACCGTTTCGGCTATGTATTCCGCTACCGTCCGGAAACATTCAAGCAGAAGCACTTCGTCTTTTGAATCACTGCAAATCTTGCGGATAAAGCGTTTAATGCGCATAGCAACGCTTTCCTCTTTTTCAACAGCGCCGAGACCTGCACAGCGGGTACATCCGCGCATCATTTCAGTATGAAGATCCAAACGCGCGCGTTTGCGCGTTATTTCAACAAGACCCAGGTCAGTTACACCGTGAACCTTGACTTTGCCGCGGTCTTCCTTAAACTGCCTGTTAAGCTCAGCCACAAGCATGTCGTTTTCTTCTTTTGTTGCCATGTCTATAAAATCTATTATAACTATTCCGCCGATTGCGCGCAGCCTTAATTGTTTCGCAATTTCGGAAGCTGCTTCCATGTTTGTCTTAAAAACAGTATCGTCCAAATTTTTGGAGCCTGTAAATTTGCCCGTATTAACGTCTATTACCGTCAGGGCTTCCGTCTGGTCGATAACGAGATAGGCTCCAGACGAGAGCCACACTTTTCTTTCCTGCGCTTCAAGCAGCTGTTTCTCAATGCCGTATACGTCAAAAACCGGCGTTGTGCCACTGTAATACGTTACGTCAATTTCTTTGCCCGGCATAAACTGCTTTACACACGTCTTAATATTTTCGCAGTCTTCTTCTGTATCAACCACTATTTCACATATATCGTCATTCAATTCGTCACGCAGCACTCTTTCAAGCAGTCCGGGTTCTCTGTGCAGAAGGCACGGCGCAGAATTCTGTGCTGCATCCGCCTGTATTTTCTCCCAAAGCGACGTAAGTTCGCGAATATCCGAAAACAGCGCTCCCTTTTCGGCATTAACAGCAGCGGTTCGTATTATCACACCGCAGTTCTCGGGCTTGCACTCTCTCAGTATATCACGCAGACGCTCTCGCTCAGCCTCGTCTTCAATGCGTTTTGAAACACCTGTTTCCTTCCCGCCGGGTATCAGGACAAGATATCTTCCGGCAAGCGATAATCTGGGACTGACACGTGCCCCCTTGTCTTTTCTTGCATTTTTGACAACCTGGACAATCATGTCCATTCCGGCTTTGACGTCAATACCGCGTGCGTCAGCAAGATAGAGAAAACCGTTTTTCCCGTTACCGAGATTCAAAAACGCCGCATGCATTCCCTGAAGTACGTTGTCGACCTTAGCCTTGTATATCTCATTTGCTCTCTGATGGTCTATGCTACGTTCAATAAAGAAATCGCAAAGTCTGCCACGTCCGTCAAGGATGGCAATTCTGGATTCTTCCGCATCAAGAAGGTTAGCTATGATCTGTTTCTGCGTTTTTTCTCCCATTATGCATTCCCAATCAGGCAAGCTGCAGAAGCTGCTGTCCTGCTTCGTCCCACGTGCCTATTTTCTCGCGCACTATGTATAAATCAGCCCATCCGGAAATTATTCCTGCTTCCTGCAGCGTTTTCACGAACAGCGACCCTCCGCAGCGATTCAGTTCGCCGACAACAAGCGTTACAACCCCGTCGTTTTCTTTTGAAAACCATAGCGGTCCGATATTTTTTACGGCGTTTTCCAGCAGGGCTTTTGCTTCCTCCGGAAGCTTTTCCGACACACCGGAAATGCGGTACTGCGCTGCTGTCGCAAATTTTGCAAGACCTGCTCCCTCTTCAAGCTCTGCACATTTCAAAATGTGAAGTCCTTCCGGAAGCTGTTCATTCCAAAGCTGCATACTGTTTTCGTTCCAGTCCTCAAACCAGAATTCCGCAGGCTCCTCACAGCCGACAACGCTGATTGCGAGCGCCGGCCCAAGACTCATGTGAGGATGCGGCGAAAATCCCTGCGTGTATTCAAGAGAAAGCCCAGCACGCCTTGCAGCACGCGAGAATACGTTCGGCAGATCCATATGATTTACGAACGTAAACCAATCTTTTTTTTCAAAGATTATTCTTATTCTATGCATTGCAGTTACCCGTTCCGGCCTTTCCCTGCCATCCGCAGCCGTTGCATCCTTTTCTGCAGTCCCTGGTTACAATGCCCTTCATGGCATTATCTCTTTCGCGGAGCAGATACTGCTTTGAAACCCCGCAGTCTATATTCTCCCACGGCAGTTCTTCATCAAGGCTTCGAGCTGCAACGAATTTATCCGAGTCGATGCCTAAATCGGCAAAGACCTCCATCCAGCGATCAAAATTGAAATATTCCGTCCAGCCGTCAAAGCGTTGCCCTCTGCGCCACACTTCCTCAATAACCGGAGCAAGGGACGAATCTCCACGGGCAAAAACACCTTCAAGGTAGGTCTGTTTCGGCTCATGATATGCAAGCGATATTTTTTTGCTGCGTATCTGATGTTTCACCCAACTGCCTCTTTCGTGAAGGCTTTCCCTGTCCAGCTGTGCTTCCCACTGGAAAGGTGTGTGTCCTTTGGGGACAAAGCCTGCAAGCGAAACGCTGATTTCTCCCCTGCGTTTGTATTTGCGCGCAATAGTCAAAGCCTGTCCGCAAATATCCAGTATGCCGGACAAATCTTCTTCCGTCTCCGTAGGAAGCCCCATCATGAAATAGAGCTTCACTCTGTCCCAGCCGTTTGCAAAGGTCTGTTCAAGGGCATTGGCTATATCTTCCTCCGTAACTCCCTTATTGATGACGTTGCGAAGCCTCTGCGTTCCGGCTTCGGGCGCAAACGTCAGTCCGCTTTTGCGCAAAGCGTGCAGTTCGGCTGCAAGCTGAACGGAAAAAGCATCAACGCGGAGACTGGGCAAACTCAGTTTTGTCTGCTGCTTTTCAAGCTCAGAGGTAATGCTGCGAATAAACGGCAGAAGCCCCGTCCAGTCACAGGTAGCAAGCGACAACAGGCCTATTTCCTCCCAGCCCGTGTTTTTGAGCAGAAGGTCTGTCTGCTGAAGAACTGACTCCACCGAACGTTCTCTTACCGGCCTGTCTATCATTCCTGCCTGGCAGAAACGGCATCCCCTGGTACAGCCTTTGAACACCTGAAGCGTAATTCTGTCATGCACTATACTTGTATTCGGCACTATCATTTTTGTATTGAACCAGACATCGTCAAGATTTTCCGCTATTCTTCTGCGAACAGGCTTGTCCGACGGGTACATCGGAACATACACACCCTCAATTTTCGAAAGCGCTGCAAGCTTTTCCGTTCTGCTTCTGCCTTTAAGTTCAAACAGTATTTGATAAACTTCCGGATTTACTATTTCGCCGTCGCCTATTATAAAAGCGTCAAAAAACGGTTCAACCGGCGCAGGCGTCAACGCACAGGGACCTCCGGCAATTACAAGCGGGTCGCTGTCCTTCCGTTCGTCTGCATAATGCGGGATATTTCCCAGATCAAGGATTGTAAGCACGTTTGTATAGCATAACTCGTACTGGAGAGTAAACGCTATTGCGTCAAACTCCTTAATCGGTCGTTTGCTTTCCAACGCCCATAATTCGGTGTTTGTATTGCGCAGCGCGTCTTCAAAATCGGGCCACGGCGCATAGACACGTTCTGCGTCTGCAAATGGAAGTTCTTTCGTTAGGCCATAGAGTATCTGAAAACCGAGATAGCTCATCCCAACTTCGTAGACGTCAGGGAATGCGTAACACACCCTCAGCAGATTTCCGTCTTTCACGTGCCCTGTCCCGTATTCGCAGCCTATGTAACGGGACGGCCTTTTTACGCTTGAAAGAATTGCTCTGCGCGGATCTTGATAAAAACTTTCAGACATAAATCTGTCTCCTTATGAAACGGCTGCCGTGCAGACAGCACACACTTCATCAATTTTTTATAATCAGAATTTCTGTTTGTAATTTTAAAATTTAAAAACGCTCTTTGGCAAGCGAAATTTCCACGCCCTGCACAAGAGCAAGTCCTGCGAGAACCGCAAGCAGCGAACTGCCCCCGTAACTGAAAAGCGGCAGAGGAAGCCCCGTAACCGGCGCAAGTCCCATGCACATTGCGATACTCTCAGTCATCTGGAACCACAGCCAGGCGGCAATTGCAGTACACAGCAGTCTGGCTTCAGGATCTCTCGTACTCGTTATTGTCTCAATTATCTTCCAAAGCAGCAAAGCATAGAGTGCAAGTACAAAGAAACAGCCGACAAAACCAAATTCTTCGGAAAAAACACCGAAAATAAAATCCGTATGCGGTTCGGGAAGAAAACGAAGTTTAGACTGCGTTCCGTTTAAAAAACCTTTTCCAAAAAATCCTCCTGAACCAACAGCAATGCGTGACTGTATAACGTTATAGCCGGCGCCCTGAGGATCAACCGAAGCATCGAAGAAAACAAGAATTCTCATTTTCTGATACGGT
>JAZUJX010000075.1:0-2441 GCA_045642965.1 Synergistaceae bacterium | reverse complement strand
AGGAAATAAATATTGTCCGTGTTTTTCAGATTCAGGGCAGGGCGTGTCTGCGCCATAGAGCGGTTTGCCATTTCCACAATTTTTCCCTCTCTGCTGATTCCGTCCGGTGTTCTGCGGCTGCCTGTGGAAAGCCACCAGTATCCGCTGAACCAGAGCTCTCTTTGCGTCAGTTTTTCCGCTTCGTCTTTTGTAAGCAGAGCCGAGTTTCCTGCTATTTTGCCTTCAAACGCGTCCGTTATGCCCGAAGCATAGGTTTTACCGGCAGAAACTGCATCTTCCCAGCTTTTGCTGCCGAGATTATCAGCCATGATAAGTCTTGTGTCAGAGAGTTTTGCCCATCTTTTTCCGTTGTACAGTACTATTGTACTGCCGTTTCCGTCAAGCGTAGGAAAATCTTTCAGCGTTCTGAACACTCCGTGGGATTTCACGCTGTATTTGCCTGTGAGTTCCGAAGCGTAGTCAGGCTGTCCGCCGCTGTTGATTTTTTCGCAGAAAAATCTTATTGTGTAATTTCCTGCCGGTACATTGTAAAGCGGGAGTTCAGTTTTTCCGTTTCCTGAGCTGCTTGTGTCCGCTACTTTTGCGTAGTTAACAAGCTCTCCTTTTTCATCGTAAAGCAGAGCCGAGAGGAACATGTTTTCGCCTGTCGCCGCATTTCTGTATTCTACGGCAAGCTTTTCGCCGTTACTGCCCGTTGGGGTCAGCGACGTTATTTCAGGTTTTGCAATGCTTTTGTCCAGTACTGTCAGTTTATAGCCTTCCGCGCTGTCATAGTCTTTAAGCGCAAAACCTTCGCCGGCTGAAACGTCAGCTTTGCCGGTCGGTGCTGTTTTTAAATAATAGAATTGAAAGAGCGGAGATTTCAGATTGATTATTAAAGCAGGGCGGACGCGACATGTACGGACGTAATAATCCGCATTGATACTGCCGTCGTGCCCGTAGACAAACAGCACTTGCCGGGCACCTGACGGATATGGCGAACGCAGCCACCAATTCGAAACTATTCGGCGGATATTCCGGGGCATTGTCTCAGCTTCGCCTACTGAAAGCAGATACAGGCAGTCTTCCGCAGCGCCATTGTCCGACGTCGGCGAGTGTGCTATGAAGTTTGCGCTTCCGCCGTTTATATTCTCCCACGTCAGAGCCTCCGTGCCGGTCTTGCCCGCTCCCGTGTAGTTTTTCATGTCTTTTTCGCGGTTGTTAACAACAGCACGAATTGTCGAGGTGGGATAGTAGTTTGACAATTCATCAAAGATTGAGTCTTGAACTCCTACGGTCGTTATAACATAGGCATAATTGTCATCAACCTTCCACAGAATCCAGTTATGACCGAGAAAATCTGCTCTCTTGCCCACCTTGTACGTTCGTGAAGTTTCGTCCCAAAACGCGCCGGCACCGCCAACCTCAGCTATCCCCGCCGCAAACGCGGGCGATACTGAAGCAAATACGAATGATAAGAGCATTAAAACTGCGTAAAGTTTTTTGAGATTTTTCATTTTGCCAGTCACCTCTGAAAAGTTATCCGCTTATTTTTTCTTTCTGTAAAACGTTCCGAGAACGCCGAGCAGCGCGAACACTCCGAACCCTGCGTTGCAGCCGCCCGATGAGGAGGAATTTTTCTGTTCTTCTCCGCCTTCTTCAAATTCGCCGCCGTTTTCGTCTTCCCAGGCAGGTTCTTCCCAGTCGATTTTCTTGTACTCGTAGTCTTCTTTCTGTCCGCCAACATAATACGATCCTGGAATTACAGTAATTTTGCGTTGTTTTGTAAGGTCGTACACTTCTACCGGTTCATTTCCCCTGTTGGCTATTATGCCGTCCGCTTCTATCTGCAGCGGCTGTTCGGCTGTTCCGGACGGTTTGTCCGTAACGGTAACGGTCGCACCTTCTTTTATTACCAATGCACCGTCAAGCCGCAGCGTGGTAAAGTGCAGTTTTCCTTTGCATTCAAGCTGTGAGCCGCTTTCTACAGCAAGGTTTCCAAAAAGCTTCGCGCCGTGTTCTCCGTTTCCAATTAAGACGTTCTTTCCTTCAGCAGATTTAACGTCCTGACTGTACAGCTGTTTGTTTTCAAGCGACAGTTCAAAGCCGTTTTTGAGCGTTACAGGGTTGTCCGCGCCTGCAGCTTCTTTTCCGAGTTTCATTGCCGCAAGACGTCCGTTTTTGTATTTCAGCTCTTCAAGCACTGTTGATCTTGCACTCATGCGGTCATAGCCTGAACCAATTATTTCAGTATGGATGTATGCGTTTCCTGCGGCAAGGCTGTTCAGCGAAATTTCCGTGCTTTCGCCGTTTGTTTTGTCTTTCATAAGCAGATAGCCTTTAGCCTCTGCTCCGTCAGAGACGATAAGCGCGGCTATTCTGTTTTCTTCCTTAGTGCCCCACGTTGATTTACCCTGCGCGTCAAGGGTCAGCTGTCCGCAGGGAGCAGACAGTTCACTGTC
>JAZUJX010000074.1:0-11327 GCA_045642965.1 Synergistaceae bacterium | reverse complement strand
GTTTTGCCGCTGCCGACGTCGCCCTGCAGAAGCCTTGACATCGGCTCTTCCGAAGACGTGTCGGCAAATATTTCTTTCAGCGCCTGCTGCTGCGAGCCTGTCAGGCTGAAAGGAAGCAAAGAGGAAAACGCTTCGTAAATTTTTCCGGGAACGATTTTTGCTGCCGGGCGGCAGCTTTTAAGCGCGTGTCTGCGAAGCGCAAGCCCTGCCTGGACTATGAAAAGCTCTTCGTAGGCAAATCTGCGGCGAGCTTCGCGCCAGCCCGCTTCGTCCAAAGGTCTGTGCAGCTGCATGACGGCATCCGCGCGCGGCATAAGCGAACGTTTTTTTGCAAATTTTTCAGGAATAATTTCTTCCGTAAGCGGCAGGGCTTTTTCCAGCACCTCGGACATAAGCTTTTTGAACCAGCGCGCTTTGAGCCCTTCCGTTGACGGATAAATCGGAATTATGCCTGTTAAGACAGATTTTTTTGGATTTTTTGTAACTTCAAATTCAGGGTTGGAAAGCTGCAGACGATTGTTGTAACTCACAATTTCACCGCAGAAAACGGCGGTGTCGCCTTCCCTGAGCAGATATTCAAGCCCCTTGCGGTTAAACCAGAAGGCGCGTATCTCTGCACTGCTGTCCTGCAGCACCGCAGTAACCATATCCAGCTTTTTTCCGGGAATTCGGTGTCGTTCGATTGACGAAACGTAAGCGAAAATTACGGCTTTTGTCCCTTCCTGCAGTACTGAAACAGCTGTAAAGTTCCTGCGGTCTTCATATTTTCTCGGGAAAAATTCTATAAGGTCGCTTACCGTGCGCAGACCGAGCTTTTCCAGCAGCAGGCTGCGTTTTTCGCCTACGCCGGGAAGCGTGTCAAGCCGCGCGGCAAGAAAGCCGCCGTCTGATTTATTTTCGGCAGTCCCTGTTTTCTTCACCTAATCATCCAAATCGTCAGTCTTGGCGTAGTTTATGTTTCTGCGCAGACGCAGCGGCTCTGCATCCCTGCCGAACAGGTTTGACTGATTGTCGTCGGCAAACGAGGTCTGTTCCGCGCTGGCAAGCTGCTCGGCAGAAATTTCTTCCTCGCTCTTTTCCGCCGGTTCTTCACTGCGCGAATCCGCCATGATAAGCTCTTCGGAATCAAACAGCCTGAATTCGTTTTCCTCCGTCTGCGCGGCCTCTGCTTCTTTTTCCGGCGCTGCAGGCTGAAATGCTTCTTCAATTTTAAAGCTTGTTTCTTCTGCTTCCCCGTCATCTGCAGGCTGAATTTCCTCAGCAGCCGTTTTTTCCGGTTTTTCTTCCTGCAGCTGTTTTTCTTCAGCCGTAATTTCGGCGTTCTGCTTTATGAAACTCTCGGCTTCTTCGGAAACAGGCGTCGGAGAAGCACAGCGGCAGAGCAGCTCGTCAAAACGCGCCACAAAGCCTCTTGCTTCCGACATGTAAAGTTTTCTGACTTCTTTTATTCTTTCAAGCTCTTCGCAGAGCTCCTTTTTCTCACTGTATGCACCTGTGCGTATTTCTTCCGCGCGCTTTTCGGCTTCCGCGATTATTTTTTCAGCTTCCCCGCGGGCAGCAGCAGTTTTTTCTTCCGCGCTTTTCTGTGCCATCAGGAGAGTGTCATGCATAACCGTGCGGACGTGCTCAAACTCGGCAAGCTTCTCCCTGCTCTCTTCGCATTCGCGCTCAAGCCTGCTGATTTTTTCGGCATACTGCCGCAGCGCGTCAACAACGTCGTCAAGGAAACGGTCAACCTCATTCGTGTCGTAGCCGCGTATTGCTTTTTTGAACCCTGCGTGCAAAACGTCCTGAGAAGTAAGCAGATTATCCATTCAAAATCCCTCCGGTTTATAAAAGCGTTCACTGTGTTGCGAAACAAAAGTGACTGTTCTCAAGTGTCGCAATACTAATACTCCCTCTCGCCGAAAATAGCTGTTCCGACGCGCACCAGCGTGCTTCCCTCTTCTATCGCGTATTCAAAATCTCCGCTCATTCCCATTGAAAGCGCCGGCAGCTGAAGCCCGCTCCGTACCCTGAGCTCTTCCGCAAGCGTGCGGAGCCCTGCAAACGCGCGGCGCACAGCCTTTTCGTCACCGTTCAGCGGCGCCATGGTCATAAGCCCTTCCACCGAAAGCCGTGGACAGTCTGTCATGATTTTTTCAAGCATTTCCGGCGCGTTTTCCGCTTCCGCACCGCTTTTGTTTTCATCGTGCGACATATTTATCTCAAGATAGACAGGAAACTTCCTGTCCGTTTCCTCCAGAATTCTGTTCAGCACCGAGGCTAGCTCAAAGCTGTCAACAGATTCAATAAGGTCAAAAGTCTCCAGCGCGCGCCTTGCCTTGTTTTTCTGAAGCTGTCCAATAAGGTGCCACGGCGCGTCAAAAGGCGTTTCCTTCCAGAGCATCCTTTTTGAAGCCGCTTCCTGCACACGGTTTTCGCCGAGCAGGTCAACGTACTGCGCCGCTTCGCGCATGGCTTCAAACGGATGGAACTTTGAAACGCCCATCAGCTTTATTTCCGAAGCGCTGCGCCCGGCTTTCCTGGCAGCGTCCTCTATTTTCGCACGTACCGCGTCCGTATTCTCTTTAATATTTACCAAACCTGGATTCTTCCTTCCTTAGTCTTTTCCGCGTCCTCAACCACGGCGTCTCCTGCGGATATTCCCTCTGTCACTATAAATTTGCCGTCCTCCATCGGTTCACCCTTAATCTCTTTAAAGGAAACCCTGGTGCCGCGCACAAGATATACGCCCTGCACGTTTCTTCTCTTGACAACGGCAGAACCGGGAACTACTGCGCCCTCAAGCCTTCCCGATTCCGCTGTGACAAAACCCCTGCGGTTAAGCACAACGCGTGGCTCAAACCATGGAACGGTAACAAGAAATTTAACCTTTGCACCGCTGTCAACCGAAATGCTTATATCGGTCAAAAGCGGAGTGTCCTCCTTGTCCATCATAAGGCGCAGATGCTGTTTTTCAAGCTGTCTGTTCAGCACTGAGTTTTTGCCAATCAGCCCTATGAAGCGCAGATTCTGCGGCTGGGGAATCATTTTGCCTATCGCCGCACCCTCTTCAACCGCATCTCCGTCATGGTGAAGCGTAACCGGAGATATTTCGGGCAAATCTTCCTTAAGCTCAGGCCACAGCAGCGAATAACGCCACTTGCCCTCGTTTCCGTCAGTACCTGCGACAAAATAGCCCTGCTGAAAAGCGCGTACCAATTTTTCCGAGCCTGAAGCGCTTACAATTTTTGCGACCGTCTGTCCGTAACCTACCCGTACGGGACCTTCACCGTGCGGATAATAGACCTTGCCGGCAACAGGGGCGCTGAGCACCGTTTCATCCCAAAGGAACAGTCCTTCAGCCTGCTCCGTGCGCCTGTTGCTTCCGGGCGCAGCCCATGCGATGTCCGGATGCTGGTTTTCGTAGCTGCGGAAATAGCACTTGAACGCCAGTATCCAGCAGGCAACTATAAGAATTAAGGCAAGCCAGTAGGCAATGCTGTTTCCCCTGTTTGCTTCCTCAACGTCGTATTTTCTTACCATCAGTCAGACTCCGTATTCCGCTGTATAAATTGTACGCTATTTATTGTCTTTTTCAACTATTTCAAGAATTTCCGCGAGGTCGTCGCACACAAAATCCGCGCCTGCTTCAAGCAGCTGCCCGCGCGTAAAATTTCCGGTCGTCATGCCTATTGCACGCACTCCGGCGTTTTTTGCCGTTCTCATATCCGTATCGGTATCCCCGACGTAGACAGCTTCTTCTTTGAGCATGCGCAGTTCTGCAAGCGATTTCAGAATAATGTCGGGGGCAGGCTTTGGATTCGCCGCTTCTTTGATACCGATAATGCTGTCCAAATATTTTTCGAGCCCGAGACTTTTTATCGGACGCAGGGCATAATGCCTGTTGGAAGCCACGCCCGTTTTTATGCTCATGCTTCTGAGTTTTTCAAGTGCCGGAACCGTGCTGTCAAAAACCCGTATGAGCGCGTCCTCTTTAACGCCGAAATTCGCCCTGTAATAATCCAACCATTCCTGCTTAAAATCGCCCCAGACATCCGCCCACGCTTTTTCTATATGGATACCGATTATAGCAAGCGTTTCCTCACGCGAAAGCCTGCGAAGCCCAAACTGCTCCGCAAGCAGATTGGTGCAGTGCGCTATCGCGTAACTGCTGTCGACAAGCGTCATGTCAAAATCAAAAAGCACCGTTCTTATCATCTGCTTCCCTCCGCCGCAAGCCTTAAAATTCTTTTTTAATTATACTATCTATTCAGGGTTTTTATAATATAATAAAAACAAGCGGCGGACTGTGAGTTATTGGCTGCAAGTTGTCAGCAGTAAGCTATAAGCTGTAAGCAGTAAGAAAAAACTTAATACTTATAGCTTGGCGCTTATTGCTTAACAGCTTATTGCTTATAGCTTAAGGCTTAGCGCTTATTGCTTATTGCTTATAGCTTATAGCTTACAGCTTACAGCTTAACGCCTGCTTACATTGAAAAGAGGCTGAATCATGTTTTTAACAAAGGAATTTAAATTCGACGCGGCACACAACCTCGTCAACTATCACGGTAAATGCGAAAAACTGCACGGCCACACCTACCGCCTTGCGGTGACGCTTCAGGGCACGCCGGACGAAGAAGACATGGTAACGGACTTCACGGAGATAAAGCACGCCGTGCAGGAGCTTGTACTCTCAAAGCTCGACCATGCTTATATAAACGACATACTTGAACAGCCGACGGCAGAAAACATAGCGCTCTGGATATTCAAAACGCTCGACAAGCCTCTTGAAAAACCGAACTGCCGGCTGTTTGAAATAAAAATATGGGAAACGGAAACATCATCCGCTGCATGCAGGAGAGAAGATTTGAAATGAAAGACGTACAGAGCGAACACGACGCAAGAAACATAGAAATAGACAAGGTAGGGGTAAGCGGCATTTCCTGGCCGGTTACCGTTATGGACAGGGAAAACGGCACCCAGGAAACAGTTGCCGAAGTTTCGCTCTCCGTGCTGCTTCCGCACGACTACCGCGGAACGCACATGAGCCGCTTTATCGAGCTGCTTGCCGCGCAGGAAAAAAACATAACGCTGCACAACATGCGTTCGCTGCTTGCCGCGCTTAAAGAAAAACTCAGCGCAGACGAAGCTCACGCCGTATTCGCGTTTCCGTATTTCATAACGAAAACGGCGCCTGTCAGCGGCGCAAAAGGACGCGTGCGCTACGACGCGATAGTTGAAACCTCGCTGAAAGGCAGCAGCTTTGACATAGCGACGACGCTTATCGCGCCTGTTCAGACGCTGTGCCCCTGCTCAAAGGAAATATCTGAATTCGGCGCGCACAATCAAAGGGCTCACGCAAAAATCTCCGTCCGCATGGAAGGGCTGCTCTGGCTTGAAGAGCTTGCCGAAATCGCGGACGACTGCGCTTCCGCTCCTGTTTACTCCCTGCTCAAACGCGAAGACGAAAAATTCGTCACGGAACACGCCTACGAAACGCCTCGCTTCGTTGAAGACTTCGTGCGCGAAACAGCCCTCAGGCTGCAGTCTGACGACAGGGTGAAATGGTTCCGAGTGGAAATAACAAGCCACGAAAGCATCCACAATCACAACGCCTTCGCGGCAATCGAAAGAACAAAATAAAAACGGCAGCGCCCGATTCGTCCGCAATACAGACTTTCAAAAATAACAGCCGGTTCTATACGAACCAGCTGCTGCTTTATCCATTTATTCAAAATTTACCACAGTATTAAATTATTAGCCAAAAGGGAAAATATCTTTAGGCACAGGGAACCAGCCTACCCTAACAAAATGGTGGGCAACCATCTGTTGCACTTTTGTGATATATGGCGGTAACAACCTACCTATTCGTTCATTAGGAAATAGCGTAACAACTTTATCATTTAAATCTTCTTCATTATCAATATCTTCTACTCTTTCTTCATAGTATTTACCTCGCCAAAGTTGAAGAGAAAATTCAATAACCATTTCATTTGCAATACATGGTATAACAAGCCTATCATTCCTGCTATTTAGTACAGTTCCTTTGCGATACGATATAGCATTGGGAATGCGTTTCTTATATGATTGCAAGGCATTATTAATCTCCTCAATCAATTCATCTCTATTAGTGACATTACTAAGATCATATTCTTTTTTGTCCACACATAGTTTAAAATCATTCGTTAACGAAATACCATCCATAATGTCCAAAAATTCACTCTTTTTACATTTTTTACCTCTTATACAATAAAGTGGTTCATCCTTTGTCCTTCTCAATAAATCACATTGCGATAGAATGTTTAAGTAATATGTATTACCTTTCATAAATAAATCACCAGTATACAATTCATGAGGTAGATTATTTTTATAATCAATATATCTTGCTCCTTGAATAATTCTACTCGTTGCAGATTGTTCGTAAGGAACAGAGTTTTTCTGTACCAATAATTCATCCGCCCTCTTAAAATACTTTGCATCAAAATCAAATCCATGAACTCTGTTACACAGATTGTCTGTGATACAGTTCCCAAATTCACTGCTAATCCATGAAGTATTGGCTTCACGTTCTTCTTCGTCTGTTTGACCGCAGTCGTCTTTAAGTAATTTCCATATAATATTCACCCAATTTGGTGTAATATTTTCAAATTCAAGAAACATGTTGTTTCTACTCTCTATCATGCTCCGTTCCCACACTTTTAGTGCATAAACAGACGGTTTTTGTTGAAGCCAATCTTCAATAGCCCCAAACAAAACTTCTATTTCACTTAACTCTGTTTTGGATTTAATAAATATCCTGTCACTTATACTAGCATCCTCTGATTCTGACAGTTTTTCACAAATATATTTAACATCATGATTAGTGAATACAAAAACTGGAACAAAAATTTTACCAACGAGTTCATTTATAAACTTTACTAATTCCTTTTCATTGTCCGTTTTTAATTCGTTACCAATTGAAACTTCTCCTTCTGTTTCTGCGACAACACTCTGTTTAAATTCCCAGTCTATAATTACAAATGATGCATGTGCAAGCGCAGGAATAATTGACCTATCAGGAATATCGGAATAAGTCGCCACCGGCATACGTTTTTTAAGGTCTTTAGCTATTTCATAGATATTAGAATCTTCTTGATTAATTTCATCATCAATGATTACTGCAATTCCTGAAAAAAGTTCCTGCGTGCTCATTCATCTATTCCCTCTTTCACAAATTCAATTACAAAATTCGCCCCGCTCAGCAATTTATCTTTTTTATATTCAGCCAGTTCAATTGTATAGTCGTATCTATCCAAAAGCTGTCGCGCAATATATAAACCTAATCCACGACCGTCCTGTCCCTTGCCTGAATAAAAAGCTTCAAAAATATAACCAACATCGTCCTTTTTAATACCTGGACCGTTATCCGAAAATATAACCTTTTGGGCATCACCATCGAAAACAACTTTTATTTCTTTGTCTCTGTCCACTGTTTTCAGCCAGTATAATGCATTATCAAACAAATTAATAAACACCTGTAGCAATACCGCATCTGTCGTCTTCGCAACGATAGGACTGCCTTTACACTTAAAATCCGTTTTAATATTGTTGTCGCTTAGAGTACATAGATATAAATCCCGTACCTTTTCCGCAATATCAATGACTCTTATTGACTTAGTCCTTGACTTAGTAGACGGGAACAATCGCTGTACATTTTTCAGTTGAGCTTCTATAAAAGATAGGTTGCCACGTATTGTAGCCAGATTATTTGCTACGGACTCTTTGTCAATGTTAGAAGTCCCGTTAAAAGCTTTTAATAGATTATCAGTTATATTAAATGTTTTGCCCATAACTAGCATCAAATCATGCGATGCCGTTTCAACAGACAGTCCGACAGCTGCCAAATCTTCTGTTTTATGTATTCTATCTTTATAAACGCTGATTTCTTTATTGTAACTTGAATCAATAAGCTTGATGTACTTTAGCGCTTTCGTATCATCTGCTAAATTTTCTTTGGCGGTTTCAATTACTTTTTGCGTATGCCCATTTTTTATTGCATTAGTTATTTTTTTCTTTTTCTTATCTATCAGATATCGCGCGTATGGTTCTGCCCTCAAATATTGCAGAATAATTTTCAGAATTGCCACAAAATCACTTGGAGCCCTTCCGTTGTCTATAAGTCCTTCTCTGTTTGTTTTATCTATCAACAGAGGATTCTCTTCCTGCGTAATATAAACACAGCCAACGATCTGGTCGTTACTTAAAAAGCTACTTGCTTTTACCGTACCTCGTGATATATCAATGCCAAGCCAATCATCCTCGGGAGAGCCGTACGGCATAACACGAATACCATCACGATACAAATAAATTCTGTGATTTTTAATTATTTCTTTTTCGGTTGTATCAAGGTAATACTTTGTTGACGCTTCCACATCGGCGTTAAAATCAAAAACATAAAATTCAAACTTAAAACTTCCACAAACAGGTTCAGCATTTTCAGCAAAATTAACTTTATACAATGATAATCCTTTAATCTTCGAATCATTCAAACTTAATTTTTTCATTTCACCATTAAGTTTAAACTCTATAACATTTTCTCCTGACAAATATTTGCCATCTGTAACCTTGTAGACTGCTTTATCAAACACAGACAACAATTTATCAATATAGACATTTCCATCTTGCTTATACACATCATTAGCATATACAAAAACATTGAAATCTTTTCGTATACTGTCTTTTGTAAAAATAGGTAGTAATTTTCCTATTTCTTCCTGTATTTTCTCAATTTGTTTTTGTGACCAATTATTGCTTTTTAAACTGCTAATCTCTATCTTAGTACCATATGGAGATCTACACAGTTGCGTATTTCCAAGCGTGATATTCTGCTTAACAATTACCTCGGGTTTTCTGACTGACAATTCGACATCCAGATCCTCCAAAAACAATTCTTTCTCCTTTTTGTCTTCTGTCAAAAAATCATCATCGTACTTATCAAAATTGTAGGTTAAGACATTTTCATAATCTTCACCTTCATTCTGGAAATAGCCGTTTTCATTCTGGACTTGCCGTCTAGATACAATTTTTATATTTCTTCCAAGTTTAAATATAGCAAAACGCCCAATACCTTTTTCTCCTTGTGTTCTTCGGCCTTTAGGTGTTTGCTTATATCCAGCTCTTTTTTTCTTTAATTTCTCAGGGGTTGCAGGGTTAAGCCATGCTTTTTTTAATATCTCAGCACTCATCCCGCAACCATCATCCTCAATAATTATTTTAGACCCATTAGTGATCGAGAAATCCTCATTAAATCCACAAAAAGATATCTTAACCCATGACGCATCCGCGTCATAAGAATTCTTTATCAATTCTACCAAAGCAATCAGTTCATTCTTTATAAGCTGTTCTCCAAGCATTGTGATTAGGCGGGCATATGGCCTAATAGTTAATTTTTCAGTCATTATCTCATCCTCGCTGATATTATAAATTCTTCATGATAAATCGTTCTCTTTGACTTGTCTGATGAAAAACGGCCTATTTCATCGCGATACGGCGTCAGCAATTTATTTGATATGCGTCTGCGTCCTGCTTTGATATCTATAAATCCTTCATCCAGCAAACTCTGCACCAAATGAGAGGAATTACGAATTTGCACGCCCTTATATTCTGTATCTCCTATAACAAAAAACGCCATACCGTTATTATTCAGCATCTTTGCACATTTCCGTACAGCTAACTGCATATCCAAATAATACCTCGCGACAGACTTTGTTTTGGCAGTATTACCCATTACCTGCAACATATTATTTATAATTTTATGTCCCTCTTCATTCAGCGCCGCGTAGTCGACTTCATTCGTGCCATATAAACTGCCGATAGTACCGTTTCTCAATTGCTTGTAATCCTCAGTATAACCTAGCCACAATGAAGATAACTGGTGTAAATCAGCATATTCGTAAGATGTAACGTATGGCGGACTTGTAATAACTAAATCCACGGAAGAAAGTTTGTCACATGCCAAAAAATTCATATTCCGTATTGTAAAATCAGCGCACATGGATACATCTGTAAGTTCTGATACTGCCTTTCGAAATTTTTGATATTCTTTTTTAAATACATTCAATACGTCTATTTCCAATTTATCGGGATCGATTTGCGGCTTAATTGATTTTGTAAGCCACTTTGATGAAGCTTTTAAAATAGCGGAAAACATACAATTGAATCCGTCTTTATATCTATCCTGCTTTGGACACGCTATATTTATTGCATTAAACAGATTGTATAACGTTTCATAACTATTTGGTGTAAACCAGTATTGCAACCTGGGATTAGCTTCTAAATAATGTTCTTGATTCGATATATTCTGACATAATATATTCTGAATCTTGTCATAATAATATTCCAACCGGTTGATATCATAATTTTCAGTTTTAGTCCTTGTAATAAGCGTAGCTACAGGGTTGATGTCACACCCCCAAAAAGTTTTATCGTGGATACGTGCTTCTAATGCCACTGTACCACAACCGCAAAATATATCAGCCACCGATTTAACATTAACCCCTTCTGATTCGGCATATTTAAACGTTTTTGAGGCAATAAACGCAGGGAATTTTGCAGGATACGCATGAATAGAATGCATCAGAAATTCCTTATCTGATGATTTGTTCCACTCTGGATCTAAACGTATTTTCTCAAGTTGTGGACTATACACTCTCTCCATAGGGTATCACCTCTTGACACCAAATGCTGAATCATACCACGCAAATTATACAGACAAATTGTCATCAATACAATAATATTATCGTCCCATCTTCAAATATATGCTGTTATACTTCTAAACGGTGTTATAGCAACAACCAACGTTATACGCACCTGCACAAACTACAACCTAAGTGAATGAAATGAACATTCGGCTAAGGCTGCCTAAGTGCTAAGTGCCAGATGCTAAGTGCGCATTTATTCAACATCACGCGTTAAGCAATTTACATTCCTTCAATATCGCTTTTAAATAAAATACTGCCTTTGTCGTAATTTGTAATTAGGAACGAAGCGATTAGCGTTCGGCTTTTGTTTCCGTTATAAAGTTAACACCAGATATGGTATAATACAGGCGTAAGAAATAATCATATTAAGAGAGGTGTACAGCGTTGAGTAAAGCTGATTTCGGATGCCTTGATATATGGCTGGACGACATCGTTCCGTGCCTTGCCGATGCTGTTTCAGGTGAATTTAAAGAAACGGTTGTGTTTAAGATTGAAAGCCGTGCTTATCTGAAAAAATTCCGTGAAGATAACGGCTGGCACATAAACTGGAATGAGATTCCATCTGATGTTGAAGTTTACGCACTGGCATTAAAAGATAATAAC
>JAZUJX010000073.1:0-34188 GCA_045642965.1 Synergistaceae bacterium | reverse complement strand
CTTTGTTTCAGGCGGAAAAGCTGAGTATGCAGGGCTTGCCTGCGGTTTTCTCATCTGCGCCGGCGGAAAGAAGATATATCATGCCGGCGATACTGCCCTGACAATGGATATGCTGCTGCTTGCCGAAGAAAATATTGACGCGGCTCTGCTTCCGATAGGCGGCTACTACACGATGGACGCGGAAGACGCTGCCCGCGCCGCAAAATTTGTCGATGCCGGGGTTGCGATTCCGATGCACTACGATACTTTCCCCGTTATCAGAAGAAACCCTGAGGATTTTGTCCGTCTGTGCAGCGAAAACGACGTCTGTGCCAAAGCGCTTGCGTTCGGCGAGGAGATTGTGCTGTAAGCAGGTGTGCCGCTGATATCTTTTATCTTGCGAAAAAGTCAAAACAAGCTACAATATTATATGCAGCGAATTACCGTTTAAACAAATTATCCGGAGGGATGCCAAATGGATGTCAACAGCAAGGCTTATCAGGAACTTTTGAAAAAACGCCCGCTTAACGTACAGGCGAATTTTGGGACAGAGGCTATGGGACTTGTCAGCGGCCGCGATATTCTCGCAGCCAACCAGAAGGCAAATTCAATAGTTCTTGCCGCAAACGCGCGTCATCCGCTTGTTATCAAGGCAGTGCTTCAGGCGGCTAAAAACAAAAACGCGGCAGTTCTTATCGAGCTTGCAAAATCAGAATCAACCTATTGCGGCGCAACCTACGAAAACGTTCCGCAGTACGCTCTGAAATATTCAACGGAAATCGGCCACGGAGCAGTTTTCGGACTTCACGTTGACCATTACGCAATCAAAGGCTGGGAAGACGTTCTCAAAGGCGTCCGTCATCTCGGACAGATTACCGCCGGTGGCTTTACCTCAGTCGCAATCGACGCTTCGCACCTTCAGGACTTTGAAAACTTCCAGGCAACGCGTTCAATCTGCGGCTGGCTTCCGCCTGAACTCGGACTTGAAGTTGAAGTCGGCGAAATTAAAGGCCCAGGAGAACTTTCAACGGTTGAAGAAGCTACCTACTATATCGGCGGTCTGAACGCATGGGGAATTTTCCCGGACTATCTTGCGATTTCAAACGGCAGCAAACACGGACTTTACGATACAACAGCCGGACAGGAAGAGGGTATTGACCTCGGCCGCACGAAAGAAATTGCAGATGCGATAGCACCGTACGGCGTTACAATCGCGCAGCACGGAATTTCAGGCACCCCGCTTAACAAATGCGCGAAATTCAAGGATTACGGCATCCGCAAAGGCAACGTTGCAACGCTCTTCCAAAACTGCTATTTCGGCGTTGAAATGGACCAGGAAACAGGCAACGCAATAGTTGACAGCGGAAGCTACGTAAAGGATCCGAACCGCGGTATGTCACAGAAGCTTTGGGACGAACTCGTCGCAGCGGCGGACGAAAAGGGCATGAGCAGAAAATCAAACGACTACCGTAAGCTCAACCTTCTCATGTGCGACAAAATTCTTGCCGAACCGAAAGAAATTCTTGACCGTATCAACGATGAAATGGTCTACTGGGCAGAGCGCTTTATTGACGCATTCGGAGCTGAAGGCAGCGCCGAAGCGGTTGCGGAAATTATGGCAAACCGTCCTGACCAGAATGCAGCTCCCGACCGCAAAATCCTCGGCAGCCGCGCAGACTTTACGGCAGACAACGCTCCCAACAAAGACAAGGGCGAAGAAAACAAAGACGAGTAATTGAAGTTATAAGCTGGAAGCGATAAGCAATAAGCGGTAAGTAAAACACAGCGGTTTGGAGAAATCCGAGCCGCTGTGTTCGTATCATCGTTTTTTGTCGAAAAGTTTTTTGTACGGTTCAGCCAGCAGGCATGAAAGCAGAATTATTAAAACCGCCAGTAAGGACAAAAGGAAAATGTTGTCTGTTTTTCCTAAAAACGCCGGAACAATCAACGCAAGCAGCCAGCCGATTATCAGCCACTGCAAAATATATATCTCGTTGAGATTTTTTCCCATAAATTCACACAGAGATAAAAATTTTTCGGGCAGAATGTCAGCAAGTGAATGGCTTATGCTCAGTATGAAAAATATGCCTGCAAACGAAAACAGGGCACACGGCAGATTCATGTGGTAATAAGACAGTTCGCCGCCGCGGAAGAAGCCGGTATTGTGCGTCCATGTGTAAGAAATCCACGAGAAAAATATTATTGCCGAAACAGGCAGAGCATATCTGAAGAATTTTGCGCTGTCACCGCCTTTTTTCAGCCAGCTGCCAAACAATCTGCCTCCGGCGGCAAAAATCAGCCAGCTGAAAAGAGGGAAGGCAGCGAGAAAATTTTCATGATCCGTGCCCGTAAAATGACCTGCAATTACACTCAGCGCATAACTGTCAAAATGAAGAGTTTGCAGCAGAGAGGTAATAATTGAAAACAGAACGGAAACAATAAAAACAGCCTTGTCCGAAAATTTCAGAATGTTGAAAATACTCATCACAAAAAAAGCAAGTCCGGCAAAATGAAGAATATCAAGGTTGAACAGGTAAAAGAGCAGCCTGCACGGAGTCTTTAAGGTTATCGGACAAAAGATAGTGTAAGGTACAGCATCTCTGAAGATGTTTAACAGCCATGCTTTTTTTGTCAGGTCAACACCGCGCGCAAAAAAGTCAAGAGGTGCGTTTTTTCGGCTGAAAGTCATTCCGATACCCATACAGAACATACAAAGAGGCGCGGTAAAAACTCCGCCGGTAATATTAAAAATAAATTTATAGAACCAAGGGTGTGCTTTTTCAACAACAGCGGCATTGTCGAAGATCATTTGTCCGTATTCTTCAAATACGTGTACATGAATCATAAAGATAATTGCCAGCGCTTTGGCAACGTCGATAAAAGGAAGCCGTATTTTTTCGTTACAATTATTGGCTGTGTCTTTAATCATCTTAATCACGCCAATTTGTCAGTTCTCGGTAATGGCCTTAATACATGCGTCAGCGAGCGCGTCAAGGCTTGAAACGTTCATTTCCGCCGGCAGATCCGAAGCGTCGTAGGCAAGCGGAAGCTCCGTGCACGCCGTAACGACAGGCAGCTTTTCAATTTTCCACAGCTCGCGTACGGCTTCCGACATTTTTTCTCCTGCCGTTTTCATGTCGCCTGCCTTGACGAAATGGACGACGTTCTGAATTTTCTGTTTGATTTCCTCGGGCGGAACAAGCAGACGGAAATTTTGTCTTTCAGCCTCGTCCTGATACAGCCCGCAGCGTATGGTGCCCAGCGTGGCAACCATCCATGCCCCCTGCGGCGCAGCCTGCTTTGCGGATTTCACGGTTGCTTCGACAATGTGTATCAGCGGCGCTTTAAGCTCGTTTCTGAAATTGTTTATAAGACAGTGCGCCGTGTTGCAGGTGACTGCAAGCAGTTCCGCACCCCAGCCGGCGAGCTTGTCAAGGTCTGCCTGTATCAGCGCCTGCGGATTTTCTCCCCTGCCTGTCAGATAGTCGTTTCTGTCCGGTATCGGTGCGTCGGAAAGAAGATAGACGACAGGATGATCCTGATCACATTTTGCCGGAAAACGCCGTGCCAAAATTCTCATAAATTCGGCGCTGGCTGCAGGCCCCATGCCTCCCAATACGCCGAGTATCTTTTTTCTGCCCATGACGACCCCTCTTTTCATATTGTCCAAGCAATATTATATTGCATTTTTTCCCTTTCGGTGCTAACTTTATCAGAGTTTGAAAGAGGGGGACTTTGCCATGAGCGAGCTTTGCTATTTTGAAGGTAAATTTATGCCTGTTGAAGAATGCCGCATACCTGTTACGGATATGCTTATTCAGCGCGGTGTCGGCGCATTTGAATCCGTAAGAATATACGGGGGACGCCCGTTCGGGCTTACGCCGCACCTTGAGCGTTTTGCGAACAGCGTTAAAACAGCCGGAATAGACGCGTCGGAGTTTGACGTTAAGAAAATAGAAGCCATAATCCGTGAAGGTCTTGCAAGAGACGACTGCCCGAAGGAAGGCATGGTAAAACCGTACATGACGGGCGGAGACGTAAACAGCCCCAAGGGACATTTCCCGAAGCCGAGATTTTTTGTAATATTTGCGCCTGTGGCGTCCGCCAAAACGCAGGATGAAATTGACAACGGCATAGCGCTTCTGCCGAACAGAATGTACCGTCCCACACCGCTCGTGAAGAGCATAAACTATCTTTTCGGGCTTATTCCTCTGAATACGGGAGACGGCAGCTTCTTTGAATCGGTCTATCTGACGCCGGAGGGAGAATTTACCGAAGGCATGACGAGCAATTTCTACCTCGTAAAGGGGAACAAAATCATAACGGCGCCGGTCGGCAAAGTTCTCAAAGGCGTTACCCGCGGCATAGTTCTCACGCTCGCACGCGAAAACGGATTTGAAGTAGAAGAACGCTGCCCGCGTGAAAGCGAGCTTGCGGAAGCCGACGAAGCCTTTATTACAGGTTCGATAAAAGAAATTGTTTCAGTCGTGCGCGTAGGCGATACGATAATCGGAAACGGAAAACCGAGCCCTGCCGCGCAGAAGCTTCAGGAACTTTACACGGCAAACAGAGGCCGCTGGCTGGAATAGTTTTATTTAAACAGTTTTTGCGGCGGCGGAGAAATCTGCCGCCGTTTTTTTATACACTTGCCAGCAGAAAATATATATGCTATTATCTTTGCATACCGCAGATGTCTTCAGAATCGGCAGAGACTGGAGACGGAGGAACTCTGGAGAATCCCGCAGCATTGCGGGTGCCGAAGGTGCAAGGCGCAAGCCGAATCTCTCAGGCAAAAGGACAGAGCAGCCATAAGAAAACCGACTGCAACCTTATTTTTCAGAGCTTCCGCAAAGGCGGAAGCTGATTTTTTTATTAAGGGGGCTGCATCATGCAGGCAATTCAGGAATTTTTGCTTCCAATCGTTCAAAACATCAACACGTATCTCTCGGACTACATTCTAATAGTGCTTCTTGTGGGCATGGGACTGCTTTTCAGCATTAAAACGCGTTTTGTGCAGATACGCTGCTTCGGTGAAGGAATGAAGAGCGTTTTCGGGAACATTTCCTTCTTCGGAGGCACACAGCACGGCGGAATTACCTCGTTTCAGGCATTGGCAACAGCGGTTGCCGCACAGGTCGGAACGGGCAACATCATAGGCGCAAGCGGCGCTATTTTGGTCGGAGGCCCAGGCGCCATATTCTGGATGTGGATAATTGCCTTCTTCGGCATGGCAACAATTTACGCAGAAGCCGTGCTCGCGCAGGATACGCGTATTGTTCATGAAGACGGCAGCGTTTCGGGAGGCCCTGTCTACTACATTCATAAAGCCTACAAAGGTGTGTTCGGAAAATTCCTTGCGGTTTTCTTCGCAATCGCAATTATTCTTGCCCTCGGCTTCATGGGCTGTATGGTTCAGTCAAACTCAATCGGTGCTGTATGCTCGACTGCTCTCGGGCTTCCGAGCTGGCTGATCGGCGCTGTCATCACCCTTATTTCCGCATTTATCTTCCTCGGCGGAGTGCAGAGAATAGCCGCAGTTACGGAAAAGCTTGTTCCGTTTATGGCGGTGCTTTACATTTTCGGCGGACTGCTGCTGATATTAAGCCGTTTCCAGTACATTCCCGAAGTTTTCGGACTTATTTTTAAATATGCCTTCCATCCGGATGCAATCATAGGCGGAAGCGTTGGCATTGCGCTTAAAACGGCAATTTCACAGGGCGCTAAACGCGGACTTTTCTCAAACGAAGCAGGTATGGGCTCAACGCCGCACGCACATGCAATGGCTAAAGTCAGCGCCCCGCACGACCAGGGAGTTGTGGCTATGATAGGCGTATTTATCGACACCTTCGTAGTTCTTAACATGACCGCCTTTGTCGTCATCTCAACGCTCTACGCGGGCAACGGCCCATTGGCGGCAGGCGCTGCCGAAGGCATTAACAAGACAAACATGGCACAGCTCGCGTTCAGCACGATGCTCGGCAGCGGCTTCGGAAGCTTCTTCGTCGCGCTCTGTCTTCTTTTCTTTGCCTTCTCAACGATACTCAGCTGGAATTTCTTCGGCAAACTCAACGTTGAATATCTTTTCGGAAAGAAAGCGGTGCCTGTATATTCAATCGTTTCGCTCTGCTTCATTATGCTCGGTTCCTGCCTCTCCAACGACCTCGTATGGGAGCTTACCGACATGTTCAACAACATAATGGTCATACCCAACGCCCTTGCTCTCATAGCGCTTGCAGGTGTTGTGAAAAAGCTTGCCAAATAAGAAACGGAACGCAAATCTAAAACAAAACAAATAAAAAATCCGCCGTTTGGTGGATTTTTTTTTTATCTGGATTATAATATCAGCGAAGAAAAAAATATTGCGGAGGAAAACATCATGCCCGTAACTGAAATTATGCAGTTCGCAATACTGCTTGCGATACTGATACTGCTTGCCTGTCTCATATTCAGGAGACAGGAGCCGAAAGAAAACATAAAAGAAGACATTGCGCTGTTCAGGCGTGAGCAGAGCGAAAATCTTGACCGTTTCCGCGAGGAGCAGAGCAAAAATATTGACAGACTGGGCAGAAACCTTGACGACAAGCTCGGCGCCCTGCAGAAAACAAACGACGAGAAGCTCTCCGAAGTCAACAGAACAGTAGGCGAACGCTTGCAGAAAAACTTTGCGGATTCCTTCGGCGCAGTCACAAAAAGGCTTGAAGAAGTCAACAAAACCGTAGGTGAAATAAGCGGACTGACAGGCGATGTCAGAGATTTGCGCAAGCTCTTCGGCGGGGTGAAGACTCGCGGAATATGGGGCGAGGTGCAGCTCAGGAACATAATCGAAGAACTGCTGACTGCTGAACAGTACGAAGAAAACTGCGCAACGAAGCCTAAATCGTCCGAGCGCGTGGAATTTGCGGTTAAAATGCCGGGCTGTGAAGACACTCAGGTGCTTATTCCTGTGGATTCCAAATGCCCCGTGGAAGACTATGCGCGTATAGTCGAAGCGCTGCAGAAAGGCGATACGGAAGCTGCCGAAGCGGCGAGAAAAGCTCTGCGCACGCGAGTGCTTGCGGAAGCAAAGGACATACACGGCAAATATATTGAAGTGCCGTACACGACAGATTTCGGCATACTTTTTGCGCCGATGGAAGGGCTGTTTGCCGAGATTATGAGTATTGACGGACTGGCTGAAGAAATGCACAGAAAATACGGCGTAATAGCCGCAGGCCCAACAACCTTTGCTGCTCTGCTCAACAGCCTCAGGCTCGGTTTCCGCACGCTGCAGATACAGAAAAGAGCGGGTGACATTGAAATCCTGCTTGGCAAGGCGAAAACAGAATTTGAAAAATACGGCGAAATTGTTGAAAAATCGCTTGGCTACATTGACAAAGCGTCCGGCACTCTCGGAGAGCTGTCCGCAAGAAACAAAAAAATCACGTCTGCATTGAAAAATATTGAAGCTGTTTCAACTGTACAGGAGGATCTTTCTGACAGCGAATAAACAGGGGAGGAATTTGCAGTGAGTTATCTGGTTCCGAAAAAAGAAATATGGTCCTTGCTCATTAAAGCGTTTTTCTCTGATGATTTCTGCGAGGACGTCCGTCTCATACCGTTCCGGATCAGGCCGCAGAACAGCACTGAGCCAACACGCTGCTGCATATACAAGGACAGGGCGGTTGTCAGGAAAAGACTTCTTGCCGCAATGGGCTGTCCGATTGAATGGGATGACGAAACAGTTCCGCTTGACAAATATGCGCATGAAGCGTGCATAACGGATATAAGATTGAAGAACGCCCTGACTGTTTTGCAGACAGCCTGTGACGGCTGCCGCGGAAACGAAGTGTTTGTTACAAATCTTTGCCACGGCTGCCCTACTGAGGCGTGCTTTGCCAGCTGCAAATTCGGGGCAATAAGCTTTGACGCGGAAAGAAAACCTGTCATAGACCAGACAAAGTGCAAAAAATGCCAGCGCTGCGTTGCAGCGTGCCCGTACAGCGCTATTGTCAAGCTGAGCGCCCCCTGCGAGAAAGCCTGTCCGCTTGGCGCAATACGCAAGGACGAAACAGGAAGGGCTTCCATAGATACTGGCAAATGCATAGCCTGCGGACGCTGTATCCCTGCCTGTCCGTTCAGCGCAGTATGTCTTGTAAGCAGGCTTCTTGCCGTGCTTAAAGCAATTAAAGGCGGCAGAAAAGTTGTAGCCCTGCTTGCGCCTTCGGCTGCGGGACAGTTCCCCGGAACAACCACAAAGCAGCTTAAGACGGCGCTGCTCAAAGCAGGTTTTTATGACGCGTTTGAAGTTGCATGGGGAGCGGACGTTACGGCAAGGCTCGAAGCACAGGAATTCCGTGAACGTATGGCGCGCGGCGACAAATTTATGACCACCTCCTGCTGTGCCGGATACAGGCTGCTTGTAGCAAAACAGCTGCCTGAGATTGCCCCCTACGTATCATCTGTTGAAACCCCGATGCATTACACTGCGGAATACGTCAAACAGCATATTGAAGACGCAGTTGTGGTTTTCCTCAGCCCGTGTGCGGCAAAGATGGCGGAAGACTATCATAACGAATACATCGATTTTGTTATAAACTTCGGAGAGCTTGAATCATTGTTTGACGCGCTGGAAATTAATCCGGCGGAATGCGAAGAAACGGAATTTGAGCTTTCAAGCAGCAGTGAAGGACGCAATTTTGCCAACAGCGGCGGAGTGTCGGAAGCTGTTCAGAAAGCCATGGTAGAAGACGTTCCGGTAAAAATATGCAGAATAAACGGAATGGGCAAAGAAAACATCGCGAAACTCAGACGCTTCGCGATTACGGGAGAAGCTGACGGCTGCAGCCTTGTGGAAGTAATGTGCTGCGAGGGAGGCTGTGCCGGAGGAAACATGGTAATACGCCCGTTAGATGAAGCTTCAAAACAAATCGTTCAATATTCAAAAGAAGGCAGGCCTCTGGCTGATTAGGGTTACGTAAAATGCTTCACGTGTACTGCGGAAACGGAAAAGGCAAAACAACGGCGGCAATGGGGCTTATTGTCCGTGCGCTCGGTTTCGGAATGAAAGTGCTGCTTGTACAGTTTCTCAAGGACGACTCCGGAAACGAAATAAAAACACTGTCGCTGATTCCCGGCGTCAAAATACTTCACAGGAAGGGAAAAGAAAAATTTACCTACTGTATGACGGACGAAGAGAAAAAAGAGCGGCGTGCTGACTACGTCAGGCTTCTTGCGGAGGCAGAAAAGGAATGTACGGAAAACGGCTTTGACATGCTCGTGTTTGACGAAGCGCTGCGGGCGGTCAATACCGGTATGATAGACGAAGCGGAACTGCTTGCCTTCCTGCGCGAAAACTCCAAAAAATTTGAAATAGTCGTTACGGGAACGCACCCGTCGGAAGCAATGTTCGAACTTGCAGACTACGTATCGGAAATTGTGAAACACAAACACCCGTTTGACGATGGTACTCCGGCAAGGGAAGGGATAGAATATTAAAGAATAAGCCGCAGGCTGCACGCTGCAGGCTATAAGCAAAATACTAAGGGACAGATGCAATTAAGAAACAGCGATAAAACAACGGCTTGGAAAATTAAATCTCAAGCCGTTGTTTTGTGTCACTTAATAATTGCTTTTGCGAAGTGCTAAGTGCTAAGTGCTAAGTGCTAAGTGCTAAGTGCTCTCTTAAAGTTTACGGTTTCATATACCGTCCGGCGAAGATGTTTGTTCCCGTCGTATTGTCCCTGATTACAAACATAAACGGTCTGTCAGCCTTGAACTGCTTCGGCTCGTCGCGCACAGCCATTGATTTCATGCCGACGTAGGTGGCGGCGGCAGCCTCTGTTCCTGCTTCGTAAACGTCAAGGAACGTTTTGTGCAGTACAACGCCGATTGAAATGTCAAGAAGCCCGTTCATTCCGCTGAAATTGGCTTTGTCGCTGAAAGCGGATACCATGCCGAGTTTCTTCAGCGTCTCGTTAAGGTCATAGCTTTCCTCAAGCCTGAACTTCGGAAGGCTTACGCGGATATTTGTTTTTGCCGCCTGTGCAGCGAGGCTGTCAAACTGCTGTGACGTAAGAGTTCTTTCAATTCCGCTGAATTTTCCGTTTTCAGGGAGAATTATATACATGGAAAGGCGTTCCGCCTTGTAAGGCAATTCAAGCAGTTCCAGTCCGTCAGCCTTGCAATAGTCAAAGAGGCCGGTCTGGTTCATGAAATTTGTCTTGACCGTTTTGCCGCCGGCAGTGTGGAAGTCGTCCTGCTTCGTTGCGGCGGTCTCAAACTTTGACTGCCAGTCCGATTTGAAATAAACGGCGTTTGTCAGGGCAAGCGGAGTTTTTGCCGAAATCGCGCCCTTTGAAACTATATCTTTGATTTTGCCGTACGTCTTTTCCTCAACCCATTTGTTAATAATATTTCTTGCGTTCTCTGTCTTTGAATAATCCAGCGTCGTTATTTCCGAAAAATAGTTTGTCGCAACGCGGTTTCTGTAATCGCTGAGAATTGTTTTATCCGCTGCCGGCCAGACCGCGTTTGCCGTGTGAAGCTGAGCGATTTCCGGCGAAATTGAATTAAGACTGCCGATAAGCGATGCCATTGAGCTGTGAAGCGCAGGTGAGAAACCGAGCGCCGTTTCCATCTCCTTTGCCGTTTCGCCGCGCGCGCCGGCGTAAACCATTGCAAGAGCCGTTGAAATGCTGTACGGCGAGAAGAAAAGGTTACTGTCGTTCTCCGCAAGCTCTGTGTAAAGCTTCATAGTAAGATCGTTGACGGCGGAAACTGCGGCTGCTGAAAGCACACGGTTGTTTGCCGCGCCTTCGCCGAGAAGGCTGCCTATATTTCCGTTGTTCTGTGCCAGAACGTTTACTGCGCCGATAATCTTGTTAATGTCAACACCCTTGCCGCCGAACGTAATGCTGTTGTCCGAGCTGCCTGACTGCGAACCCGATTTTGCCTTCTGCATGACTGCGCGGGCTATTTCCGCAAGTTCTTTTGCGCCGAACTTGTCCGAAAATTCTTTTGTGTCCGCAGCAAAAGCCGCCGTTGAAAATACCAGTGCCGAAAGCAGTGTTAAAGCGATAATTTTTTTCATAACAGTTCTCCTTTGTATATAATTTGTTAAATTGTGTGCTGTTTATTTAGTGCTGACGTAACCCTGACCAGAAACGGAAACGGTTCTTGCCGCCGTTTTCCCGCCTTTTGTACAGCGGAGCGTGAAGGAGGCGGCAGGAGTTAAGGTATGCCATTCCCCGCTGTAGACACATTCTGTTGTGCCCGAGAAAGAAAACGTGCAGCCGTCAGGCTTGAACTCCTCCCTGCGCGCGTAATAAGGTCCGCTGTCCCAAATCAGTTTAAGACTGTTTCCCCCGTTCTGCGAGGTGACAAACGCAAGAGTGAAAGAGGAAACGGAAGCGTCCGCGAACGCTGTTCTCTCCGTCAGCCAGGAATACATTTCCTCTGCCTCGCGCCGCACGATGAAATCCGCATTCCTGTTGTCTGCTGCCGTACAGACTGCGTAAGAGGCAATCAAAAGCAGAACGGAAACGGCGATAAGCAGTTCAATCAGAGTATAAGCCTTATTCCTCGGATTGAAACTTTTTTTCCTCATCAAGCATCCAGCGGTAGAAAGCGTTGTCCTTTCGGACAAGCTTTCCCTGCGCATCCGTAACGGCGTGCTTTGTCCAGCCCTCGGCAAGCAGACAGCCGTCGCTTTCGCGAACAGCCCTGTAACGGAACGTTATGCTGCAAGGCATAATTTTCTCGGGCATACACCAGAGCTGCACAAGGTCGTCATACACTGCAGGGTGCCGGTATCTGCATCCGCACTCTGCTACCGGAAGGAAAAAGCCCTCCTTCTCCCATACGGCAGGCGGCATTCCGCAGTTTCGGCACAGCTCTGTGCGGCAAACCTCAAACCAGGTAAGGTAATTCGCGTTGTTGGCAACGCCCATCTGGTCTGTTTCGGCATAGCGCACACGGATTGTTGTAACGAGCCTGAAATTGTGCATGAAGCTGATAATCTCCTGCGATGTTAAATTTTGCGGTTTAATTATAGCGCATGCGGAATAAATTTACACGGTTTATTCTTTTTGTTCTTTTTATTCTTCTGCCGCCGTTTTGCTGTAATACGCGGCGGCAATACGTATGCAGCAGAACCGTCTTATGAAACGGAGAATGAAATGACCTCGTAACCGTCAATTCAAACAAGCGGCTTGGAATTTAAAATTTCCCAAGCCGCTGTGTTTTTCCAAAATAATCCGTCAGCGTTATTTCGTTTTTTCGGGTATAAAGAATATGAATACCAGTGAGCTGAGGAGGAGGAAGAACGGATAGTAAAGGTTCGGTATTATGTCAAACGCTGATATACTGCAGCTGAGGCTTGCCGCCGCAGAGACGGCGACGAGTATCTGTGCGCCGTAGGGAAGCGCCCCCTGTACAATACAGGAGAAGGTGTCGAGGATTGATGCCGTTTTGCGCGGAGAAATGCCGTAGTCTCCAGCCATTTCTTTCGCTATCTGGTTGGACATGACAATTGCTACCGTGTTGTTGGCTGTTGCTACGTCCATGGCGCTTACCAGTATTCCTATTCCGAGCTGTCCGCCTTTTCTGCCTTTGAAGATGTGTTTAATGAGGTGCAGCGCCGCGTCAAATCCGCCGTTTGCTTTCACGAGACCGCCGATTGCCGAAACGAGAACGGCGACCATCGCTGTTTCAAACATTCCGGCGCAGCCTGCTCCCATGTTGGAAAGCAGGTCAACTGCCTGTGTTGCCCCCGTGCAGAGCATGATCAGTGAGCCGGTTACTATGCCTGCAAGCAGTATAACGAATACGTTGAAGCCTATTATTCCGCCGAGAAGAACGATCAGGTAGGGGATTATCTGTATCAGGTTGTAATCGTGCTGGATATATCCTGATACGTCATATTTGAGCGATACGAAGTAGAGGCATACAAGCGTTGCGAGGGCAGCCGGCAGCGCTATCGCTAAGTTTTCGCGGAATTTGTCTTTCATTTCGCAGCCCTGTCCGTTGCAGGCGGCTATCGTTGTGTCCGATATAAACGAGAGGTTGTCCCCGAACATTGCCCCGCCGACAACCGCGCCTATGCAGATTGGGAGGTCGAAGCCTGAGGCTTTGCCTATCGCGACGGCTATTGGGGTTATAAGGCTGATTGTTCCGACTGACGTGCCCATTGAAAGCGAGATGAAGCATGCAACGGCAAAGAGAATGACTACCGCAAAACGCGTTGGTATGAGCGACAGCACGAAGTATGCGACGCTTTCCGCGCTGCTTCTTCCTACAACGCCGACGAAGGCGCCGGCGGCGAGGAATATCAGTATCATCGTTACGATGTCTTTGTGTCCTATTTCTTTGCCCATCAGTGTCAATTTTTCGTCAAAGCTTACAGAGCTGTTTTGGAGGCAGGCAAAGGTCAGGGCGATGAGAAACGCTACGACGACCGGTATTTTATAAAAGCCAAGCTCCATTTTGAGCCCGTATTCGTACAGAAATCCGAGTCCGAGATAGAATACGATGAATATGCCTATCGGCAGAAGTGCCGCAAAATTGTCTTTCTTTTTAAATTTTTCCAAGGTTTGACTCCCCTTTGTACGGATTTAAAGCAGTTCTTTTACTGCCGCTTCGATTTCTTCCGCTTTGACGCCTCTGCCGAGCCGTTTCAACTCTTTGCCGTCCTTATAGAAAAGGAACGTCGGCATGCTCATAACGCGGAATTTCATAGCTACGCTGCGTTTGGCTGAGCAGTCAACCTTTGTGAATTTGATTTTGTCACCGTACTGTCCTGCAAGCTGTTCGTATGCCGGAAGCAGAGCCATGCAGTCGGGGCAGGTCGGTGCCCAGAAGTCGACCACCACCGGCATTGAAGTTTCTTCAAGCACCTCTGCGGTGCAGTTTTCCTTGTCAAGTTCAAGCATGAATGTACACCCCCTGATTTATATGAATAAATTTAATGCCGCTTAAATTATACACTCTTGATAGCCTGTTGCGAAGAGGGTATAATTGTTTCTCATAAATTTGAACCTGTTACTGCGGAGGAGAGAGCGATGCCCTACGATTTTAGCGCAATAGAAAAAAAATGGCAGCAGAAATGGACGGAAGCCGGTATTTTCAACGTGGAAACCGACCCTTCAAAAAAGAAATTCTACTGTCTCGAAATGTTCCCGTATCCGAGCGGTGCGCTCCACATGGGACATCTTCGCAACTATTCGATTGGGGATATCATAGCCCGTTTCCTCAAAATGCACGGCTATAACGTTATCCACCCTATCGGCTTCGATTCCTTCGGTATGCCGGCGGAAAATGCCGCAATTAAGCACGGCATTGCCCCTTCAAAATGGACAATGGCAAACATAGAGCACATGATAGACCAGCTCAAGGCTGTAGGATACAGCTATGACTGGCGGCGTCTCGTGCTCACCTGCAAGCCGGAATACTACAAATGGAACCAGCAGATATTCCTCAAAATGTACGAAAAAGGGCTTGTCTACCGCAAGCATGCGCCTGTCAACTGGTGCGACACGTGCAAAACGGTGCTTGCAAACGAGCAGGTTGAAAACGGTGTGTGTTGGCGCTGCGGAAATCCTGTTACAAAGCGCGGGCTTGACCAGTGGTTTATCCGCATTACGGACTACGCTGATGAGCTTGTCAAGTGCCTTGACGATCTCAAGGGCTGGCCGGAGAGAGTTCTCACAATGCAGAAAAACTGGATCGGCAGATCGGAAGGCGTCCGCTTTACGATGGATATTGCCGATACGGAACTCAATTTTGAAGCATACACGACGCGTATTGATACAATTTACGGCGTAACCTTTGTCGCGCTTGCCGCTGAGCATCCGTTTGTCGAGGAATTTGCGAAACGCGTCGGCGGCGAAAAGGGCGAAGCGCTCCGCGCCTTTGCAAAAAAGATTATCAACAAGAGCAATATCGACCGAGAGGCTGTAGGTGTTGACAAGGAAGGTATGTTCACCGGCTTCTATGCAGTCAATCCGTTTAACGGCAAAAAAGCCCCGATATGGATTGCCGACTACGTCCTCACCGATTACGGCACAGGCGTTGTTATGGGCGTTCCCGCGCACGACCAGCGCGACTTTGATTTCGCAAGGAAGTATGACATACCCGTCATCGCCGTTGTCCGCCCGAAGGACGGCGAAATTCCCGACGGCAGCACGATGACGGAAGCTGTTCCCGCCTACGGAATTTCCTGCAATTCAGAAGAATTTGACGGACTTGAAACGGCGGAGGCAAAGAAGAAATTTGCCGAATGGATAGAAAACAAAGGCATAGGAAAACGCGAAACGCAGTTCCGTCTGCGCGACTGGCTTATTTCCCGCCAGCGTTACTGGGGAACTCCGATTCCTGTCGTATATTGCGACAAATGCGGCGTAGTTCCTGTTCCTGAGGAACAGCTGCCTGTCGAGCTGCCGCTTGACGTTGAAATTCCGAAAAACGGAAGCAACCCGCTTGTCACACGCGAGGACTGGGTGAATACCACCTGCCCGCACTGCGGAGGTCCCGCACGCCGCGAAACAGACACGATGGATACCTTCTACGATTCCTCATGGTATTTCATTCGTTACGCTTCGCCGTGGAACGAGGACAAGGCGTTTGACATTGAAGACGAAAAATACTGGATGACAGTTGACCAGTATATAGGCGGTATTGAACACGCCTGCCTGCATCTTATCTACGCGCGTTTCTTTACGAAGGTGCTTGCCGACCTCGGCATGCTGCCGAAGGATATGCGCGAGCCGTTTGACCGTCTGCTTACGCAGGGTATGGTTATCAAGGACGGTACGAAGATGTCAAAATCGGTCGGCAACGTTGTCGATCCTGATGAAATTATCAAGAAATACGGCGCGGACACGGCACGCCTGTTCATACTTTTCGCAGCTCCGCCCGAAAAAGACCTTGACTGGTCAGACCGCGGCGTTGAAGGCACATTCCGTTTCCTCAGCCGCGTGTGGAGGCTTGTTGAAACGAACCTTGACGCTCTTAAGGCTGCGGGAAAGGGCAGAGTTAAACTTTCAGAGCTTAAATCGCCTGCCGCACGTGACCTGAAGCGCACGATACACAGCACGCTTGACAGAGTTACGAAGGATATTCGCGACGAACGCCAGTTCAACACGGCGGTTGCGAGACTTATGGAGCTTACGAACGCGCTTGTTTCCTTCAAGCCTGAAAACGGTCAGGACAACGCCGTAATGCGCGAAGGCGTGGAGACGCTGCTTCTCTGCCTCTGCCCGTTTGCGCCGCATATTACGGAAGAGCTGTGGCACCTTGTCGGCAACGACACTTTCCTTTCTGCAGAAAGCTGGTTTGAAGTCGACGAAGCAGCGCTTGTTCAGGACGAAGTAACGATAGTTCTTCAGGTGAACGGCAAGCTGCGCGAACAGTTCAAGGTCGCGGCAGGACTCTCAAAGGAAGAACTTGAAAAAGAAATTATGTCGCGCCCCGAAACACAGGCACGTCTTGAAGGAAAAGAAGTAGTCAAGGTTATCGCAGTTCCCGGCAAGCTTGTAAACGTCGTGGTGAAAGGCTGATGCCCGAACTCCGGCTTGTTGTCGCGTCAGGCACCTCGCAGAGGCGTCTGCTTGAAGAAACAGCGAAGGAGCTGGAACAAAAAGGATACGCAATGTCCGCCAGACTTGAAGGCGGAGAGTGGCAGCCTCTGCTCTCCGACAATATGTCCGGCGGACTTTTTGACGAAAACCGTTTCATTATAGTAGAGGAAGCCGAAAGCCTGGGAACCCTGCCTGAGCAGTTTTCTCCCATGGTTCAGAAGGATTCCCCCGTCGTTATCGTTCTTGTCTACGAAAACGAGCCGTCCAAGCTTATTCCGAAAGAAATACTCGGCAAATGCACCGTTCTGAAGCCTGCCGCGTATCCGCGCTGGCCGAGGGAAAGGCAGCAGTGGGTTGAAACCCTTGCGCGGAACATGAACGTTGCTCTGGCGCGGGATGCCGCCGCTTTGATGGTTGAGCTGGTTGAAGATCCTGAGGAAATACGCGGGCAGCTCGTAACTCTTGCCGCGCTCAAGGGCGGCAAAATTGTATCTGCGGAAGACGTGGAAAATTTCTGCCTTGACGACGGAAGCAAAAATCTGCTCAGACTGCTTGACGGAATATGCAGCGGAGACAGCACGGCAGCTATGAAAAGCCTTGCGGCAATGGAGAAAACGGCGCAGTCCGGCGACCTTATAAAGCTGACTTCCGCGCTCCACAACCGTTTCCGACTTGCCTTTTACGGAGCGGCGTTTCCGCGCATGGCTGAACATTTCAAAAACGCTTTCGGTGCGCGTGACTATGCATGGAGACTTGCCCAGTCTGCGGCAAGACGTTTCGGTCCCCGCGCTCTTTTTCGTTTCCTCGTCGGGATACTGCGGCTTAACGCAGGTGAGAAATCCGGCACGTCAAACGGCTGGCACGAGCTTGAATTTCTTGTTATAGAACTGTTCGGAAAATAATTTCTGCCGCATTGCGGCGTTTCTGCATATTCAAAAATTTAACGTAACTTTGGAGGTTCTGTCATGCTGAAAAAACTTGCGGTTCTGACGAGCGGCGGAGATGCGCCGGGAATGAATGCGGCAATTCGTTCGGTTGTACGCTCCGCTCTTTACAATAATATGGAAGTAACCGGCATTATGAACGGCTATCAGGGGTTGCTCAACGGAGATTTTATACCTATGTCAAAGGGTTCCGTTGGCGGTATTCTGCTGCACGGCGGGACAATTCTTCGTACGGCGCGGTGTCTTGAGTTCATGAAGCCTGAAGGTATTGACATGGGCGTTGAAATGCTGAGAAAGAACGGTATAGACGCGCTGGTGGTAATCGGCGGCGACGGTTCTTTTCACGGGGCAAAAGGCATTGCCGACAGAGGCTTCCCTGTCGCCGGTGTTCCCGCAACCATTGACAATGACATGGGCGGTACGGATTACACGATAGGCTTTGATACGGCGTGCAACACGGCGCTTGAGTGCGTTGCGCGTCTGCGCGATACGGCGTCAAGCCACGACAGGCTTTTTATTGTAGAGGTCATGGGCAGAAATGCCGGCTATATAGCTCTTCAGACAGGAATTGCCTGCGGCGCGGAATATATCGTTATACCTGAGAAGCCTGTTGATATAGAACATATATGCAGCAAGCTTGACTACTCAAGAAAACGCGGCAAATCACACTCAATTATAATTACGGCTGAGGGCGCCTGCTCGGCGCAGAAGCTTTGCGACGAGCTGAAGGGCAGAGAGGATTACGACCCGCGCACGATTGTGCTGGGACATCTTCTGCGGGGCGGTCATCCCACCTGCATGGACGCTTCTATTGCCGCCCGTCTCGGAGCAGCTTCCGTAGAACATTTGACAGAAGGAAACAGCGGATTTATGGCGGGCATGGTGAACGGCTCCGTCAAATTCTCGCCTCTTGAAAAAGCATGGGAGGATAAAGGAGACATTGACGAGAATATCATGCGGCTGCTGAGTATTTTGAGTATATAAAAAGAGAACGAAGAACCACTTCGTTCGTTGTTCTTCGTTCAAAAAAAATCACCGGTTACCCGGTGATTTTTTTAAGCAAGTGTTTTGAGTTTAGCTGCCATGCCGGCTTTGCGGCGTGCAGCGGTATTACGGTGTACGACACCTTTAACCACTGCTTTGTCAAGAACTCCCTGTGCAAGGTCGAAACGCTGTTTTGCGAGTTCAGCGTCTTTTGCCTCTACTGCGTCAAGAACTTTTTTGACAGCATTTTTGCAGCGCGTTTTCCAGAAGCGGTTGTAGATGCGGTTTCTTTCTGCGATGAGAACGCGTTTTTTGGCTGATTTGTTGTTGGGCATGCCGTTACACCTCCTTCAGGTAATGCCTTCGTTTTTTCAGACGAGGAGTATATTACCACAAGTCAGATGTATTTTGCAACCATTATTTGCATTTTATGAAAAATTTTGTTAAAATTCCTCTTGCCGCGGGTTAAGTGAAATATTTCTCTTGCCCAAATGCCGTTGTTATGGTATATTCTACCAGTTGCATTGCAAATGACATCACGATTATCTGCTCATAGATACTGTAAGCACGGGAGGTGTAGTCTGTGAAACGTACATATCAGCCGCATAACACCAGACGCAAACGCGCAATGGGTTTCCTCGTTCGCTCAGCTTCAGCAAGCGGACGCCGTATTCTGAGAAACCGTCGCCGCAAAGGCAGAGCACGTCTTGCCGTCTAATCAACTGTTGTGAAGTTCGGATTCCCGTCTGAAGCCCGTTTAAAAAGCCCAAGACAGTTTGATCTTGTTTTTCGCACCGGACGTCGTCAAACCGGCGAGCTGGTGCGTTTATTGTTTCTGGACGGGTGTGACGGTGAAACAAAGTTCGGCGTGGCGGTAAGCAAAAAGATAGCCAACGCCGTAAGACGTGTCAGGGGACGCCGTATGTTGAGAGAGTCTTTAAGGCGTCTCAGACCGTGGACAAAGAAGGGCTGCTGGATTGTCGTGTCGCTGCGTGATACGGCGCTGGAGAGTTCTGCAAAGGACGTGTATTATGACGCTGCACGTCTTATGAAAAGAGCGGGGCTTATGACCGACGACTGGCAGGGAGCTGACTGGAACGCTGATTCAGCGCATGAAGCTTAAGGAAGTTCCTGCGGAGACCGCTGTTTTCTTTGTCAGAATGTACCGCGCGGCAGTTTCGCCGCTTTTGGGCGGCGGCAAGTGCCGTTTTTGTCCGACCTGCTCCGAGTATGCCGTTGAGGCGTTCAGGGAATACGGCTTTTGCCTCGGGTTTCTTCTTGCAGCGCGCAGACTGCTGCGCTGCGGGCCGTGGAGCAGAGGAGGATATGATCCTCTCCCTGACAGGGAGGAGATTAAAAGGATTTGGTTGGGAAGACTCTTCAAACCTCGAAAGGATGGGTAATTTATGGGTTCACTTTGGAACGGAGCAGCAGATCTTCTTAAGCTGTTCCTCGAACAGTTCTACAAGCTCACAGGTTCCTACGGTACGTCAATCGTCATTTTGACGGTTGTCATCAGACTGCTGCTTTACCCGCTTAACAAAAAACAGCTGGTAAGCATGCAGGCAATGCAGAAAATTCAGCCCAGGCTGAAAATGCTTCAGGAAAAATACGGCGACGACAAGCAGAAGCTCGGCGAAGAAACGATGCAGCTTTACAGGGAATACAAGGTTAATCCTGCCGCCGGCTGTATGCCGATGCTTGTTCAGCTCCCTATTCTTATTTTGCTTTTCCAGGTGCTCAGGAAACATGATTTCGGCGATGCGGCATATCTCGGACTCTTCAAACTCAGCACCTCGGCAGTAAACGGACTTTCTCAGGCATGCGGCGGTCCCGCTACGGAAAGGCTTGTTGATGCTGTTAAAGCAGTTTTCGCAAATCCGGCCGGACTTTCAAACGTGTCCATGTACATCGGAAACGCCTTCCTCATTGCGGCGATTGTTTTCCTTACCTGGCTGCAGCAGAAGATGTCAACCGGCGACAACCCGCAGATGGCCACGATGAATACGGTTATGCCTATATTTATGGCGTGGATCTGCCTTTCAATGCCGGGAGGCGTTATGATTTACTGGGGCCTCTCGACGCTTATCGGTGTTGTCCAGCAGTATTACGTCGTGAAGAATACCAAAATTGAAATGGCGAACAAACCGTCGCTCCACAAAAACAAACCGGTCGTTGAAGTTGTCGAGGACGATGACGAATACGAGTGGGTTGAAGTCGAAGACGACGAAGAATAGGTGCACTGTTATGGAAAAATATCGCGAACAGGTTCCAATGCCTGAAATAGAAAGCCAAATTTTTGAATGTTCCAGCGAAGAAGAGGCAAAGGAAAAAGCCGCTGAATTCTGGGGCGTACAGCCTGAGGATATAGAAACGGAAATTCTTTCCGAGGACAAGAAACTTTTCGGGCTTCTCGGAACAAAACTCAGGATTGAAGCCAGAACAATAGCTCCTGTTTCATACATTCAGTCCTGCTATTTCGTGAACGAAATACTTGCGAAAATGGACGTGGACCTCGTGCCGGAGCTTGACGAAGACGGTATCGTCAATCTTGTCGGTGAAGATCAGGGCGTAGTAATCGGACGTTACGGCGAAACGCTTAAAGCGCTTGAATATCTTACGAACCTTGTCTGCCACGAGGATCTTTCCACCCGCCGTATCCGCTTTGACTGCGGAGGGTACAGGGACAGGAGAACGCACACTCTCACCCGCCTTGCAATTTCGCTTGCCCGTGAAGCAGTTAAAAAAGGCGCCCCTGTCAGCCTTGATCCGATGACAAGCTGGGAACGCCGTATCGTGCACATAGCGCTGCGCGACAATGACGAAGTGGAAACAAAATCAGTAGGCACAGAGCCTGAGCGCCACGTTACGATTAATCCGGTAGGTTTTTCTTCAAAACGTGCTCCGCACAGACACCGCCGTTAAATGTATCCGGTACTTTTCAGAATCGGTTCTTTTGAAGCCCGCAGTTACTATGTGCTGTGGGCTTTTGCTTTGCTTCTGTTTCTGCGTTATACCTTTGCCCGCTGTACGAAAAGGTACGGAGCGGATCCGCAGACGGCAATGTCCGCGCTTCTCTGGGTGTACTGCTGCGCGATTGGCGGAGCAGTCCTTGGCGGCGTTCTGGAAAAGCTGCCGCTTGTGCTTTCCGGCAGCCAGCCTGTTAAAATTCTGCTGCACGGAGGGGCCTCCTCCGGCTTTGGCATTTTAAGCGGCGGCATAGCCGGAATTTTAAGGCTTCGCGGCGAAAAATTTACCGTCAGCGCTTTTGCCGATGCCTCGTCGCTTCCGGTTTCGGCAATGCTTTCTGTCGGGCGTATCGGCTGTCTGCTTGAGGGGTGCTGCAAGGGAATTGTCATCGAAAAATGCTGGTATGCACTGCATTTTTCGCAGGATATGCCGGGCGTTTTCCGCTTTCCGTCACAGGTACTTGAAGCTTTTGTCTGTGCGCTGATTTTTCTGCTCCTTTGGTTTGCCGGGAAAAAACTTTCGGGCAGATACAAGGGGGCTGTCCTGTTTCCGCTTTTCCTTATTCTGTACGGGGCGTACAGACTGTTTTTTGACGCTTTCCGCGAACCGTCACCGCTTGCCGCGTTCAGGAGCGCGCAGCTTCTTTCCCTGGCGGCTCTCATTACAGGCGTCTGCTGGCTTGTGTCAGGCCTGAGAAAAAGCGCGGACAAAAACTGCTGACAACCTGTCTGTTTTACCTGTAAAAAATTAAGCAAAACTACTAATGTTTTTTAAAGTTTTTACGGTATTATAGACGCGTAAGGAAAATACGGCGGCGCGTAAGACAGACGCGTCAGCCGAAAGGAAGGTGAAAGAAATGAACGACAAGGACAAAAGGATTGAAGAACTCGAACAGGAAATCGAATCGCTGAAATGCGTCCTGGCGGAAACCGGCAGGCACGCTGCAAAAAAAGCAGCGGTTGATTTCGGGAAAATGGCGTCTGAACTCAACGAAGGAACGGGAAAGCTTATTGACAGCGTCAAACCTGCCGTTAAGGAAACGAAGGAAAAGCTTAACAAAAAAATACAGAAAAGGCCGTTTGTTTCGGTATGCGCGGCAATGGGAGCAGGACTTGTCCTTGCAGGTCTGGCAAAACGGAAGAAAAACAGCTGACGTACAGCTGAATTTATATGCTAAAATATTTTAAATTATGAAAAAGGGGTGCTTGTTATGACGGAAGCAAACGGAGCAGTTGTAAAAATCGAAGAACTTAAAGAAGAAATCAACGAACTTAAAGAAGAGATAGCCGAAAAAACGTGTGCAATGTCCGAAAACGCGGCTGTCAACTGCGAAAAACTCAAAGAAGCCATAGAAGACAAAACCGGCGAAATCATAGAAGCGGTCAAGCCTTATATTGAAGAAGGCAAAAAGAAAACGGAAGAAGCCGCGGAACAGCTCGGCGAAACGATTAAGGAAAAACCGCTTGCGTCCGTAGGCATCGCTTTCGCAGCCGGGGTACTTCTTGCAAAGCTTTTCAGACGCCGTTAACGGTGAACTGCAATGAAATCGCTTTCTGACGTAGTGCTCAATTTCTTTGAACTGCTTGAAGCCGAAGGCAGACTGTTCAGGGAAAAAGTTATTTCTGCGGGCACCGGCATAGTTTCGGTTCTGATCGGCGGGCTGTTTTTGTTCGCTGCCTGCCTGCTTGCAGCTTTTGCCGCATTTCTGTGGCTTGAATTCTATTACGGTTCCGTAATTGCCCTGCTGGTTATAGCTTCGGTCTTTGCGGTAATCGGAAGCATTCTCGTATTTGCCGGAAAAAGGTAAACGGAATGGCATCGGCGAACGAACTCGCTCTTGCTGAAGCGAAGAAAAATTTCAGCACTGCTGTTGACGAATTCGGACCGCTTAAATTTATCCGCGAGCATCCGATGGCGTCTGCCGGAATAGCGCTTTCAGCCGGTGTTATTGCCGGAATGCTGCGTCTTCCGAAGTTAAAAACGATTCTGCTCTCGCCGCCGGTTCTCGGGCTGCTTAAAAAACGTTAACGGACTGAACGGGAAAACAAATCTGAACAGAAAAACAAGTCAGTCTTGACACAGAACGGAATGACGGGTATACTTTCTTCTCGTGGCGGCATAGCCAAGCGGTAAGGCAGAGGACTGCAAATCCTTTATCCCCAGTTCGATTCTGGGTGCCGCCTCCATAGAAAAAACAATGCGCGCAGCTCAGGCTGCGCGCATTTTAATTCATATCCGGTAAATTAATTGCTTTTGATTACCACACCGAGATGTTTCCAAAGGTCTGTATCTATCTCGGCGGCGACCAAAGCGATTTTGAGGTCTTTGCCGGAAGCGGTTTTCCATGCTGAAAAATCGTAACCGTCTCCGCGTCCTGCCTTGTATTCGCAAAGCTCGCCGGCAGAGTTTGTAAAACTGTACGTGTCCCCGTTTATGCTTATTTTGTCCTGAGGGATGAACTCTCCTGCGTCTTCTGCTGCTTTGACAACGTCTTCCGTAATAAAATTCTGTATAAACGCAACAAACTCATCATACGTGCGCCATGTATCGCTTAAGAGCTCTTCATGCTCCGTAAGAGAGTATTTTTTCACTCCGTCTTCTTCCTTGCAGGCAATACCCCATCTGTCGTCTTTCAGAAAATTGCATACGGGTCTGTTCTGCCGGAAATCCAAAACTGAAGCTTCCGCGTACGGCATGATTTGTCCGTTAAATTTGATTGCCATGTGGGTGACCTCCGAAATCTTTTGTTTTTGGGTTCTGTTATTCTATCCCAATTTTATGCTTCCTGCAAGGATATGCGGCAGTTCAGCGGTGAAACGGTTCAATTCAGGCATCGTTTTCTGATTCAAATCTCCACAAAATCTCCACATAAATATCATATTATTGTCACAAACGGGGCGTAATATCTGTGTCAACGGAGGCAATCCGTAACACGACACACCACAAGGAGGACACAGATTATGAAGACTAACAAAACAATTACGGCAATTCTCACACTGGCACTTTTAGTTTCCTGCACGGCAGCTTTTGCAGGTGACACGGCACCGAAAAATTTCGGAGGAAAGAAATTTGCACACGGGCATCACGGAATTCACAAAATGAAAGCTCAGATGAGCGCCGAGGACAAAGCACAGCTTGAGAAAATGCACACGCTTATGCAGCAGCTCGGCGAAGAAATGAAAAAAACTTCGCCGGACAAAACGAAAGCAATGGAGCTCAAAAAGCAGATTGAAGACGTACGCGTCACAATGTCTCAGAAGCACTTTGAAAAAATGCTGAACAATCCGAACTTCGGCAAGCACAAATCAAAACTTACGGATGCCCAGAAGGCTCGTTTCAAAAAAATGCACGAGCTGCGCTCCGCAATCAAAGAAGAATTCGTAAACGGCACGCCGGACAAGGCAAAAGTAATTCAGCTTAACAACGAGCTGCTCAGCCTGAAAAAAGAAGCCTCTCTCGAACGCTTTGAATACATGCTCAACAATCCGGGTAAATGCAAGGCATGGGGCAAAGCCAAATTCGGGCACGGAAAGCATCACGGCTTCGGACACAAACACGGTCACGGAAAAGGCTTCGGACACGGACACTGCGGAAAAGTCGGCTCTCCGGACGCTGAAAAATTTTAGGAAATCTTAAGCGGAGGCGGGCGTAAAGCCCGCCTGCTGTGGTAAAATATCGGAACAGGGGGCATGGGGAATGAAGATACTTATTGTTGAGGACGAAAGGGCTATCGCCGAAGTTGAAAAAGCCTACATGGAAAAGGAAGGCTATACGGCAGACATTGCCGGCGACGGACTTAAGGGGCTTGAAATGTTTGCGGCAGAGAGCTACGACCTTGTAATACTTGACCTTATGCTTCCGGGTATGTCCGGCGTTGATGTCTGCAGAACAATCCGAATGAAATCCCAGGTTCCGATTATCATGGTTACCGCCCGCAGCGGGGAAGACGACGTTGTTTCGGGACTTGACGCAGGCGCCTCCGATTACGTCATAAAGCCGTTCAGCCCTCGGGTTCTCATGGCACGAGTACGTGCCAACACGAGAAAAGAAACGGGCAGTCCGGATTCACAAACCATACGCGTTGGAAACTCCCTGACCGTTGACACGAAAAATTTCACCGTAACCAAAAACGGAGAAGAAATAGCATTCACCAGAAACGAATTTATGATTTTCTCCAAAATGGCTGCCAAACCGGAGAAAATATGGAGCAGGGACGACATTATAACCCACGCTCTCGGCTACGAATACGACGGTTTTGAACGTTCGATAGACAGCTACATCAAAAACATAAGAAAAAAACTCGCCTGCCCTGAACATGAAAACGGCTACATAAAAACTGTTCACGGTTTCGGCTACAAGGTGTCCGAACAATGAAACGCTCGCTGAGATCAAAACTGCTGCTTCAATATACTGCGCTCGTGCTGGTCTGCATGCTTGTAATTCCCGCGTTTGTCGCAGGGCAGATGGGCAGGCAGTTCCACAAATTCAGCGCCGAACGCTTTGCGGAAGACAGACAGCAGCTTGTGGAAATGATACAGGCCAGCATTGTCTCGGGAAACAACGGGAAGGATTTGCAGAACGAACTGCTGCGCTGGCCGGTCGTTTCAGCAAAAGTGTACGGTGCAGACGGGGTAGAGCTTTTTGAACTCAGGCACGTGTCTCATCGCAGAAAAACAGGCACGGCAGCGCCGCACGGCTTTAAAGGCAGACTGCAGACCGAAACGGTTGAAATGCTTGCCGGAAACGGAACAAAAACAGGAAGCGTAAAGCTTGAAATTCTTCCGTTCAAGATAAGCAGGGAAGGCTTCTTCCTGAAAAGATTTAAAAGAAATCTGGAACTGTGGATAGTCGTAATGCTTATTCTGGCAGCGTTATTCGCGGTTTTCATGACTGAAAAAATAATCCGTCCGGTACTTGAAGCGGCAAAACGGGCGGAAATGATAAGCAAAGGAAATTTCCCGGCGGAAAAAAGCGCCGGTTCTGACATAAAAGAAATACAGCAGCTTACGGACAGCGTTGACAGGCTCGGCTGCGAGCTTGCAGAGCAGGAAAACCTGCGCAGACGGCTTATGAGCGACATAGCGCACGAGCTTCGCAACCCGGTAACGGTTGTCAAAGCTCACCTTGAAGCGTTTGAAGACGGTGTATGGGAGCCTACTCACGACAGAATAGCGCTCACGCGTTCGGAAATAGACAGACTTTCGCTGCTCATAAAAGAAGTTGAAAAACTGACAGTGCTTGAAAAAGCGGATACGGCGCTGGCTTTGTCAAATACAGACCTTGCGCTGCTTGCGGAAGAATGTGCGCAGAGCTTTGACCCTCTGTTTGAAAACAAAGGTGTTGAACTCAAAAGAGAAATCGACAAAGGTACGGAACTGGCGCTTGACGCGGCGAAAATACGCCAGGTTATGGAAAACCTGCTCTCAAATGCGCTCCGTTACACGGACAAAGGCGGTACGGTGCTCCTCTCGCTGAAAAAACATGACGGACGTACCGAACTGTCCGTAAAAGACAGCGGCATCGGCATCTCTGCGGAGGATCTGCCCAACGTATTTGAACGCTTCTACCGCACGGACAAATCGCGCGCGAGAGAAAGCGGAGGAATGGGCATAGGGCTTGCCGTCGTCAAGGCCATTGTCGAAGCGCACGGCGCAAAAATCCGCGCCGAAAGCGCAGAAGGAAAAGGCAGCTGCTTCACGATTGTTTTTGAAGCGTAAGAATCTGCCCAGTCTCAGACAGAAAATTTTATTATAAATTAAGCTTCTTTCCGAAGGATACCGGGTTGGAAGCCGCAAGTCAAAGAGAGGTGCGCAAAATGAAAAGAAGAATAATCTTACCGGCAATCTTTCTGCTGGCAGCAGTTTCATCAGCAGGCGCTGCTGAACTGACGCTCGCCGAATGTATTGAAACAGCGGTTAAAAATCATCCTGACCTTGCCGCATCGGAAGCCAGGGTTGACTCCGCCAAAGCGGGCATAAGCCAGGCAAAAGCCGGAGCCCAGCCGCAGGTTGACCTGAACAGCAGCTACACACGGGGAAATTCGCCGCTTGAAGACGAAAGCACCCGCGGGAACTACAACACGGGCATTACGCTCTCGCAGCTCATTACTGACTCGGGCAAAACGAAACTGAGAATTAAAAAAGCGCAGCAGACGACGGACGCAAGCAAAGAAGACCTTGCCGAAAAGCACAACGAAATAGTCCGCAGCGTCTCCGACGCGTATTACAACTTAAACAGCACGGTACGTGACTGTGAAGTAGCTCAGACACGCTATGACAACTACGCAAAAAGACTAGACTGGGCAAATGCCTACTATCAGGCAGGCAAAAAGCCGAAAATTGAAGTTACCAGAGCGGAAGCAGACCTCGCAAGCTCAAAGCTCGCGCTGATAACCTCAAAAACGGCGGCGCAGGTAGCCAAAGCAGAGCTTGCCTCAGCCATGGGCGACGCGCAGCTGAAAATAGAATCGGTCAGGGACGAACTTGAATACGAAGACTGGAACATCTCCGAAGACGAAGCGATAAAAACCGCTCTTGCCAACAGGCCGGAACTCATTGCCAAAGCCAAAAGAGTCGAAGCTGTGAAATCCGAACTCGGCATACAGCAGAAAGGCATGTCGCCTACGATCTCTCTCGGCGGAGGCTACACGCTCTCCGGAAGCGCACCGGCTGACGACAAAGACTGGAACGCAAGACTGACGCTATCGCTCCCTCTCACGGACGGCGGCGCTACAAACAGCCGAATTGCCCAGGCAAGAGCAGACCTAAAGGCTGCCGAAGCCGAACAGAAATCTCTGCAGAACGCGGTCGTGCTTGAAGTACGCACAGCATGGCAGAACATGATAAAGGCAAAAGAAAGCATAGTTTCCGCAAAAGAAGCTGAACGCAAAGAAAAAGAAAACCACGAGCTCGCGGCAAAGCGCTACGAAGCGGGAGTCGGAAACAGCCTTGAAATATCCGATGCAGTTGACAGCTACGCGCTGTCACAGGCGAAAACAATACTTGCACTTTACGGCGGAAAGAGTTCACAGCTCACGCTGCTCAAAGCGATAGGAGGCAGAAGGTAATGAAACTTAAACTTGACAGAAAAAAAGTAATTCCGGTAATCGTCGTTTTGGCAGCGTGTCTTGTTCTGCTGAGCATATTCGGCGGGAAAACGAGAGAAAAGGAAGATATGTACAGAACGGCGAGAGTGCGCAAAGCAGATCTCCGTTCGGTAATTTCAGCAACAGGCACACTCAAAGCGACTGAAACGGTTGACGTTGGTACGCAGATATCGGGAAAAATTGTCGAACTGCACGTTGACTACAACAGCGTGGTAAAAAAAGGACAGCTTATAGCCAAAATGGACTCCTCAACGCAGACGACGGACATGCTTGCGGCACAGGCAAACTACCTCGCGGCGGGAGCAGACCTTGACGCCAGCCTGGCAAGACTTGAAAAGGCGGAAAAAGACTACAAGCGTTCAAAAGAACTTGCCGAGCAGGACCTCATAGCAAAAACGGAATTTGACTCGTCAGTAAGTTCGCTTAAGACGGCGCAGGCAGACGTGGCAGTCTCAAAAGCAAAAATAAACCAGACGCGCCAGTCTCTGAACAAAGCAAAAATAACGCTTGGCTATACCTATATCTACGCGCCTGTTGACGGCGTGGTCGTCGCCAAAAACGTAGAAGAAGGACAGACCGTTGCGGCAAGCTACTCAACGCCGAGCATCGTTGAAATAGCGCGCGACCTTACAAAAATGCAGGTTGAAATCCGTGTTGACGAAGCCGACATCGGAAACGTCAAAGACGGGCAGCCGGCTGAATTCACGGTTGACTCCTTCCCCGAAAGAAAATATTTCGGAAAAGTCACCCAGATACGCCTGTCGCCGACCACGACGGACAACGTAGTAACCTACACGGTCGTTGCAGACGTTGACAACACCGACCTGTCACTGCTCCCGGGTATGTCGGCAAACGTATCGCTCATACTCAAAGAAACGAAAGACACGCTCTCTGTACCGAACAGCGCTTTCCGGTTCAAACCGATTGACAAAAGCAAGAAATCGCAGAATATGCAGGGCGGCCCAGGAATGCGCCCTAAAGCGAATATAGCGGAAGTCGCAAAACCGTCTGTTTACGTGATTGAAAATGGCAAACCGGTCAAACGCGAAGTCGAAAAAGGCATCACAGACGGAGAACGCACAGAAATCAAAAACGGACTTAAAGAGGGCGAACGCGTCATAACCGGAGTAAACCTTAAAAAAGAAGGGTAAGCCCATGGCTCTTGTTGAAATAAAAGACATAACAAAAAGCTTCAGGCTCGGCGATGAAGAAATTGAAATTCTTCACGGCGTCAACCTCAGCGTGGAACGCGGCGAATTTGTGGCTATGATGGGGCCTTCAGGCAGCGGAAAATCTACGACAATGAACATACTCGGCTGTCTTGACAAGCCGACGTCAGGTACCTACATACTTGACGGTCAGAACGTGGAACATCTTGATGCAGACCAGCTTGCCGAAATACGCAACATTAAAATAGGCTTCGTTTTTCAGGGGTTTAATCTGCTGCAAAAAACGAGCGCGCTTGAAAACGTGGAACTTCCGCTGCTTTATGCAGGTCTTGATAAAGCAGAACGCGAAGAACGCGCAAGAAGAGTTCTTATCGATATGGGGCTTGAAGAAAGAATATATCATGAACCGAGCCAGCTTTCCGGCGGACAGCAGCAGCGTGTGGCAATAGCGCGCGGCATAGTCAACAAAGCCCCTATACTTATGGCAGACGAACCTACCGGAAACCTTGACTCAAAAACCAGCGATGAAATAATGTCGCTCTTCTGCGAGCTCAACGAAAAAGACGGCATAACCATAATACTTGTAACGCATGAACCCGACGTTGCGGCATACGCGAAACGCATACTCTATTTCCGCGACGGGCGCATAATGGACGACAAAATAAACAATGACAGGAGGGCATGGAAATGATATCGGGCAGAGAAATTCTTCATACAGCGCTTGTGTCCCTGCGCAGAAACAAAACACGCTCCATGCTCACAGCCCTTGGCATAATCATCGGCGTCGGCGCGGTAATTGCGGCGTTTGCCGTAGGACAGGGCGCAAATAAAAGTATAGACGAGCAGATAGCTTCCTTCGGCAGCAACTTCGTCATGGTATTCTCGCAGCGGTCAGGCAGCTCTGCACAGGGAAACATCCGTTATATTACCAATGACGACGCGGCTGCCATAGAGAAAAACGTTTCAGGAATAGACGCGCTTGCCCCGCTTGTCAATGCTTCCGTAACGGTTATATACGGCAACACGAACTGGGCAACCTCATTAATAGGCAGCAACGCAAACTACTCTTACGTACAGAGCCGTGAAATAGCAAAGGGACGTGACATATACGACAGCGACGTGCGTCAGGGAACAAAAGTTGCCGTCATAGGACAGACTGTTGCAGAAAAACTGTTCGGAGAAGACAATCCGCTTGGCAGAAGTATACGCGTCAACAAAATACCGTTCACAATAGTCGGAGTGTACGAGAAAAAAGGACAGTCGCAAATGGGCAGCGACCAGGACGACATGATACTTATTCCCATTACCACCGCGCAGAAAAGAATTGTCAGAATGCGCGGAAGCGTCAGCAGGGTGCAGAGTATCTACATACAGGGCGTATCCATGGAAGCGCTTGACTACATACAGTCTGAAACGGAAGCGCTGCTTCGTGAACTGCACAAAATAAGAAAAGGCGAGCCTGACGACTTTGCCGTGCGCAACATATCGCAGATGCTTGAAGCACGCAAAAAAACCACGGCGATAATGTCGATGCTGCTTGGCTCAATAGCGCTTATATCACTTGTTGTCGGCGGTATTGGAATTATGAACATAATGCTTGTATCAGTCACGGAGCGCACGAGAGAAATAGGTATACGAATGGCGGTAGGCGCCAAAACCGGAGACATCCGCACGCAGTTTCTTCTGGAAGCAGTCGTTTTGTCGGATATAGGAGGCATAATAGGCATAATCTTCGGAATTGCCGCAGGTTTCGGGCTTGCAAGCTTTACTCAGGCGCCGCCTGTATTCTCAATAGCTTCAATACTGCTTGCCTTTGTATTCTCCTGCCTTGTAGGAGTAGGCTTCGGCTACTATCCGGCGTACAAAGCATCGCTATTAAACCCGATAGACGCGCTGAAATACGAATAGAATATAAAGCTGTAAGCTGTTGGCTGTAAGCTGAAAGCGGAATGAAAAATGTTGCCGGTCGTCGAAACTTGAAAAGCTAAAAGACGTCGCTCGGCGTAAGAAACAGAGAATAGCAAAAAACGGCGCGGAATCCCGCGCCGTTTTAATTTCTGCCGCAGTTGATTTTGTTTCTCAGCTGACAGCAGAATTTTGGTACAACAACATTAACAGATAACACACGTTATTGTTATTCGCCCGTCTGCGGACATTTTGGAAGCTCTCCTGAAAGGGGCACATGTCGCAGCCCTGAAATCCGGCGCGAAACGCGACCGTTACCGAAGTATTTCAGCGCCTTGCTTGACCCAACTAGAATGTGCTTATCAGGTGTTGCCTGAGCTCCCGCACTACGTAATGCGTAGAAGGTACCCTCAAAACGTCCTCCGGGAAACAGGCGGTAAAGAAAGTTCCGGCAAACCTACCGCGTATTTCTGACGTTAATCGGGAAGAAAAGCCGTAAATAAAACCAACGGTAAATCTCATTTCCCTCTGCACTGTAATGTTCATGGAATAAGAAATTTGTAACAGGGGCAGAAATGAAAAAGAAATAAAAAAATTCTGAAAAGTTTTGTAAAAGTTTTTGAAAAAAAATAATTTTTTTATTTCTTTTTCAATTTACAGTGGTGTTACAAAATCCTTATCTGGTGAACATTACAGCAATTGCTTCTTGCGGGAATTGTTTTTTTATGCGTATAGCGGCGTTTTGGCTGTATAATAACGCTATGAAAAATTTTTGTTCTTTGGCAGTCGGCGCGTTTATGCTTTATTTTCCGTACGTGTGGTGCCGTTTTCGCAGTGAGAATACGGCAGAGTACGGTCTTGACTGGCATGCGGACAGACAGTCGCTTAAATTTACTTTGTTCGCGAGTGCCGGTATTCTTTTGCTGCTGACGCCAGTTGCTTTGTGTTGGCCTGGTGCTGCCGTGCCTTTTCACCGGGACGCGAAAACCGTTTTTGACATGCTCGGCGCCGGTTTGGCCGCCGCCGTTATTGAGGAGACTTTTTTCCGCGGCTGGGTTCAGACTTTGCTGAAACGCCGCACAGAGTTTTTTATTGCGGCAATTCTGACGAATGTTTTGTTTGCGGCGTCTCATCTTGTTGTGTTACGCAATTTGTGGCTGCTTGCGACGTTTTTCCCGGGACTTGTGATGAGTTTTCTCCGTGAGAAGTACGGAAATGTTCTGCCTTCGATGATTTTTCATTTTCTCGGCAACGTATGGGCGATATGGTTCTTTCCGCTGTAGGTTTTAAGCTATAAGCTGCAAGCTATAAGAGCTATAAGCGGTAAGCAGATGACCGCAGGGAATACCGAGCGTTAGCGAGAGTATAAAAGCAACGCAGAACGAAGAACGCAGAACGAAGAACTAAAGGCGCTTGCCGCGCTGCTGACGGCTGTTAGCGGTTGGCTAAAACCTTTAAGAAACAACAAAATCCCCGTCTTCCTGACGGAGCCCGCAGAAAGACGAAGAGAAGCAGTAAGCCTTAAAGGTTCTAAAGCTTAAAGCTTAACGCTTATAGCTTATTGCTAACCTAAGTTTGAGGCTAAGTGCGCCCTTAAAGTTTTTTCGTTGGTAATTGGTAATTTAATTTTTTGGAGTTGTGTTTTTTTGAAAAGACGAGCGTTTACACTGATTGAAATAATGATTGCGGTCGCCATTTTCGGAATTATTTCCGCGGCGGCTCTGGCTCCGCTTGTTTTTACGGTGAAGTCGCTTGACGACGCCCAGAAGAGCCGTATTGCGTACAACAAGGAGCGTCAGACGATTCTCGGCATTTTCGCGGAACTGCGTACAGTTGTGCGCGACGGAGAAACGCCGGTGAGAATTGAGAGAGCTTCGGGACTTTCGATTGAAGACGACGACAGGCTTGCCGTTTTTTCGCTCCGTCCGCTGAAGAAGGGCAGCCCTGCCGCGCTTTGCGTCTACCGCGTGTTTAAGGAGGACAGCCTCAAAAAAATCAAGGGGGGGCTGTACCGCTGGGAGCTTGCACTGCCTCTTGATGAGGAACTGCTGCTTGAAGGCGCGGCGGACAGAAAGCCCTTGAACGTTGATATTGAAAAGCTTAAGCCTGAAACTGGTAAGAATATTATTCCTTCCGTAACTGGAATGAAGGTGTACGCGCTGAATGGTTCTGAGTGGAACGAGGATTATTCCGGACAGCTGCCTGAGGCTGTGAAAATCGAACTGAAATGCGGCGATGCCGTGACGGAGTATGAGGAGTATTTCGGAGGCGGTGCGTCAGGCAGCGCCGGAAACGGTACGCAGGAAACCGCTGCGAAAGATGAAACGTCGGAGACGGATAACACAAGTGAGAGAAAAAATGCGCGGAAGAATGAAGAAAAATAGAGGTTTTGTCCTGCTGTCCGTGTTGTTTGCAGTTACGCTGCTGCTGACTTCGGCGGTTGCTTTCGCGTGGTTTGTCCGCGTGCAGCTTCTTCGTGCTTCAACGGAGGATTTTGCCTTCCGTTCCCGCTGCGCGGCGAGGGAAGCGTGTACCTACGCGGTGCAGAAAATCAGCGAGGACAACAACGGATATGACAG
>JAZUJX010000072.1:0-1895 GCA_045642965.1 Synergistaceae bacterium | reverse complement strand
CTGATGCACAAGATAGACTTACGATGAGGCCTTGAGGTTGCGCCGGTAGGGCGGTAATTCAAGGAAGAGTAATGTCCGACAAACGGGCGAAATGAGATACAAACACGGTTTGTGTACTGGAAAGCCGGCGAAACCACGCGGGTTCTTCGAAGGAGATTCTGCGCTCATCTTACGGAGCAGAGAGTCAGGAAGAAGAATGCGGGAAGGTCGTTATGGATTTCTGCGTATTATCGCGGTTTCGTACAGAATCCGCGCACAAAGTCTGAGTCTGGTCGCCCGATACAAGGTATCCTTGTAATCGGGTTTTTTTATGGAGCAACCATGAAACACCCGAGTGCGTTGTAAGAGATGCGCTCAGGCGGAACGGATGAGATGCACAAAAAGAAGTTTCATCTCCAAAGCCCCCAGCAAATAATATTTTGAGGAGGGTAAATCAAGTGGCAGGCAGCGAAAAGTTGAGAATCAAGATCAAGGGCTATGAGCACGCAACGGTCGATGCAGCGGCAGCAAAGATTGTCGAGGTAGCAAAGAACGGCGGCGCACAGAAGGTTTCCGGTCCGATCCCGCTTCCGACTGACAAGGAGATCGTTACGATCCTCCGTGCAGTCCACAAGTACAAGGACAGCCGTGAACAGTTTGAGCTTCGCACTCATAAGCGTCTGATCGACGTCCTTCGTCCCACAAAGGCGACTATGGACGCTCTCACCAAGCTTGAAATTCCGGCAGGCGTCGATATCGACATGGAGCTGAAGTAATTCACTTCCAAACGGATTTCAAAGCACACGGCTCCGTTTGTTACGGTTGGTAAACGGATCAAAGCCGCGGTTATGTTGACGCAAAATGCGCCAACCAATAACAACAAGGAGGAAAACAACCATGAAGAAAGCCATTCTTGGCAAGAAAATCGGCATGACGCAGATTTTCGACGCAGCCGGCAAAGTCGTTCCGGTTACGGTCATCGAGGCAGGTCCCTGCTTCGTCGTTCAGAAGAAGACCGTAGAAAACGACGGCTACAATGCAATCCAGCTCGGCTTTGGTTCTATCAAGGCAGACAAGATTGCAAAACCGCTGAAAGGTCACTTTGACAAAGCAGAAACAGGCGCACTCCGCGTGCTCCGTGAGTTCCGCTTTGAGGATTGCGACAGCTTCAGCGTAGGTGACAGCATTCAGGCTGATACTTTTGCAGTCGGCGACATCGTTGATGTCAGCGGCACCAGCAAAGGTAAAGGCTATGCAGGCCCGATTAAGCGTTTCAATCAGCACAGACTGAAGGAAACACACGGTACCGGTCCTGTCCATCGTCAGGCTGGTTCTATGGGCGCCTGCTCCTCTCCGTCCCGTATCTATAAGGGCAAAGGCCTTGCAGGTCACATGGGTGCAGAGAAGGTTACTGTCCAGAATCTCGAAGTTGTCAGCGTAGACGTTGAAAACCGTCTGATTGCAGTGCGCGGCGCGATTCCCGGTCCGAAGGGCGGGCTCGTCAGCATTGTCAACAGCGTGAAGAAAGCCTAAGGAAGGAGGAATTCGAAATGGCAAAAGTTCCGGTATATGATATGAACGGTGCTCAGGTTTCTGAAACCGAGCTCAATGATGCTGTTTTCGGCATTACCCCCAATGAGGCTGTTATGCACGCTTGTGTCATCAACTATCTCGCAAACCAGCGTCAGGGCACACAGTCTACCCTTACTCGTACAGAGGTTTCCGGCGGCGGCAGAAAGCCTTATCGCCAGAAGGGTACAGGTCATGCTCGTCAGGGCTCCATCCGTGCTCCGCAGTGGTACCACGGCGGCGTCGCACTCGGTCCGAAGCCCAGAAGCTACCGCTTCTCGCTGAACAAGAAAGTCCGCAGACTTGCAATGCTTTCTGCGTTCTCTCAGAAGCTGGTTGATGAAAAC
>JAZUJX010000071.1:0-13903 GCA_045642965.1 Synergistaceae bacterium | reverse complement strand
AGCCCCTTGGCCCCCAGAACGACATGGCTACGATCCGACTTCTGCTTTATGCTGCGCAGCACGGCGCGGCTGAGCTCCACCGCCGACGGCAGCGCGGAAAGGCTGTCTCGCATAAGCACGACGTCTGCGGAGTCTGCTGCGATATCCGTACCCTTCCCCAAAGCTATTCCCGTGTCGGCAGCCTTGAGCGATGGCGCGTCGTTTATTCCGTCTCCTGCCATGGCTGTTAAGCCCTGCTTTTTCAGTCTGCTGACGATTTTTTCCTTGTCCTGCGGAAGCAGTCCTGCATAGAAATCTACAATGCCGCAGCTCTGCGCGGCCGCTTTCACCGCCCGTTCGTTGTCACCGGAAAGCAGCACGGTGCGTATGCCGAGCTGTTTCAGTTCTGCAACAGTGCTTTTTGCATCAGCTTTCAGTGTATCCGAAACGGCAAACAATCCGAGAATTTTCTTTTCGTCCGCAATAAGAACCACTGTTTTACCTTCATTTTCCAGCCGCTGAACGTCATGCAGGACTTCGCTGCCCGGTTCAACCTTTGAAACAACAAACGAGGGCTTTCCGGCGTACAGCATACCCTGCACAGAGAGTGCAGATACTCCGTTTCCCGGCAGCTCTTCGTAATTTTCAACAGGAAGAATTTCCAAAGCCTGTTCTTTCAGCCGTGCTGAAACTGCAGCAGCAACAGGGTGCGAGCTTCTGCTTTCAAGCGCGTACGCGGCTGCTTCAAAATCCGCAGAGTAAGAAACAACATCTGAAACGGTCATTTCGCCGCTTGTAAGCGTGCCTGTCTTGTCCAGAGCCATAATTGAAATTTTGCCGGTCTGCTCAAGCGAAGCGGCAGTCTTAAAAAGTATTCCGTTTTTTGCGCCAACCCCGCTTCCGACCATTACAGCAACCGGTGTTGCAAGTCCCAAAGCGCAGGGGCAGGAGATGACAAGCACGGAAATTCCGCGCGACAGCGCAAAGGCAAAATCCTTCCCCGCAGCCAGCCAGCCGCACAGCGTCGCAAGCGCAATGCATATTACCGAAGGAACGAAAACTGCCGCAGCCCTGTCTGCAATTTTGGCAACAGGCGCTTTCTGCGCAGCGGCGTCGGAAACAAGCTTTATTATTTTTGAAAGCGTCGTGTCTTCACCGACGCTGAGAGCCTTTGCCCGCACAAAACCGGACAAATTGACCGCCGCGGTAAAAACCTTGTCTCCCACAGTCTTGTCAACAGGAAGGCTTTCTCCTGTCAGAGCAGACTCGTCAACAGATGCCGCGCCTTCAACAATTATCCCGTCCGCGGGAAATTTTTCTCCCGGCCGCACAACAAACTCATCTCCCGGTTTTATTTCCGAAAGCAGTATTCTCTCTTCCCTGCCGTCTTTTACAACAACGGCGAAATCGGGCGCAAGCTTCGCAAGCCCCTTAAGCGCGTCAGTCGTTCTGCCTTTTGAACGCGCTTCAAGCGTTTTGCCGACGGTTATAAGCGTCAAAATCATTGCCGCAGAGTCAAAATACAGATGTCCCTCTCCCCGTGCCAGTACGGCGCAGGAATAGACAAACGAAGCCGCGGAACCGAGAGCAACAAGACTGTCCATATTCGGGCTGCGCCTTGCAAGCGACGCGAAGCCGCTCGTGAAAAATTTTCTGTTGACGCACATAATCGCCGCGGCAAGAACAAACTGGCAGACAGCGGAGAAATAAAATCCGAAATCTGCGCCGAACATATGTCCCATTGAGCAATACATAAGCGGCAGCAGCAAAACCGCCGAAACGGCAAGCCGCCGCTTCAGACGTTTCGTTTCTTCATCTGCGGAAGAATCTTTTTCCTCCTCGTACAGCTTTGCGCCGTATCCGGCTTTTATGACGGCGGCAATAATTTCTTCCGATCTTCCGCCCTCAACCTGCATTGAATTGGTCAGCAGACTGACAGAACAGGAAGTTACCCCGTCAACCTTTTTCACGGCTCTTTCGACTGCTGCCGAACATGCCGCGCAGCTCATACCCGTTACGCTGAATTTTACCGTCATTCCGAACCTCCGCCCGTGGAATAAAATCTCCCAAACCTTTTTCATATATAGTATAATTCATTACGGCAAATTTGTGCTGCGTATATCTGCGCAGCGGACAGGCGGTATTTATACGGTCATGAAAGGCTATTTTGACGGGGCTTCACGCTCAAACCCGGGAGAAGCAGGCGCAGGCTCACTTCTCGTTGACGACGACGGGAAAATAATATGGAGCAAGGCTGATTATCTCGGCGTTAAAACAAACAACGAAGCGGAATACACGGCGCTGATAAATCTGCTTGCCGAAGCGCGCGCCAGAAACGTGCAACAGCTTGACGTGTACGGCGACAGCAGACTGGTGGTATCTCAGGTGACGCACCAGTGGAAAATAAAAGTGCCGCACCTTTTTGAACTTGTTTCAAGAGTGTGGGAACTTGCGCAGGGCATGAACGTAAGCTACAGCTGGGTGCCGCGCGAACAGAACAAGCTTGCCGACGCGCTCTCAAACGAAGCAATAGACAGAAAAAACGGTTAATCATATCAGAAACTGTTCTGATTTAAGAAAGAGGAAAAAGCATGAAAGATCTGAAAAAATACGTCAAACGCACTGCACAGGACGACGCGGCGGTTTACGCCGCAGTTTCTGAAATCATCGCAAAGGTCATTAAGGAAGGCGACGCAGGAGTATCCTTCTACAACGAAAAATTCGGCGGACTGCCGGCAAAGGATTTCCGCGTCCCCGCAAAAGAGCTGGACAAGGCTCTCAAAGCCATATCGCCGGAACTGCTGAAAGCAATACAGCTTTCTGCCAAAAACATTGAAAAATTCGCAAAAAAGCAGCTTTCCTGCATTAAACCGCTCAAAACGGAAGTCATGAAAGGCGTTGCGCTCGGGCACAGCGTAATTCCCGTGGACTCGGTATGCTGCTACGTTCCCGGCGGCAACCACCCTCTCTTCTCCACGGCTTTAATGCTTGCAATACCTGCAAAGGTCGCAGGAGTGCCGAGAATATGCGCATGCGTACCCCCGATGAACGGAAGCCGCCTGCCTCACCCCGCAACGCTCGCCGCTCTCAAAATCGCAGGCGTTGACGAAATATACGCAACAGGCGGGGCTCAGGCTGTCGCCGCCGCTGCTTACGGAACAAAAACCATAAAACCCGTAACAATGATAGTAGGCCCCGGAAACAAATTCGTCACGGAAGCAAAACGTCAGGTCTTCGGCAGAGTCGGCATAGATTTTATCGCAGGCCCCAGCGAAGTGCTTGTAATAGCAGATTCCGCGGCGAAACCTGCAGTTATAGCCGCCGACCTTCTCGCGCAGTCAGAGCATGACATGGACGCCTCCGGCATACTTGTAACAACGTCTGAAACGCTTGCAAAAGCTGTTGAAAAAGAGGTCGAAGCACAGCTCAAAACGCTTGACACGGCAGACATAGCAGGCATATCGTGGAAAAACAACGGACGCATAATCCTTGCAAAAAATCTTAACGAAGCCTGCGAAATCGCAAACGAACTCGCTCCGGAGCATCTTGAAGTTGACACAAAAAATCCTGAAGAGCTCGCGGACAAACTTCGCAACTACGGTTCCCTCTTCCTCGGACAGGGCTCAGCGGAAGTATTCGGCGATTACGACGCCGGCACCAACCACACCCTGCCGACAATGGGCGCAGCCCGCTACACAGGCGGAGTATCGGTATTCAACTTCCTTAAAATCTGCACCTTCCAAAACGTCTCGCCCGAAGGCGTGGCAAAAATAGGCAGAGCCGCAGTCACAATGGCTGAAAACGAAGGGCTCACTGCCCACGCCAATGCGGCAAGAATCAGGCTGAAATAACAAACTGCACCTTGTACCGTTATACAAAAAAGAAGCAGACCTTTTCGGTCTGCCTCTTTTTTATTTGGATTTTTGTGCTTATTTCGTTTTGTAGCCGTCGTATTTCTTCTGTGAGCCGGTAAGCTGTACGCAGTTATTGATCATGTCTTTAACTGACGTGCCTTTTTCCATTGTTTCAAGCCAGCCCTGTGCTTTGCTTGTAAGGGTTGCAGGCTCTGTTTTGCCAACTGACATTGTTGCTGTTGTCGGCCAGAACCAGCCGCCGTTTTCGTTGCGGCCCTGAAGCACTACGCGGATGTCGCCCTGTTTTTTGGCTGCAGGAAGGTCAATGCCCTTCTTGTTCTGGTACATAGCGACTGACGCGAGAAGACCTTCGTCGTCTTTGCGGACTCTGTTGACTACGAGAACGACTGCTGTGTCTTTGTATTCCGTCTGGAAGTTGAAGTCGCCCTGTGAGTCGCCGGCGCCGAATATAGGACCTCTGCCTTTGTACAGCGGGCGGATAATTTTGTCGACTGTTGCGACTTTACCCGGGCCTTCTGTCTGCGGGTGGAGATCATAGTCGTATTCGTTCGAGAGAACGCCGCCTTTTTCTTTGTTGGTCATAGCTGTGATGCCGTCTACGCCTTTGAGGTTCCATGCAGGAACTGTTGCGCAGATAACGTCAAGATATGAAGCTGAGCAGAACCAAACGTCGATGCCGTTTTCTTCAAGGCAGACGAGGAGTTCCTGCATTTCAGGCGTTACTGTTACAGAGTTGTTGTGTTTGATTGTAAGCTGTCCGGCTTCTGACGGATATTTGCTTGCATCCGGGCTCTGCCATTTGATTTTCTTCCACTGTGTGGGGTCTTTAAGCTGTCTTTCGTGTGAAAGTCTGTGTGATTCAAGGGCGAGCTGCTGGACCTGTGCACGTGTCATACCTTCGAAGAGGTAGCTCGTCCACGGGTAGCCGATTGCTGTTGAGTAGCTGCTTACGATTGCGTCATGGAGCCACCAGACTTTTGTTGCGAATTCTTTCCAGTCGTCTGAGTTGATCCATTCTTTCATTTTGCTTTCTTTTGAGTTGTCCGGTGCAACGTAGCCTTTATCGTAAAGTTTTTTGTAGGCTTTTGCAGCGTCTCTTGCAACTTTGGCAACCGTCAGATGGCCCCATTTTTCGCCGAGGTCCATGTTGACATCAGGAATACCTGTTGTGAGAAGCGTGTACATGCGTTCCGGTTTGGCTGCGAAACGAAGGCGTTCGAACATATAGAAATATGTTTCCTGACCGACGTCGTTGATTGAAACCGTGTTGTCGAAGTCAAATACTGCATACGGTTTGCAGTTCGGGTCGTAACCCTTGCTGTTTTTACCGTACATATCGAACATCTGGTTGATGACTTTTTTGACGTTCGGCTCCCAGTTCTTGCTTGTCAGATAAGCTGTTTTGCCTGCCGCAAATGCTGCTGACGAGAAGACCATGGCAAAAATCATTGCAACGACAAAAGCTCTTACTGATTTTTTGCTGAATCTCATGTTATTTTCCCCTTTCGAAATTTTTGTGAATTTGCTGCGTGTTGCCGTGTAGCCTATAACCTAGTTAACTGCAGCCTACAGACCGAAAACTTTTGGCAGGATAAGCTTCGGAAGCGTAAGCGACAGTGCAGGCACAAACGTTGTGAGCAGAAGCACCGGCAGATATGCGAAAATAAGAAGAACCATTATCGGCTTGAGCATTGTGTTGATTTTCGCATTGCAGATGCGTCCGCTGAGGTAAAGCATAGGAGCCGTAGGAGGCGTGAGGTTGCCCATTCCGAGGTTGACGCCGAGTATGGCTGCGAAATGCACCGGATGCACTCCGAGCGACGTAACTATCGGGAGCAGAATCGGCGTGCAGAGCAGGATTCCGCTGACGTCGTCCATAAGCATTCCTATGATTATCATAAATACGTTGATGAGGATAAGAATTATGTATTTGTTGTCGGTAATTGAGAGCAGCCAGTCGGCTATCTGCTGCGGAACGTCTTCCATAACCATCAGGCGGCTCATCATCATAACCATGAAGAACATTACCATAACAACGCCGGTTGTTGTTCCTGTTTCAACAATGGCATCCTTAAGACCTTTAAGGTCCATTCCCTTATATACGAAAAGACCAACCGGAATTGCGTAAAGCACGCTGACAGCCGCAGCTTCCGTAGGCGTCATAATGCCGCCGTAGATGCCTCCGAGGATAATGACAGGCATGAGCAGCGACGGGAAACCGACTTTAATATTCTTTCTCGTGCTGATAAGCCATTCGGACATTGTCTGCGCTTCTTTGACCTTAATCGGCATGTGTCTTGTCATAACCGCGTTGCAGGTGCAGAGCAGAATAACAAGCAGAATGCCTGGGCCTACTGTTGCGAGGAAGCAGGCAAGAACAGACGTGTTGCTTGACCATGCGTAAAGAATCTGCGCCGAGCTCGGGGGAATAAGAAGCCCCAGCGGGCAGGCGGCTGCAAGCAGTGAAGCAACGTAGCCTCTTTCGTAGCCTGCCGCAAGAAGTCTCGGCTGCATCATTGCGCCGATGCAGGAAAGAGTTGCGGAAGCAGAGCCTGAAATTGAACCGAATATGGCGCTCGTAACTACTGAAACAGCGCCAAGTCCGCTTCTGATGCGGCCTGTAAAGGATTCGACAACACCTATAAGGGCTTCGCCTATTTTACTTTTTTCCATAATGCCGCCTGCAAGGATAAACAGCGGCATGGCGAGAAGAACGACCGAGTTAATCTGTCCGTAGGCGGCGTTCAGCAGGAAGTCCGTCTGATAGCTGAGAGAAAACGCAAGCCATATAACCGTTGCGCCAAAGGAGAAAGGTATAGGCATACCGATAACAAGGCAGAATATAAGCACACCAATTCCGATAAGAACTTCAGTCATGACCTATTCTCCTTTCTGCGCTTTAGTCGGCGCTTTCGCGTCGGGATATTTTGCTTTTATGTGTTCTGAAACGTAATCGCCCTCAGAGGGTTCCGTATAATAGCCTTCTTTAAAGTATGCGCGGATATTTCTGAAGAAATAATACCCGTGATAGAACTCCATAAGCAGCATACCGAGGAAAATCGCGCTGTGTGAAATGGAGATAGGTATTTTCAGGGACGTTGTAAGCGGGTTTTTATCAAGCGACCAGAGAAGCATCTGCGTTGACCAGACAAGCACTACGGTGTTGACCGCAAGCGTCAGCGCTTCTGCAAGAAGCCCGATAGCGTCCTTTATTCTCATGTTTTTAACGTACATTTTCATAAGGTCTGCTTTGATATGGCTGTTCTCGTAGCTGCCGTAAGCCGCTCCGATAAAATAGAGCCAGAAAGCAAACAGAAGAATAATTTCATCTGAGCCGTAGAAATTGCTGCCGAGCACGTAGCGCATAAAGACTGCGGCGATAATCGTCAGCGTTGACATCATATTGCAGACAACGATAACAAAACGTATCACCTTAAGCAGCAGTTTCCAGAATCCTGTATCCTGTAAACTCATTTGGTGCTGCACCTCTTTCATAACAAAATTGCAAGAAAGGGTGCTTCCGTGCAAAAGTCTTGGGAGAGTTCGCACAGAAGCAGCCCTTGTAAAACATTGATTATTTGACTGATTCGGTAAGTTTTTTAAGCGTGTCTGCACCGATGTTCTTTTTAAGCTTCGGCCAGGTTACTTTTCTTACTTTATCAACGTATGCTTTCATTTCTTTGGCGCTGAGCGTTTCAACCTTTACGCCGTATTTTTTGAGATCGTTGATTGCTTTTTCGTCAAGACTCTTTGCAACTTTGTAGCTGTTGTCAGCTTCTTTGCGGAAAGCGTCCGTTACGATCTTCTGCTGTTCCGGAGTAAGTTTTCCAAACGTCTTTTTGCTTGTGAAGTAGCCTATGTTCTCGGCAAAAATGTTGTAGCAGACGTAATGTTTGATAACGTCGCGGAAGTCTGAGTAGGCAAGCTGCGGGGTAAGGCCGATTGCGCCGTCGCAGACGCCTGTCTGCAGTGAGCTGTAAAGGTCTGAATACGGAATCGTTGTGGCGCCGAAGCCCATGTCGTTGACAACGAGGTTATAGACTTCGATTGCAGGAGCGCGAACCTTTGAAGCCTTCTTTGCCGCAGCGTCCTGATATTTTGCCGGAAGCTTCGTATAGGCAATGCCTATGAGACCTTCAACGTAGATACCCATAAGCTTGACGCCGAGTTTGTCGTGAACCAGTCCGTAGGTTTTTGAGAAATAGGACTGAGGTCCGAAAACCTTCGGGAGATCCTGATAACCGGCAACAAGATAAGGAATGAAGTTCATTTCGAGTTTTGAATCGTATTCGCTCGGAATAGGGATAAGAGCCATGTCAACGGCGCCCTTCATAAGATCCTGATAGGTAACCGTGTAGTCGCCGAGCTGACTTGACGGATAAATCTTAATCTTAAGATCGCCCTTCGTCTTTGTTTCAATTTCCTTGACTATGCGCTGCAGTGACGCATAACCCGGATGGTTGGTGTTGTAGTGCGTGGCAAGGCGGAGCCTTGTCGTCTTTGCTTCTGACGGAGTTGCCGTAAAGCAAGCAAAAGCCGCTGCCAGAAGAAGAATTGAAGCCATAATGCCAAGAATTTTCTTCATAACCTGATGCACCTCTCTCGTTTGTGTTTGCTGAAACGGTACTTCTGTAAACAGTGAAGCCTGCGGCGGCGTTTAACGGCCGCAGCAGACTTCTTTGCCGCAAATTCTAACGGACGCCTTCGCGTACGTATTTGATAAGCTGTTCTTTGTTCATTCCGGCGATGCCGAGATCCTCTGCCGTAAGACCTGCTTTGCGCCAGTCTTTTTCATGGATAATGTTGTAAATATCGATGCAGGAATTCGTTGTCGGCATTGCAACACCGAGGATTTTACCGATTTCTGACCAGGGAACAAGGCCGAACGGGCAGTCTTCGGTAAGATATCTGTCCCAAATGCTGTTGGGGCCGCAAATCGGGGTAAGTGAAATTGCGCCGTGTCCGGCTGCATAGAGCTGTTTCCAGTTAAAGCCTACAGGCATGCCGCTGAAATCTTCCATCGGTGTGAGTGAGTAGCCGAGTTCTTTGCCGACTGCTTTGCGTTCCTGGTCAAGCACGATGTTGACTTTGCAGGCTGACGGCGTCCAGCCGTGTTCATAGACGAAGAAGTTGAAGAGATGATGTTCGATTGACGTTACGGAAAGGAGACACGGACCTGTATGCCATGCCGGGTTGACTATTGAAAGTCCGCTTTCGAGAACGTCGTTGTAAACCTTGACGAACGGGAAGAGGTCTTCGCGCATTTCATCAATAAGCGCGGGACCTGCGCTTGCCGGCATAAAGCCGATATTGACATCGTTTCTTCCGTAGAATTCTACTCTGCCTTCGCCTTTAAGACGCGTGTCGTACGGCAGGTTGTTGACGTCGGCGATAACAGGGCAGTTCTCTTCGCCGAACACTTTGCGGAGCTGAAGAGCTGCAAATGCGCCGGGGAATACTACGATGATCTGGTCTTTTTTGACTTTGCCTTTAAGAAGCTGGGCATAATCGCCGTGGGCAAATGCCGGTGTTACGAGAACGATGTAGCGGCAGCCTTCGATTGCCTTTTCGATATCGTCCGTTACCATGTTGAGTTTTACGGGACCTGGTTTCTCAAACAGGCCTGTCATTTCTATCGTCTGCGTTTCAAAGACCTTTTTCATTTTGTCTTTGAACTTCGGCATTTCATAGAAATTAACCGTGTGACCTTTCACCGTGAAATCGGCTGCCATTGTATGTCCGCCGTTTCCGCCTCCGAGTATTGCTATCTTTTTCGGTACCATTCTAAAGGACCTCCTGTGTGTATTGAATAGTGGTTTGTTCTAAGACGGCATTCTGCTGTCGTTGAAATTATAGATTATTTTTACGGCAAAAAGCCATATTAAATCTCACAAATTTTAGATAAAATAGCGCTGTCTTTTTGTATAAACAGCACAAAAAAATCGCCGGCTTACGCAGCAGTGCGAAACCGGACGATTTGCAGCAATATACGCTGAAATACGGCTAAAACGTCTTTGACCGCAGCGCTATATACACGGATACTGCATTGTTAAAATCGTGCAAATCAATGCCTGTAACCTTTTCAAAGCGGTTGAGCCTGTAACAGAGCGTATTCTTGTGAATATTCAGTCTGCGGGAAGCAAGTGTCTGATTAAAATTCGACTCACACCACACACGCGCAAGCTTCATAAGCTCCTGGCAGTCTCTCTGGCTGCGCAGGCTGCCAAGCTGCTCATTCGCAAAATTGTCCAGCACAGTCTGGGGAATGCGGCATATCAGCTTTTCAAGATTAAAATCATCTATATAAAGACAGCTTGACGGACAGCGCTCAAGCGCCACCTCCCACGAAAGCTTTGCATCCTCGTAGCTTCGTTTCAGTTCCTCAGGAGTTAAAGCCTTTCTGCCTATGCCAGCCGTAAGGCAGAAACCGCACTGCCTCATCTGTTCCTCCAGTTCGCTGAATTTTTTCTTCAGCCGGTCAACGTAGTCGCCGCCGGCATTTTTCAACGCCGCAAACACAACGTAGCGTTCTTCCCCGACGCTGATTCTTATATCCTCAGCTCCGCAGAACTGCTGCTTTACCATCACGTGATAATCAAAACTTAACACCGGCGACGGCTGTTTCAGTTTTCTGGCGTCTGCCGCCTCAAGGTTGCGGTAATCAAGATAAATCACGGCACGCGGTATGCTCATGTCATATCCGAGCATAGTGCAGTGGGAGAGGAAATTTTCTCCGGACGCTGCGCTGCCGTCAAAATTAATCAGCTCCCGCAGCAGTTCAAGTCTGTCTTTATTTTTCAAAATGGCAGAATCCTTTATCAGCTCGGTTCTCACAAGCATTTCGGCAAAAATCTTTATAAGATTGCCGTACTTTGACACCTCGTCAGGAGTTCCTGTTATGCCTACGGTTCCAACCACCTCATTGTTTATCGTTATTGGCATGGTAACACCGGGCTGTGTTCCTGCAAGCCGTGCAGCCGCTTTATTGTCATGATAAAGCTGCCTGCCGTACTTCACAGACTCAAGAGACGCCTCATGAAAAGAGCCGCATCTTCCCTCCTGTGACGAACCAATAATAATTCCCTTCTGATTTGTAATAATGACCGAATAATTAATGATTCTGCTTGCCTGCTTGCAGATACTCTGAGCAATACGCTCCAGCATAATTGCCGTCACCCTCCGGACTGAATTTTTGCGTATGTATTATATACTTTTTGTACTAAAGCTACAATATACAACACAAAATTTAATAATATGCAGCGGCTTGCTTGCAATAACCGGTTCTCTTTTGTAAAATATATCTGTTGAATGCACATTGGTCTTGAAAGGAGACACTCGCATGAAAATGAAAAAATCAGCAGCCATACTGCTCGCTGCAGTCTTCACGGCGCTCTGCGTTATCTCGGCAGGCTGCGCCGCAGAAAAAGCGCCGAAAGTTAAAGAAAGCAAACAAACAAAACAGATTCGCGGTCAGTTCCAAAAAATAATGCACAGCTGGATTCGTTCAGAAAAAAGACGCGATGCCGACAACAGCCAGACAAGCTACGTGGAAGTAGAAGCAGCCTTTTTCTCCCCCGAATACATTGAAGCACACGTTCAGGACCAGGCACAGAAAAACCTTTGGACAGAACAGGAGCTTGAAGACTACAAATACAAATATCTCCAGACACTCCAGCTCGACAAAATGATACCGTTCCTCATCCACATCGACAACTCTGCAGAAGCTATGCACATGTCGCCTTTTGACAACATCATCAAAATGCGTGTAGGCAGCAAAACCTACAAACCAGTGGACTACGACAAACGCTTCAACTTCCGCCTCATGGGCGAAATAGAAGGACTCGTCTTCTTCCCGCGCTACGACGAAAAGACAGGCAAACCGCTTATCCCCGAAAAAGGCGGTACTGTACAGCTTGAGTTCAACTCTTTCATGAGTCCTATACTCAAAAGCAACATAAACCTCATGTGGTCACTCGGCAACCAGAACATCAACAGACTTTACCAGGGTAAAACAGCAGCACGCCTTGAAAGCGACCGTATGCTCGAACGCCTCGAAAAACTCAGAAAAGAAAAAGAAGCAATCGATGCCAAAGCCGGCACAATGCAGCAGGAAATCGACACCATTCAGAAACGTCTGGACGACCTGCAGAAAAAAATGTAACTGTCAGCTCCTGAACACAAAAACTCACCGGCAAAACCGGTGAGTTTTTTATTCCACGCATAGGCTTACAACAGCTTTTTGGCGCGATAGACAGAATTTTTGCCTGCGCTGATTTTTCAAGACACCCCTTCTCAAGCATCTCTCAAAGCAAAAGAATTGCCGTTGTCTGAGAGGCTGAAAGAGCTTCCTGCACATCCTTGCGCATCGTGAAACCGTTTGACAAAACAGTATTCTCCCTTTCCAAACGTACAGCGTCGCACGGCAGCACAACAGGCTCTGCTGCCCTCAAACACCGTGCTCAATCCTTGCTGATTATTATCCGTTGTTTAATGATTACAATATTATATTATTATATTATCATCAAAAGGTTAAAATAAAAAGGGCACAAAAGACAGGAACCCCGTTAAAGGGTTCCTGTTTAGGGGATGAAGCAAAGACGTGAGAAGTTCTCAAGTCTTCGTCCATTTCGATTAAAAAGGGGGCACACACGTGCCCCCGATATTGTTAATTAATTAACAATTAGAATTTGACGTCTGTACGGAAGAAGAGGACTCCATCTTTGCCGGTCTTTTCCCAACCGTTGTCATCACCGTAGTCATACCAGTCATAGCCGAGTGTGCATGCAACTGCAGGATTAAGTTTGTAGGTTGCGTTGATGCCAAATGCTTTCGTCTTGTCAGCGCCTTCGAGACCATTGTCAAGCTGCATGAACATAAGTTCTGTTGAGAACTTCTTTGTCCATTTCTGGGCTGCGCGGATGTTCCAAATTTTGTATTTGGCATCTTCTGAAGGTGATGAACCCCAGAAAAGACCTTTGTCGGAGTCTGCTTTGAAACCGAAGCTGTATGCAGTAACACCGCCCTGACCTGAGCCAAGGTTGCCAAGGAACATTCCGGTTGTCTGAGCATATTCAACCCACAGTGACGTGAACTTAAGTGCCGGCTGTTTGATGTCAAGGACAACTTTCCATGCATTTTCGCTGTTTGATGAGTCATCTGCTGAAAGTTTCTGCCAGTAATAAGCACCTTTAAGGGCGATATCCTGTGTGAAGTTGTAGCCCGCGTAGATACCGTAGGTGTGGACATAACCACTTGCATTACCACCTGTAGCTGCTTTTGCCAGGCCAGTTTTCTCATTGAATGAATATTTAGGTGTCATCTTAATGTTGGAATCACCATCAAATTTCATCCAGTTTGCAAGTCCGGCGAGGAAGAATTTATCGGTTTTGTAGTCAAGTTTGAGACCATAGTTCATTGACTGAGCCGTGTTACCGCCAACGTAGAGAGCCTGTTCGCCTTCGTTGTTGAAGTTACGGTAGATAATTGCCACCAATGAAACTTTGTCCCATTTTTTCTTGAATTCAAAAGCGTCACCGCGGTAGTCTCCGAAGAGTGAGTCAAATGCGTTGACAAGGCCGTATTCACCTTCCCAGTCCCATGAGAAACGTCCGATTCTTGCCTCAAGTCCCCAGAACGGGAGCTTCGTGCCAATGTAGAATTTGTTCCATGACATCTGTTTGGTGTCGCCCTGTCCGCGCTGTGTTCCGCTTGCTGCCCATGCGCCGACACGGAATTCTGAATCGAAGTATGTGTCTTCTGTTATCTGGCGGCGGAAATACAGACGTGCATATTCTTTCGCGAATTCATTTTTGGTTGTGTGGACCTCTTTCTGATTGAGGAACTGAGATGTTTCCTGGTCGCCGTTGGTGAATTTCGCGTCAAATTTGAAGCGTCCGCTGATTTTCCAGCTGCCGATGCCTTTTTCGAGCTTCGTTACGCGTTTGTCGAGTTTGTCGGTTTTCGCGCCGAGTGCTGCGAGTTCGTCTTTGAATTCGACCATGAGCTTCTTAAGAAGTTCAACGTCTTTTTTGCTTGCATGGAGTTCGTCT
>JAZUJX010000070.1:0-5496 GCA_045642965.1 Synergistaceae bacterium | reverse complement strand
CAGGCGCCTCTTTGCGGACTTAGGCTCAAAACCCGTCACCTACAACGGATTTATCACGCGCATACTGCTGATACAGGGACTTTACAGAAAACAGAAATTTGAAGGCGACGTTGTCGGCGTTCTGCTTCCGACCTCGCTTGCCGGCGTAATTTCGCTCTACGCGCTGCAGAACATAGGCAAAATCCCGTCTCCGCTGAACTTCTCAATCGGCGGGCGCGCGCTTGTAAGCTGCTGCCGCACGGCACAGATAAAAACGGTAATCACAGCCCATACCTTCATTGACAAAGGCAAACTCTCAGGGCTTGTTGACGCGCTTGTCGAAGCCGGCATACGCATCGTATGGCTCGACGACATAGGCAAGAGCATAACAACCGGCGAAAAAATTGCGGCTGCGCTCTATGCCCCGTTCATAAAATCCGCGCCGGTCAAAGAAGGCGAAACGGACAAAACGGCTCTCGTCCTCTTCACCTCAGGCTCCGAAGGCGCGCCCAAAGGCGTTGCGCTCAGCCACAAAAACCTCAACACAAACCATGCGCAGATGTTCACGCGCGTTGAATTCTACCAGAGCGACAGGGCAATGAACGCAATGCCGATATTCCACTCCTTCGGCCTTAGCGGCGTATTTATGCCTGTAACGCTCGGCTTCTTCGTTGTATTCTACCCGTCGCCGATAGCCTACAAAACAATCGCGGCAGCCTGCTACGACGAAAGAATAACGATAATCTTCTCAACGGACACCTTCCTTCAGGGTTACGCCAAAGCGGCGACAAACAACTACGACTTCTCATCGGTGCGCCTGCTTGTGCAGGGCGGCGAAAAAACGCGCCCGGCAACGCTGGAGCACTGGTTCAACCGCTTCGGCATACGCATAACGGAAGGCTACGGCGTAACGGAAGCCTCTCCGGTTGTCGCCAACAACTACCATGCACACTTTAAAGCAGGCTCCGTAGGACTGTTCTGCTCAGGCATAGACTACAGGCTTGAACCTGTCGAAGGTGTTGCAAAAGGCGGCAGACTCTGGCTTAAAGGCGACAACATCATGAAAGGCTACATCCGCTCGACCAACCCTGGCGTAATAGAGCCGCTTAAAGACGGCTGGTACGACACGGGAGACATTGTGGACGTGGACGAAGACGGCTTTGTAACGATACTCGGACGCGCGAAACGCTTTGCGAAAATAGGCGGCGAAATGGTATCTCTTGCCTCAATAGAAGAAGTCATCAACGAAGTATGGCCGGAACACCACCATGCGGCGGTAATGACCGAAGGCGGCAGCAAAGGCGAAACCCTGACGCTTGTCACCACCTCGCCCGACCTGCAGCAGAGAGACGTCCGCGCCAAACTTGCAGAATACGGCGTTGCGGAAATCGCGATACCGAAAAAAATAATCTGCATGGAAGACATGCCCGTTCTTGCGACAGGCAAAGTCGCCTACCCGGCGCTTGAAGAAAAACTGAAAGCGATGGCGGAAGAATAAATGGCTGTACGCCGTCAGCTGTTTGCTGAAAACAAAACAGAGTCTTGACATTTTATGTACATTTGCTAAACTCATATCGAACCAAGCGTACAGGGTTCGTAACTGCGGAACATGTTATCACTTTTAGTAACACTTAACCCCGATGTGTCAGCATCGGGGTTTTGTTGTGTTGCCGCTTCTTTGTCCGTTCGAGCCAGTACAGCAAAAGCTCGGTCAGGATTGTTGCAACAGCGTACAGTATTCTGCGGTTCATGTCATCACCCCCTTTCGGACGGCGGTAACAACAGATAAATTTTAACTTGTTTTATGTGTATTGCAACTTTTAAAACTGTAATTTTCCTGCAACGCAGCCGGGACTTTTTGCTTACCGCTCAGCCTGTAGTTTGCAGTACGCTCGTACCTTACTTGCAGGTTGTTATGCTTCAATCGTTTGCCGTTCTTCGTTCTGCGTTTGTAGTTCTACTGTCCGCTGTCAGCAAAATCGTTAAAGGCTTTTGGCTTTTGTTTTTTACTTTTAGCTTACAGCTTGCAGTTTATAGCTTATAGCTTTCTTCACTCTGCATTTTGCATTTTAAACTTTGCACTTATACTAAATTGTTTCAAAAACACACACAATTCCTCAAAAAGTTTGACGCGGCAAAAAACTTTGTGCTTGTTTTTTCAGTAAAATACTGTATTATTGTCGAGTCACAAAAAAACGGCACGGCGGATACACGCCGCAGCCGTATGAAAGGGAGAGTAAAAAATGAAAAAAATACTCACACTCGTTCTTGCTTTTGCAATAGCATTTTCCGTTGCGGCGCCTTCATTTGCGGCTGAATTCCGCTTTGCCGGACAGTCTGCGCCCAACAACCCCGCGACAAAATTCATGCAGGACATATCAAAAGAAATAGCGGCGAAAACCAAAAACCGCGTCGTCCTCAAAGTCTATCCCGCCAACCAGCTCGGAAACTACTCCGTAGTCACGCCTGAGCTTATGAAAGGCACGGTTGACTTCTCCTGCCAGTCAATAGCGACAGACTTTGACCCCCGTCTTGAAATTCTCTACATCAACGGCTACATAAGCAGCTACGACGACGCGAAAAAAACCTTTGCGGCAGACGGCTGGATGACGCAGCAGCTCAACAAATGCCTCAACCAGGTCGGCATCAGAATGCTCGGCTGCTACATCGAAGGCTTTATCGGCATCGCCTCCAAAAAGCCTCTGAAAGACCCTCTCAATCCTAAAGTTGACAAAGGTGTTCTGACGCGTATTCCTAACATGCTCAGCTTTGAACTCGGTGCAAAAGCAATGGGCTTCCGCCCCGTTACAATTCCATACTCGGACGTCTACCAGTCAATGCAGACCGGCGTCTGCGACGCGGCTGACGGATATCCCACCTACGCGGCATACACGATACTCGGCGACGTAATGAAATACTGGTACAACACAATGTACTCCGTTGAATACCTCGGCATACTCGCCAGCGAAAAAGCGTGGAAAAAAATCTCGCCCGCAGACCAGAAAATCGTAGCCGAAGTCTGCGCGAAATACACGAAAAAAGGACTTGAAGACGCGGAGAAAAACGACAAACAGGCAATGGAACTCATGAAAAAACGCGGCATCAAAGTCTTCACCTACAGCAAACAGCAGCTTAAAGCGCTCCACGACGCAAACGTCGCTTCATGGGGACAATTCGCGAAACGCGGTGTTGACAAAAAACTCATGGACGACTTCATCAAACACTTCAAATAGGCTTTGGCATGACAGAAATAACAAAAGAAACTGAAATAAAAGAAACAGAACAGGAAACCTCCGTCTATGCGGGAAACCGCAAGGCGGAGTTTCTCTTTGACAAAATAACGACAAACCTCTTTGCAGTCGTAAGCTTCGGTATGTCAATGCTTCTCACGGTCATAATCTGCGCCGCCACCATACTGCGCTACTGCTTTGAAATAGACCTCTTCGGCTACGAAGAATGGATAAAAGTCTTCGCCTTCTGGCTCTACTTCATGGGCGCGGCATACGGCGCATTCGAAGGCACCCACATATCCGCAGACCTTGTTCAGTCCTACATGAAACCCGGGCTCTGCCGCAGACTGCTACTCGTTCTCAGAAACGTCATCACCTTCGGCATCTCCTGCCTCTTTGTGTGGTACGGCTGGAACTACTTTAAATTTGATCTAATGGGCCCTCTCGGCGACGGACGCTTCACGGCGAAATCCGTCCTCTGGGGAATACCTGCATGGTGCTCATCAATAGCGATATTCACAGGGCTCTTCTTCATGGCGTGGTACTTCGGCGCAGACCTGCTCCGCTCGCTGAAAGCCGTTGCGAAAGGAAGTGACGAAGCATGATCTACGTCGCGCTTGCAATACTTCTTGCCACATTGATAATAGGGGTTCCCGTGCCCGTAAGCTTCATGGTGTCCTGTGCGTGGCTCATCTTCTTCGGAGGCCCCAATCATACGGGCTACGACCCCTCTCAGCTGCTTCCCTACGGCTTTGCTCAAATGAACTCCGTATCGCTCATAGCGATAGCGATGTTCATACTTGCCGGCGGCATAATGGAACGCGGCAAAATAGCCGAAAAACTCATCGACGTTGTTGACGTCTTCGTCGGACACTTCAAAGGCGGACTCGGAGTAGTCGCGACAATAGCCTGTGCCGTATTCGGCTCCATCTGCGGAGCCGCCTGCGCAACCCTCTCCTGCATTGGCGCCATAATGTTCCCGCGCTTCAAAGCAAACGGCTACCCGATGGGGCACGCCTGCGCGCTCATGGCAAACTCATCGCTGCTCGGGCTTCTCATACCGCCAAACGCAACGCTCATAATCTTTGCATGGATAAGCGGAATATCAGTCCTCGACTGCTTCCTCTCTACAATAGTTCCCGGACTTTTCGCAATGGTGCTCATCAGCTTCCTCAACGTCCGCATGCTCAAAGACAACCCCGACATAATAATAACGGAAAAACTCCCGCCGAAAAAACGCATCCTTGAACTCGGGAAACGCACCAAAATTGCGCTCCCTGCGCTCTTCATGCCGTTTTTGGTGCTCGGGGGCATATACGGCGGAATAATGACCACAACGGAAGCCTCGGCGCTTGCCGTACTCTACTGCATACCTGTCGGCTTCTTCATCTACAAAGGGCTCAACCTCAAAGGCTTCTGGAAAATAGTCGTTGAAAGCGCGATATCAACAGGCGTAATAATGATAATGCTCTACTCCGTATCAATGCTCTCGCGCCTCTACATACTTGAAGACCTGCCGGGAAAAATACTCACCCTCTTCTACTCAATATCCGACAACAAATACGTCCTGCTCTTCCTCATAAACGTATTCCTTGTACTCATGGGAATGTTAATGGACGACATCAGCGTCGTAGTATTGACAACGCCGATACTCATGCCCATAATCCAGCAGCTCGGAATAAACCCCGTGCACTACGCGGCAATAGTCGGCGTCAACACCGCTGTCGGCTGCATAACGCCCCCTGCCGCCCCTGTTCTCTACCTCAGCGGACGCGTGGGAGGAGCGGAAATCAAAGACATAATGAAACCGGCGCTGAAATTCATGATATTTGCATGGGTGCCGGTACTCATACTCACCACCTACTTCCCGAAAATTGTTCTCTTCCTGCCCCACGTCATCCGCGGAGTGGAATGGTAAAAAAACAATTACCGGTCAGGAATTGCCAAAAACAACAAACGGCTTGGGAATTTCCAAGCCGTTTTTATTTTTCCCAAAATTGCTTTTGGGTACGGTAAACACAGCCCTTTCGGGCGTGTAGGTTAAAACAAACGACGAACTAAGAACGACAAACGAAGAACAATTTAGAAAAGCATTATTGCGCGTTTCAATAGTTCCAACGTTCTTCGTCTCGTGCCCTGTAGGGTATCTGCGTTCTGCGTTCATAAAACTCCGTCTTACTTCCTACTGGGCTGGGCGCAGATGCTGCCAGCGCCGTCCGTTCGTTTTCGTCCGGAGTCTGCAGGTCTCTTGCGAACCTGCCTCTTCCCGGAAGCATCGGCCTCGTGT
>JAZUJX010000069.1:0-16660 GCA_045642965.1 Synergistaceae bacterium | reverse complement strand
CAAGAAAAAAATCGCCTGTCGGGCGGTTTTTTCTTGATTTTTTTAACTTTTACGCAGAAACTCCGTCACAGTCGCAAACCGCAGTCTTTTTATATGGTTTCCTTGTAGAAAAATCTCTCTTCGCAGACCTTACTGCCATTATATGCGCGCGCGTCGTCCACCCCGTCGATAATTTCAAGATGCATGGGCGGTGTCACGTACTTTGTCAGCGCGGTAATATCCTGATTGCGCAGGCGCACGCAGCCGTGCGTAACCCTTTTGCCTATTGAACGCGGCGAGCCCGTGCCGTGAATGGCTATCTGCCAGTTATTGTAAAACGAAATCATCTTTGCGCCGTATGCGGGATAAGGCTCCCCCTCTTCGTCAAACCATTTCGGGTCGTAAAGAATTTTGGAAGCGTCCTGAATAACGCGCCAAATTTTGTAGGTGCCTGTAGGGGTAATAAAATCCAGCCGGCTTGTCTTTTTGAATCCTACGCCTTTTCCGCAGGCTATCGGATAGGCTGCTACCTTATCTGTTCCTTTATAAAGCGTCAGCATCATTCGTGCCTTATTAACACGGATCCAGTACTCGTTTGCCTTCGGCTGCCAGTTTGTACGGCGTGCGGCGGATGCCTGTGCCGCAAACAGACTTATACAGGCAGGGGCAAGAAGCAAAACAGCAAATCTCTTCTTCATGTTGAACTCATCTCGCAAACTCAGAATTTCCGACATGATTATATAATAAATTGCAGAAAATATGACATAAAATTTGTCCGAAACAAAATTATTTTCGCCGTTAAATAAAACTGCACTGAAGAAAACTCCACGCAGTTTGTTTATCAATATCCATACGGGGTATGTGAGACAGAGAAAAGCAATTAAGAATGAACAATGAAAAATTAAGAATGAAGAACAAGCTAAAAGCTAAAGTCAAAAGCCTTAAAGGTTCTAAAACTTAACGCTTATAGCTTACAGCTAACCAAGTGAGCCTTTGACGGGTTTAATTCTTCATTATTCATTCTGCATTATTCATTGTATTTCAGTCCCGCGACTCTCCTCGCATACGCCATTTTCAGGAAACCGACTGTCAGCGCAAGCGAGGCAATTTCCGCTATGGCAAATGCCCACCAGACTGCGTTCAGCCCGAAAAGCAGCGAAAGAATATACGCTGACGGAAGCAGGAATACAAGCTGGCGCGTGATTGAGTTTATCATGCTCATCCATGCGTCGCCGAGCGCCTGAAAAAATCCCCCGATTACTATGCAGGCTCCGGCAAGCGGGAAATGCACCCCTATTTTGCGGAGGGCAATTATTCCTATTGCCAGCATATTGTCGGACGCGGCAAACATTTTCAGAAGCTGCGGCGCGGCAAATTCAAAGAGCAGAAACCCGCAGAACATAACAGAAACAGCTCCGCACACGGCAAGTTTCAGCGTACGCATCATTCGTGACGGCTTTTTTGCGCCGTAGTTGTAGGCAATTATCGGTATCATTCCCTGATTAAGGCCGAAAATAGGCATAAAGATAAAGCTCTGCAGCTTGAAATATACGCCGAGAACTGCCGCTGCCGTTGAGGAATAGGCAAGCAGTATTTTGTTGAAGCCGAAGACCATGAACGAGCCTATCGAGCACATTATTGTAACGGGAATACCCACTATGTAAATTGCTTTTACGGTAGGCAGGTGCGGTTTGAAGCATTCCGGGCTGAAAGTGATTTCCTTATTCTTGGTACAGTTGAAATAGATTGCAATACACATTTGCAGAGCCTGACCGAGAACAGTAGCTATGGCTGCGCCTTTTATGCCCATTGCAGGGCAGCCGAAAAGCCCGAATATCATTATGGGGTCAAAAATCATGTTGACAAGGGAGCCGCCTGCCTGTGCAATCATTGAGTAAAAACTCTTTCCCGTTGAAATAAGCAGTCTTTCAAAGGTAATGGCACCGGCAGGAAAGACCGCAAAAAGCAGAAGAATTGTGGTGTAATCAACGCCGAGTTCAGTAATCGCGCTCTGCCCGAGCTGTGTTTCGTAGAAAAAGCGCGTGCAGGTCAGTGCCGTCACAAAGGCAATCACTCCGGTCAGAAGCCCGAGCAGTATCCCGTTGCCCGCCGCAAAATTGACTGCGCGCTGATTTTTTTCGCCAAGCCGCTTTGACAGCAGCGCGTTAATACCTGAGGCTGTGCCTATTGAAATCGCGTGAAAAACGTTGAGAATCGGGAACGCAAGCGAAACGGCGGTAAGCGCGTCTTCGCTGAGCCGTGCGACAAAGAGACTGTCAACAACGTTGTAAAGCGCCTGAACGCACATTGAAAACATTATGGGAAAAGAAAGCCTCAGCAAAAGGCTTCCCTCCGGCATATAACCCATTCTGTTTTCCTGCATTGCCGCTTCGGTCATGATTTATGCTCCTGCCTGTAAAACGTTCTGTTTCATATTCTACCACTTATGCCGGCAAATTAACGCTTTTGCAGCTCCGCAAGCAGTTCTTCACATTCTTTTTTTGCCGCTGACGTCTTTCCGCCGTCAATTTCAAAGGAAACCGTCAGGCAGTCCCCTTCTTTTGCAGTCTTGGGGAGCAGTTTCGCAGGCAGGACAAATTCTTCGTCTTTGAATATCAGGAGTGCTTTGCTTCCGTTGATTGAATCGAGAAAAACTTTATTCACTCAAGACCACCTGCTTTTCATTGTATTTTATCCGACGTCCGTCAGTTGCGAGGCAGACTGTGCCGTCAACGGTATCAAACCGTATCAGGTTAAAGGCTTTTATTGCCTTAACCGCTTCTTTGTGCGGATGTCCGTACTCGTTTCCCTCACCGTAGCTGAGCGTTATTATTTTAGGACGAACGCGGTTCAGCAGCCATTTGTTTGTTCCGTCGCGGCTTCCGTGATGCGCGGCTTTAAGCACCTCTGCCCGCGGAATGCTGAACGTGTCGCGTTCAGGACGCTCCATGTCACCCGTCATAAGAAAACTTACGTCACCGTACGTAACAAGCATTACTATGCTGTTGTTGTTTGCATCGCTGTTCGTGCCTTTGAGAATCCGTACAGGCGCAAGAACCTTGACGGAAACGCCGCCGAAATTCCTGACGTAACCTGCAGGCGGTACCTTGAACGCAATTTTTTTGTCCGCCTTTATTGCGCCGTACAAATCCTTCTGATATTTTGAGCCTGATACGTATCCGCTGTCCCACACTTCTTTGACGTTAAAATTTCTGATTACGCTGCAGGCAGATCCTATATGGTCGGAGTGCGGGTGCGTGGCAACAAAAAGGTCTATCTGCTTTACCTTGTGCTCTTTGAGAAACGCTTTTATCGCGCCGCAGCTTTTCGGGGTGCCTGCGTCAACCATCATGTTCTGCCCGTCAGGGAATGCAAAAAACGTGCAGTCGCCCTGCCCGACGTTTACTGCGTAGTAACGCAGCATATCTGCACTGCCGGTCTCCGCTGTTTTGTTCTTTCCGAGACTCTGGCTCTGAATAAAAAGGAAAAGCGCCGCCGTTATAAAAAAAAGGCACAAAATATTTCTGCTTTTTCTTTTTTCTGCCACTTGTATCCCTCCCCAAAGCGTCTATACTATTCACGGGTGATGAATATGCTGTTCGGCTTTAAACTGATTCTTCCGCTTATGTTATTGATTATAGTCGGAAATCTGCTTTACAGATACAACTTTTTATCTGACGACGGTGTTCAGACTTTAACAAAGCTTCTTTACTGGGTTGTGCTTCCCGCGCTGCTTTTCTGGACAAGCTTCGTTTCAGGGCACGAGATTTTAAGCAACGGCAGCCTGTTTAAGGCAGCAACTCTTGCCTATCTGACAACCGCGCTCGTTTCATGGCTTGTCTCCTCCCTGATTTTTCACAGGGGCGAACCCGGAAAAATTGCGGCTTCGATTATGGCTTCCATACGCGCGAACAATCTGTACGTGGGCTTTCCCGTTGTCCTGATGGCGCTCGGGGAGGCAGGCATTCAGCAGGCGTCCGTTTATATCGCAGTAACTGTTATGTCTTTCCACATAATTTCAATATCCGGTGCGGAGTTTGCAATGCGCGGACGTCTTTCCGCAGAGAACGTCAAAAAAATTCTTTTCAGTCTGCTGAAAAATCCTCTCGTGCTTTCCTGCGCCGCCGGCATTGCTTATTCAATGACCGGTCTTACGGTTTGGACTCCGCTTGAGCGGGCAGTAAAAATGCTCGGCGATTCGGCAACAGCAATCGCCCTGATTGCCCTTGGCGCTTCGCTGAAGCTTGACAGTCTTGAAAATACACTGAAGCTTTTTTCGGAAACGTGGGGCGACAGTCTGCTGCGATTCGTGCTGGCGCCGTCGGTCATGCTGTTTTTCACGCGGCTGTTTAACGTTTCTTCGCTGCTTTCAACCGTTACCGTGCTTCTGACTTCAATGCCGGCGGCAGTTAACTGTTTCGTGCTGGCAAAAGGAATGGGCATGGATGAAAAATACACGGCAAAGGTCGTCGTTTCGACAACGATTTTTGCAATGCTCGCAATACCTGTATGGGTAATGCTTTTAGGTCTGGGGAAATGAAAATGGATAACGAAAAAAAATATGATTTCAAAACGCTTGCAGAGCTTTACTGCGTGTTTTTCAAAATCGGCGCAGTAACCTTCGGCGGAGGCATGGCGATGCTTCCGATACTCGACCGCGAACTGGTCGTAAAAAGAAACTGGACAACGTCTGAGGAGCTGCTCGACTACTTTACGCTCAGCCAGTCCCTGCCGGGGCTTATTGCAGCAAATATTTCGATTTTCCTGGGGTACAGACGCGCAGGCAAAATCGGCGGCATTATAGCGCCTCTTGCAACAATAACGCCTTCAGTGATTGTAATTACGATTATTGCCGCCTGTCTTGAAAATTTCAGCAGTATTCCCATTATTCAGAAAGCTCTTTCAGGAATAAACGTTGGTGTTGCGGCAATGCTTACCTACACGGTTGTCAATTTCGGCAAAAAGACTGTCAAAGACTTTTTCGGCATTCTGCTTGCCGCCGCCGCTTTTGTCATGCTGTTCTTCTTTAAGGTGAACACTCTCTGGATTATTCTGTTCGGCACACTTGCCGGCATTGTTTACACATGCTGCCGCGGCGGATGGAAGGAGCTGATACGCTGATGTCTCTCTGGGCGCTTTTTTGGGTTTTTGCTTACGTAGGACTTCTCACAATAGGAGGCGGGCTTGTCGCCATTCCTATTATGCAGCAGGAAATCATCGCAAAACGCGGACTGATTTCGCTGCATGAATTCATCAACATGATTGCAGTTTCAGAATCTACGCCTGGGCCAATGGGAATAAATATGGCAACCTACATAGGCTATAAGCTTCACGGCATATTCGGCGCGTTAATGACAAGTATAGGAACTGTATTTCCTTCGGTCATTATTGCCTTGATTATCGCAATCTATTTCAGCCGTTTTCAGGATAAACCTTTTGTCAAGGCATGTTTTAAGGGACTCCGCCCTGCAGTCACGGGCATGATAGGCGTTGCGGCTGCTCAGATTTTTATCTATTCACTGCTCAGCACCGAAAAATTCGTGCTCACTCACCGGCTCTGCGATCTGTTTTACTGGAAAAATCTCATATTCTATCTGCTTGCAATTTTCGGACTTTTCAAACTAAAAATGCATCCTGTGCTTGCGATAGTTTTCGGAGCTGTTTTCGGAATACTGTTTCTTTAAAACAAACAACAAAAAATCCCTGCAAAAGCAGGGATTTTTATTTTTAAAACAACCCTATTTAGCAGGTGCGGGCGCAGGCTGTGCAGGTGCAGGGCGCTGCGGCGCAGGTGCGGGCGCAGGCTGTGCTGCCTGTCTCTTTTTGCCGATTCCGAAGAACGGAGCAGGTTTGCGGACTATGAACTCATAGTTCCAAACGCCGCGGCGGTCTGCTGCCCAGCGGGCGTTGATGATCTCCCATTTTTCAGCTTTGATCTGCTGAAGCGTAACGACTGCGTTTTCGGAGAACATTACCGCGTAATCGTATTTTCTGCAGCTTCCGATCCAGCTGCAAAGCAGGACAAGAGCAATAATAGCAGTTGATACGGCTATTACCAGTTTGCATATGCAGGTGTCTTTAAGTTTCTCAAGCATCATGTTGCCTCCCTTCCACAAGTATGTTTGCGCAGATTTTTATGCACGAGGGTTATTCTATCACACATATAACCCAAATGACAATTATTTAACCAAATCTTCCATTTCCTCAACAGTCTTTTCAAACTGCTTTATAACCGCCTTGACAGGTTCCGCGCTGTTCATGTCGGCGCCTGCGGCTTTAAGAAGCTCTATCGGGTAATTGCTTCCGCCCTCCGTAAGGAATTTCAGATAGCGTTCGCGCGCAGCGGTTCCTTCGTTAAGTATTGCATAAGCCAGCGCCGTTGCCGCCGAATAGCCTGTCGCATACTGGTAGACGTAGAACGGCGTGTAGAAATGCGGTATTCTCGCCCATTCCATTTTGAGCTGTTCGTCTATGATTATTTCAGATCCGTAATATTTCCTGTTAAGCTCGTACCAAAGCTGCTGCAAAGCGTCAGGCGTCGTGTCGCCGCATTCAGCAGCGCGTTTGTGCACCTCGCGTTCAAACGAAGCAAACATCGTCTGGCGGTAGACTGTAGTGCGTATGTTTTCCAGTCTTCTGTTGAGAAGGAAAAGCTTCTTGCGCCGGCTTTTCGTTTCCGCAATAAGATGGTCGAGCAGCAGCACCTCGTTCGTAGTGGAAGCCACCTCAGCGGTGAATATGCAGTAATCGGCAGTCGGATAGGGCTGCGTTTTGTGCGAATAGAAGCTGTGCATTGAATGTCCCATCTCATGGACGAGAGTCGAGACGTCGTTCAGGCTGTTCGTGTGATTAAGGAAAAGGTACGGATGTGTCCCGTAGCTTCCCCAGGAATATGCCCCGCTGCGCTTGCCTTTGTTCGGGAAAACGTCTGCCCAGCCTTCATCAAGCCCCTGCCTCACCTGAGCCAGATAGGCTTCGCCGAGCGGCTGCAGCGCGTCAAACATCATTTCCTTCGCTTCGCTCCATGAAATTTCGCCGAACGGGTCAGCAAGCAGCGGCGTGTACAAATCGTACATGTGAAGCTCTTTGAGCCTGAGCTTCTTTTTGCGCAGCTGCACGTAACGGTACATCGGCTGCAGACTGCTTTCCACCGTGTCAACAAGACAGTCGTAGACGCTGACGGGAACGTTGTTTGCGTCAAGCGCCGCTTCCAGCGGCGAAGAATAGTTTCTTACTTCCGCATAAAATTTTGCCGCTTTCAGCATTCCGTTAAAGGTTGCGCCGAGCGTGTTTTTCATTTCACAGTACGGCTTGTAAAGCGAATTGAACGCCTGTCTGCGCACGCCGCGGTTTCTCGAACGCAGGAAAGCAACCGCGCGTTCTTCGGACATTTCAACCGTTTTGCCCGACTCGTTTTTCACGGGGGCAAATTTCATATCCGCGTTTGTAAGCATGGAAAAAGCGTTGTCCGCCGTGTCGGCGAAATCGCCCGTGCGCGCCAGTATGCTCTCCTCTTTCGCCGACAGCACGTGTTTTTTCTGCCTGAGCAGCTCTTTGAGACTGAAAGCGTAATCTTTCAGTCTTTTGTCCGCTGCAAACTGTTTCAGCGTTTTTTCAGGCAGAGAAAGCAGTTCCGGCGTGACAAAGCTCAAAGCCGCGCCGTACTGCACGGAAAGCGCGGATATTTTGTTCACGGGAGCCTGACAGGCGGAATCTGCCGTATCTTCATGGCTGCGCATGTTTGCGTAGACAATAAGCCTGCCGAGCATAATTTCAGTTTTGTCGCGCTCGGCAAAAAATTTTGCAAGATTTTCAACGGAGTCAAGCCTGCCTGAAAAGCTGCCCAGCACAGGTATTGCCTTTCTGACTGCTTCACAGTCCTTTTCCCATGCCTTCAGACCGTCATAAATATCCTCAAGCCTCCAGCAATATTCCTTCGGTATATCTTCCCTCTTCGGGAGCACGCTGCCCCCGCCGAGCTTTAATTCAAGTTTTGCGTTGGATTTTTCTTTCACCTTGCAGGCACCTCTTTAATCTACCAGTTTAAAACTTACGGGCACTCTTGCCCTGACGCTTCCGCTGTTTGAAAACTTCCAGCCTGAAACGGCACGCTTTGCCGCTTCGTCAAGCCTCGGATAACCGCTCGATTTTTCAACTCCGCACTCCATTACGGCATCATTGACGACCTTTATAAGCAGAACCACCGTTCCCTCTTCCCTTCTTTTTCTGGAAAACGACGGGTACACGGGCAAAACCTTTTTGGTTATTACAAGCGCGTCAACGTCCAGAATATCCGGACGGGCAGCTGCGTTTCCGCCTGACGCGCCGGAATTTTCAGCGGCAGAAACGGAAGAGCCGCCATAGCTTTCGCTGTCCGAAACAGAAGGAGCTTCAGCCCTCACAGGCGTATGCTCCGCGGCTTTGACAGGCTGTTCCTGCTTTACTGCAAACTTCTCCGGCTGTTTTGCCGTCTCATTTTTCTTCTGCGGAACACTCCGCTTTTCGGCGGCAGGACTCTGCGCGGCCTTAATTTCGCGTCTTTCCACAAGGCGCACAACAATTTTGTCCTCGCGCTGCACTGTGCGCTCAAAAGCAGGCAGACAGGCAAAAAGCAGCCCGTGAAGCAGAATGCTTCCGGCAGCTGCATACAGCCATTTTTTCTTTATTCCGCATACGGCAGCCACTATTTCTCCCCGTTCTGCATAAGCAGACCCGCAGAAGAAACGCCCTCTCGCTTAAGCAGCGCAAGCACCTCTGCGACCCTGCCGTAATTTGCTGATTTGTCGCCCGCAACAAGCACGTCTTTCAGCCGCGATTTGTGCGCCAGCCATGCAAGCTCCTGCATGGAAACGTTTTTCCCGTCCCACTGCACGCTTCCGTCGGCAAGCACCGAAACGGTAACCGCCGACTCTGCATTCGGCGCCGCTTCTCCCGAAGGCAGCTCAACGCTCAGCTTCCCGTTGACAAACGAAGAAGTCAGCACGAAAAATATAATCAGCATGAACATCATGTCTATAAGCGGCGTAATGTCCACGTCTGCAAGGCGTCTGCGTTTATTTCTCATTTGTCCGTATAATATGCTCCATAATTATAAAATCCGCGCCGCGGTTAAGCGTTTCTTCCTCGCTGTCGATACGCGAAACAAGCATTCCGTGAATAAAAATAAACGGAATAGCGGCAACAAGACCGGCAACTGTTGTGAACAAAGCCTTGTAAATGCCGCCGGTAACCGCTGCCCCTGTTATCTGTCCGCCGAGATTGAGAGAATGGAACATTTCCACCATGCCCAAAACGGTGCCGAGAAGCCCAAGCAGCGGCGACAGTCTGGCAACAAGCTCAAGCAGCCACAAATGCTTTTCCCAGCGGTAAATTTCGCGGCGCACCTGCTGCTCCACAAGCAGCTTGATTTCCTCATTGTCTATTTCCCAGTGGGTGTACGCCGCAAGGAAAACCCTGTGCAGCGAACTTTTCTTTTCGCTCACGACGCGGTATGCCTTGTCCTTGTCGCCCTTAAACATGGCTTCGCCGAACGCAAGCTCCAAAGCCTCAGGGTCTGTTGAATTTTCCCTGAAAAAAATCAGCCGTTCAATGGTAACCGCCAAAGCAATAACGGACATTGCGAAAATAACCCACATAATATGTCCGCCCTGCTGCATATATTCGTACATGCCATCTACCTCCGTTAGTCGTTGTCCGCTGTAATACAATGAATAATGCAGAATGAATAATGAAGAATTATTTTAAACCCGTCAAAGGCTCACTTGGTTAGCTGTAAGCTATAAGCTTTAAGCGTTAAGTTTTAGAACCTTTAAGGCTTTTGACTTTAGCTTTTTGCTTGCAGCTTATACTCTCCCTACGGTCATATGCTTTCTTTAGTTCTTCATTTTTCATTTTTCATTCGTCATTACTTTTTTTAAGTGCACCCCTAAGGTTCTAGAGGTTTTATCTTTTCAAGTCTTTAGCTTTTAGCTTAACGCTTATAGCTTAATGCTCGTAGTCTTACAGCTTTCTTCACTTTACACTTCATTCTTAATTATTCTTTGTTCATTCGTCATTGCTTTTTTAAGTCGCTGGTTCCTGCACTTCCGCTACGCTCCATGCAGGAAGACGGTGGGGATAGTCACTTTGCACTTTGCATTTTCAATTCGTCATTGGTAATTGCCTTTTCCTAAGTGCTAAGTGCCAGGTGCGAGGTGCGCCCCTAAAAATTATCTTTCCCTCACCAGCAGCCAAAGGAAGAACAATGACCCTATAAAAGCAGTAAGAATTCCCACAGGCACCTCCGAAGGCGCCCAAAGCACTCTTGCCGCAGTATCGCAGAGCACCAGAAACGCGCCGCCGAAAAATACCGACGCCAAAGTCAGAGGTCTGTGTGCGCTGCCTGCAAAACGCCTGCAGATATGCGGCGAAAGCAAACCTATAAAACCAACTGGGCCGCATACTGAGACGTTGACTGCGATAACAAACGAAACCGCAAGGAAAAGCGCCCTGCGCAGCTTTCCGACGCTGACGCCCCTGCTTGCCGCAAGCTTCTCGCCGCAGACAAAAAGGTCAAGCTCAGGCGCGGCGTAAAATGCGGTGAAAACAATCAGAAGCAATGCGGGAAGCGTTGTAAGAACCTGACTGAAACCGACAGTTTCAAGCCCGCCCATAGACCAGCGCAGCGCACGGAAAGAGTCTATATAGCTTCCGCTGTACTGCATAATCATATTCAGGCTTGACAGCAGATAGCTGACCGCAATGCCTGCAAGCAGCAGCGAAGCGCTGCTCATGCTGTGTTTTTTCACGTTTCCCGCGGCGTAAATCGCAAAAGTCGCAAGCAGCGAGCCTGCAAAAGCCGCTGCCGAAATTCCCGAAAACATGCCGAAAAGCGAAAACTCCGCTCCCAAACGTATATAGGTGACAGCGCCGAATGCGGCGCCTGAAGAAATTCCGAGCATATCAGGCGAAGCAAGGTCGTTTCTGAAAAGCGCCTGAAAAAGCATGCCGCAGACTGCAAGCGTCGCCCCGGTTATCCAGCCGAGCAAAACGCGGGGAACACGCAGCTCCCAGAATATTTTGCAAAGCATTGAACTGCTTCCGTGCAGAACGGCTGACAACGGAATATTTTCAACCCCGCAGAACGGCGCGAAAAGCAAAACAGCGGCAGAAAACAAAAACAGCAGGAAAAAAACGCCCTTCTTCATATCAGAAGCCCCTCAGGAACAACGCAGGCAAGCTCATCTTCGTCCGTTTTGAAAAACGTGAAGCGCGTCTCGAAAAGCTGCTCCAAAATATTCTGTTCAAGCAGTTCTTTCCTGTTTCCGCTCCACAAAAGCGAGCCGTCCTTGGCGGCAAAAATTTTGTCAGCGCAATGCAGCGCGAAATTAACGTCGTGCGTCACGCAGACCACCGTAATTCCCTGTTCCTTGTTGATTTTCTCGACAACAGCAAGCATTTCTTCCTGATATTTGTAATCCAGAAAGCTTGCAGGCTCGTCAAGAAACAGTATATCCGTTCCCTGCGCAAGGGCAGCTGCAAGCAGAGCCCTCTGCCGCTCGCCGCCGGAAAGCGTATCCAGCTTCCTGTCTGCAAGCGAAACAACGTTCGCCAAAACAAGCGCCCGTTCCACTGCTTCCTCGTCCTCTTTAACAGCCCCGCTGAAAGAGCTGTGCCACGGATAGCGTGAAAGCGCCGCAAACTGACGCACGGTAAAAGGCAGCAGCTCAGAGCCCGACTGATGAAGCCATGCAATATGCCTTGCAGTTTCCCTGCTGCTCATGGAAGCAAGCGGCTTCCCTTCAAGCAGCACTTCGCCGCAGCAGCCTTTGGCAAGCCCGCCGAGGCATGAAAGCAAACTGCTTTTTCCGGCGCCGTTTGGCCCTATTATGCAGACAAAAGAGCCCTTCTCCACAGAAAGGTCAAGACTGTTCAATATCTGCCTGTCTCCGATTCTCAGCGACAGATTTCTTGCTTCGATAGCGTTCACAGTCTCACCTTCCCTCCCGGCAAATCAAAAAAGCCCTCACGGGCTTTTGTATGAGTGAAACTCGCCCGCGCGTTACACTCCGGTTTCCGCAGGCATCCTGACTTCCCTCAACGGGTCACAGTGGCGGGGCCGCTTCAGACTTTCACTGAATTCCCCCTTGGAAACGAACAATATAATTTTTAAGAATTATAGCACTAAAAGAACGCCGTATGCATACCGCGACAGCGGTAATTTTACTAAGTGCTGTATGCTAAGTGCCAAGTGCGCACTTAAAAGCTATTCTATTCCGCAGACGTTTCTCAAAACGCCTATTCCGTCTATTTCAACTTCAACAACGTCGCCGGGCTTGATTGCGCCTACGCCTTTAGGGGTGCCGGTTGCAATAACGTCGCCCTGCTCAAGCGTTGCAAAACGGCTGATGTGCGAAATAATCTGGGCAACGCTGAAAATCATCTGCTCAAGCACCGCTTCCTGAACAACCTTTCCGTTCAGCCTCGTGCGGATTCCGGTATCAGCAGGCATCTCTTTCGCAAGCAGCAAAACAGGACCAAAAGGCGCAAAGGTATCAAAAGATTTAGCCCTTGTCCACTGATTGTCGGACTTCTGAAGGTCACGCGCCGTAACGTCGTTCATAATCGAATAGCCGAGCACGTGGTCAAGCGCGTCCTCAACTGCGATATTCTTTCCGCCCTCGCCGATGACCACCGCAAGCTCGCCCTCGTAATCTATTCTGCCTGCCCAGGAAGGAATACGGATAAAATCCGAGGGGCCGCAAAGCGAATTCATAGTCTTCGTGAAAATTACAGGCTCCGCAGGGGCTTCAAAACTCATATCCTTAAACTCAGTAAGATGCTCCCTGTAATTCAGACCGACAGCCCAGATTTTCTTGGGAGTAAACGGCGCAAGAAACTTCACCCTGTCAACAGGAAAACTGATTCTTACGTCGTCCATCTTCGTGAAAGGGTCACCCTCGACGATATCAACCGACTCGCCGCGGATTCTGCCCGAATAATTGTGACCGTCCACCCAGAATCTGCAAAATTTTACGTTTTCTTCCGTCTTCATTTTACTCACGGCTCCCGTCATCAGCCTACAACTTCTCCAAAACCTCAACAGCCCTGTCAAGCTGGCTGCAGTTATATTTTTCTATGTCGCCGGCATCGCAGAGCTGAGCTATGCGGGGATCCACAGGAATTTTTCCGAGCAGCTCAAAACCGTGCTTTGCGGCAGTCTCCTCAACCCTGCTCTCTCCGAAAATGCTGATTTTCTTTCCGCAGTCGGGGCATTCGATGTAGCTCATATTCTCAACAATTCCGAGCACGGGAATCTTCATAAGCTCCGCCATGCGGACAGCCTTCTCGACAATCAGGGAAACAAGATCCTGCGGCGAAGAAACGATAATAATTCCGTCAACGGGAAGCGACTGGAAAACGGTCAAAGGCACGTCTCCTGTTCCCGGAGGCATATCCACAAACATGTAATCTACGCCCGTCCAGATAACGTCGCCCCAGAACTGCTTTACAACCTCGGCAATTGCAGGGCCTCTCCAAACAACAGGCGCTGCAGGGTCTTCCATAACGAGATTTATCGACATAAGCTGCACGCCGCTGCGGGAAACGACGGGAAGAATGCCCTCGCCGTTTGACGAAGCTCTCTCGGAAATGCCGAACATCTTGGGAATTGAAGGGCCTGTAATATCTGCGTCAAGAATTGCGCACTCGCTGCCTCTGCGCTGAAGCGTTGAAGCAAGCAGCGAAGTTACAAGCGACTTGCCTACGCCGCCCTTGCCGCTGACGATGCCGATAACCTTGCCCACGGTGCTTAAATTGTGCGCCGGAACGCTGAAATCAAACTTTTCTTTTCTGTCGCTGCAATTTTCAGAGCAGCTTGAACAATCGTGAGAACAACCCATAACGTCACCTCATTAAAAAATATCTGTCCGCACATATTTTACAACAAATATTGCATATTTACTCCCCCAACGGCAGAAAAAAAGAAAAACTCCGGAAAAATCCGGAGTTTTTTACTGTTTTTTGAAACTGCAAGGTGCTACTTAATAAGCTTCTTCAGCATTTCCTTAATTTCAGCATTTTCCTTCTTCAGCTCTTCAATAGCCTTGTCCTGTTTCTTGTTCTCTGCTTCGAGCTGATCGTTCTTCGCTTCAAGTTTGGCATTCTTGTCGTTGACGTACTTGACCTGCTTCTGAAGCTCGGCTCTTGATGCCGCCGTATTGCCCTTGCCGAACTTGTAGCTTACGCCTGCGTTGTAAGCGTTCTGGCTGTTGCCGACGCTTGTTGACGCGCTGATCATAAGGTTCTGATTCGGTTTGTAAGCAACACCGACTGCCGCCGCGCTTTCGCCTCTGTATCCGCCGTATGCCGCCGCTGCTGAGAGCTTGTCGCCCTCCTCGCCTGTCGGCTCTACGTAGTGGAGACCTGCCAATGCTGCTGAAATTGCGCCGACTTCGCGGATTTCGCCCGTGTTGGCGCTGATTTCTCTCTGCAGATAGGCTTCAGCTGCCATCGCTCTTTCCTTTTCAGCCGCTACGGACTGTCCGACAAGGTTGTAAACCTGTCCGCCGTTGACCGCGTCTGTTGAGGTTGGTGTGATATCGCCGTCAGCAACACCTGTTATCTTCTGACCGTTCATGTCAGCGCCGTTGTTGAATTTAACCGTTCCGTTAAATTCCGTGCCGTTCGCAAACGCTGCTTTGCCTGTGAATGTTGAAGTTCCTGCAACTTCAAGCGTGCCGTTAAGCGCTGAATTGCCGTTTACTTCAAGTCCCTGCGTCGTAACCTTCGTTGCAATGTCGGTGCGAATCTGCTGTTCTGCAGCTTTTGCCCTTATTATTTCGTTGTTTGCAGTCGTCTGTGCATTGTCAGCTTTATTGTATGCCGTGTTGGCTGTATTCTGCGCGTTGACTGACTTGTCGTATGCTTTGTTCGCCGTTGTTACTGCGTTGTCGGCTTTGCCGTAGGCTATGTCGGCAGTATTCTGAGCGTTTTCGGCTTTAGTGTAGGCTGTGTTTGCCGTATTCTGCGCGTTTTCGGCTTTGTCGTATGCCTTGTTTGCAGTCGATACTGCGTTGTCTGCTTTGCCGTAGGCTATATTTGCCGTGTTCTGCGCGTTTTCGGCTTTGTCGTAAGCCTTGTTTGCAGTCGATACCGCGTTGTCGGCTTTGCCGTAAGCTATGTTTGCCGTGTTCTGCGCGTTTTCAGCTTTCGTGTAGGCAGTGTTTGCTGTCTCTTTGGCTTCGTTTGCGGTATTTACTGCTGTTTCCGCTTTGCCGTTGGCTTCGTTTGCAATTGTTTTGGCTTCGTTTGCAGTGCTTACTGCGGTTTCGGCTTTCGTGTAGGCTGCATTTGCAGTATTCTGCGCATTTTCGGCTTTGTTGTATGCTTTGTCTGCCGTTGTTTGTGCGTTGACTGATTTGTCATACGCTTTGTTTGCCGTCGTTACCGCGTTTTCAGCTTTGCCGTAGGCTTTGTCCGCAGTATCTTGTGCAGCTTCCGCTTTGTCGTATGCTTTGTTTGCCGTCGTTTCTACTGCTGACGCTTTGTCGTACGCCTTGTTTGCAGTTGATACTGCGTTGTCGGCTTTGCCGTAGGCTGTATTTGCAGTGTCCTGTGCAGCTTCCGCTTTGTTGTATGCTTTGTTTGCAGTCGATACTGCGTTGTCTGCTTTGCCGTAAGCTGTGTTTGCCGTGTTCTGTGCATTTTCGGCTTTCGTGTAGGCTGTGTTTGCCGTGTTCTGCGCGTTGGCTGCTTTTTCAGTTACCTCAAACAGCTGGCTGCCGTTGACTGCTTCTGTTGACGTTGCGGAAACTGCTCCGGCTTTGACGTTGCTGATTGTTGTGCCGCCTGTACCTTCAAGCGTTATCTTCGTTTTGTCCGTGTTGTCATCGTATTTCACTGCGAGCACTCCGCCTGCGCCTATTGCATCGTTAAGCTGTTTGACATTGACAGCGTCTGTGTCTGCAGTTCCTGCAAGTACATTTGTGATTTTCTGGCTGTTCATGTCAGCACCGGCGCTGAACGTTGCTTTGCCGGTAAACGTTGAAGTTCCTGTCACAGAGAGAGTACCGCCTACAGTTGCGTTGCCTGTTGAGGCAAGTGTGCCCGTTGTAAAGTTTGTTGTATAACCGTCATAAGCTCCAACTTTTTCTGCTGTAATACCTGAGTTCACTGCTTTAAGCTGTGCTTCTGTAAGCGCATCCTGTTTGGCTGTCCATGCTGCTTTTTGCTCTGCCGTTACATGGATATCATTGTTTGCAACGTGGTTGTCATAGCCTGAAACCTTTGCAGCAGTGATACCTGAAGTCATTACAGCACCGTTGTTAATTGCTGTTATAGCATTTGCATTTGCCGTGATGCGTGCGTCAAGTCCGCTTTCTATACCTTCAGCTCTTGACTTTTCAGTTGCAATTGCCGCTGTGTTCGCCGCTTCCGCTGCCAGTGCTCTTGTCTGTTCTGTGTACAGCTGGCCTGTTGTTGCCGCGTAGTTTCCGTCTTCGGCAAGTTCTACGGCTTTGACGTTGCTGATTGTTGTGCCGCCTGTACCTTCAAGTGTAACTGCTGTCTTCTCGGAGCTGTCGTAGACAACACCGTTTGCCGTACCTGAGGTTATAAGGCTGTCAACTTCCGACTTCGTGTAGGCATCTGCTATACCATAGCCTGCAAGCGTTGTGGCTTTGTCTGCTTTGTTTGCTTCAAG
>JAZUJX010000068.1:0-15046 GCA_045642965.1 Synergistaceae bacterium | reverse complement strand
GCTTCTCACCGGCGGCTCTGTGCTGCTTGCCTTTGAGCATTTCTGGCATGGCGAAATAGTTCCGTTTGCACCGTTCCTTACGGCTGGCAGAGAAGAAATGCTTGCTGAAATGTCAACTGCCGGAGTATGTATGGCACTGCTTTGTACGGCAGTCTGGTGCGCAATGCTTGCGGTATGCGCCGTTTACGAAAAACGGCAGGCTGAATCAGTCCGTTAATGACGCTGTTAATTGCCATTTTCGCCTCCGTTGTCTCTACCGTGGTGTGGTACAACGGTAAAAACGAGCTGCGGGTTGACATTCTCTGCTGGATGTTCTGGGGCGCATCACTGATGTGGTTTGTCGATGCCTGTTTTGAATACTCGGAACTTGGAACGACATACTTCACGCCGGAACCGGCGGTAATGCTGAACGATGCCTTTCTCGGACTTTACGTGACGGCTCTTGCCCTTGTAATATGGGTTGTTTTCCTGCTGGTCAAAGATCCTAAAGGAACAATCAGGACAAGACTGTTCGGGAAAAAGTAATCTGCTATAATATTCTCTGAAAAAAGCAAAGGGGAATATGCAATGAAAATAGTTGTTGTTGACGCGCAGGGCGGAGGAGTCGGAAAACAGCTTGTAGCAGGAATAAAACTTGCGCTTCCGTCTGCGGATATAACCGCCGTAGGGACAAATTCCATAGCGGCCTCAGCAATGCTCAAAGCAGGTGCTGACCGTGCGGCAAGCGGGGAAAATCCTGTTATTGTTGCCTGCCGGACAGCAGACGTTATAGTCGGACCGGCGGCGATAGTTATTGCCGATGCGCTATTGGGCGAAATAACGCCGAAAATGGCACAGGCAATAGGGCAGAGCAAAGCGAAAAGAATACTGATACCCTTTAATCACTGCGAAAACGTAATTGTCGGAATAAGCGACAAGGGGCTCGGCAGACTGATACAGGAAGCAGTCGAAGAAGTTAAAAAATTACAGAAATAATTACAATGCAACCAGGAAGGTGCGCGGTTTTCAAGAATGAAAACCGCATTTTATTGTGCAGCTGCTGACGGCTGACGAGAGGAAAAAAATATGAAAAAGGTTGTATTGTGTCTAATTTTTATACTTTGCTGTTCAGGTACGGCATTTGCTTCGGATTCTTTTGCACGACTGCCGGAAGGTCATTGGGCGTATGATGCTGTTAGGCGGCTTGCAGCTGACGGAATAATATCCGAAAGCATTGCAGACGTACAGACGGTGACACGTTACGAAATTGCGTCTGTAATCGCAAAAGCCGCCGACAGAGTTTCATCAGGTCATTGCGAAGAACGAAGTGCTGCTATGCTCAAAAAGCTTGCTGCAGAATTTAAAGAAGAACTGACTGCTCTTGCCGTTAATACTGAAAAAATCGACAAACGGCTGGTCAAAATCGAAAATGGAAGCGGCAGCTGGAATTTATCCGGCACTTTTATGTTTGACGCTGTGCGCAGTCAGGAAGGCGGCTGGGCAAACACCGGCATGAAAAACGAATGGCGCAAAGAGCAGATGTATCTTTATCTTACCCGCCGGATAAATGAAAATACCTCCTTTTATTCAGAATTCCGTATGGGAGCTGACGGTGCAGGCTCTGAAAATTCAGAGGCAGGTATGGGAGACATATCTGAACACATGCTCACACATTTTTACATTGATACTGTTATTCCTGAGTGGAACGTTGACGCGCGTATAGGACGGTTCGGAGTTGATTTTGAAGAAGAATACGGACTTTTTTCAGATAACGACGTGATATTCGGACATTTCAGACTTGACGGTTTCAGACTGCAAAAACGATTTAACAAGCTTTGCGCGACTGCAATAATCGGTCGCAACAGAAGAACGGACGATGATAATGCCGATTTCAGAGACCATGACAATTTCAGAACCCATACTGTTTTGGATCTGAAATATCAGCCGAACGAAAGAATTTTTTTCGGTGCAACAGGTTACTGGTTCCTCGGCAATGATGCACCGGAAGGCTTTGTCGAAATGAACGGCAATACCGAAGAAAGCACCGGTGCAAAAGACTGGGACACAAAAACTTACGCCGGATATTTTGGCTGGGAATTTATGCAGGGTGCAAAGCTTATAGGGCTTTATTATCGTCAGAATAACGGAAAAACTGTTGCCGGAGATTATAAAGATAATCCCATGTCATGGAAGGTTGTGGCTGATCTCGGTCAGGATTTGCTGAAATTCGGTTCTGTCTGGCTTGAATATAACAGACATGACAATAATTTCTGGAATACATATTATGACCGCTACGCAATAGCGGGAAGCGCTCACTGTTCCGTAGGCGACAACATGCCGACTAACGGTGAAAGCACAAACTTTATCTTTGCAAGACTTGAACGCGAATGGAATCACAAATTTACAACAGGCATACGCTATGCTCACGCAGACTACGGAACACCCGGTTATGACAATACGTATGAGCTTGGCGTGTACGCAGCTTGGAAAATGAATTCTGCCGTTTCATTTACACTTTACTTAGACCATTTTGACTATGGAAACAGCAGTGTTCAGTCTCCTGTATTAAAATACGGCACAGACAACGTAATTATGCTGCGAACGGCTGTAGAATTTTAAAGCATCTGTCTGTGACTGCCTGTAACTGATATGCCGGACGTAAAGCGGATGTTTATGTCCGGCGTGTTTTTTTAGTGTATAATTTTAGCGGAAAAGGATTGGAGGAATGCTGAATGGAATCAAAGGAACTGGTAATCATCGGTGCTGGGCCTGCTGGCTTAACTGCCGGCATTTACGCAAAGCGCGCCGGACTTGACGTTGTTGTTCTTGAAAAGGGCGCTGTCGGAGGGCAGATAAATCTTACCGACAAAATCTCCAACTGGCCGGGTGTTGAGAGTACAAGCGGCATGGAGCTTTCTTCTTCTTTCAAAAAACATGCTCTTGCGCTCGGCGTTGAAATAAGAGACTGTGAAGTTTCTTCCGTCCGCTCTGACGGAGAAAACAAAATTATAGAGACAAACAAGGGTATTATGTCTGCCAAAGCGCTGATAATTGCGACCGGTGCCCGTTTCAGAAAACTCGGCTGTCCTGGTGAGGCGGAATATACCGGTGCAGGCGTTAGCTATTGCGCTGTGTGCGACGCGGCATTTTTTGAAGACCTTGAGGTAGCCGTTATCGGCGGCGGAAATGCCGCGGTTGAGGAAGCCGAATATCTTACAAATTTTGCTTCCAAGGTTTATCTGATACACAGGCGCGGCGAGTTCCGCGCGGACAAATCCGCTGTTGACGCTGTGCTTGGCAATGAAAAAATTGTGCCGGTTATGAATACCGTGGTTGAAAGTATTGACGGAGACGAAGGTTTTGTCAGCTCATTAAAAATCAAAAATCTGATTGAAAACACTGTTTCACAGCTGCCTGTCAGCGGAGTTTTCGTGTTTGTCGGTACGGAGCCGGTACTCAGTCTGGGGCGTTTTGAAGATAGTATCAGCAGGGAAAAATCCGGATGGATAATAACGGATGACGGAATGGCGACGAATATTCCGGGTGTTTACGCAGCCGGCGACGTCAGAGCAAAGGGGCTCCGCCAGGTGGTAACGGCGGTAAGCGACGGAGCTGTTTCTGCCATGTCGGCGTACAAATATATAAGAAATCCCTATTTCAGCTGATAAAAACTTAAAGTTTGCTCATTCTTTAAAGACGCGAAGAAAGTTGTTCTTTTAATTTTTGGCAATTGTAACCTGCAGTAATTTTTTTGTCGTAATTGTTTTTTGTAATCGGGACTTACAATTGAAGAAAACAGGAGGCGGGTGCGGTGAGATGCTGTGCAAAAGCGGTTTTGTCAGTGATTTTTCTTTCTTTGTGCGCTCTGCCGGTTTATGCCTCCGCATCGCCTGAACCTACCGAAAAGACGATAGAAAAAGAAATCAGAATGGGGCGTAAATATACGGCGGAGGTCGAAGCTTCAATGCCGCGCCTTGTTGACGTTGAGCTTGAAAAGAAGCTTGCGCGCATAGCCAACCGCCTTATACCGCAGATGTCCCGTCTTCTTCATTACGAGGTGCGCGTTCTTAAGGCGGACGAGATGAACGCCTTTTCTCTCCCCGGCGGCTATACCTACATTACTACGGGAATGCTTAACGCGCTTAAAACCGATGACGAAATCGCCGCCGTGCTTGCACACGAATTTGTCCATGCGGACAGGGCTCACGTGCTTGTTCAGACGGCAAAAAATTCCAAGCTCAACGTCGTTTCAATAGCCGGAATTTTAGCGGCGGTCGCAGGGGCTGGGGCAGGTGCCGCCATTGTCGGCAGCGCTCTTCAGACCGCTATGGTTAATTCCTACACGATAGAGCTTGAAAAGGAAGCGGATGAACGCGGTATAGAGGCGCTTTACAATGCAGGCTACAATCCTTCTGCAATGCTTGTTCTTATGGAGCTGCTTAAAGAAGAAACCATACGCACCCGTTCCTATTCTCAGCTCGGCATTTATCAGACGCACCCCGAAGAAGAGGAACGCATTGCCTCTGCCCTTGCATACATGAAAAGCCGCGGAATACGCGTTGAGAGAAAGAAGATTGATTCTGTCCTGCAGTTTGAAATAAAAGAATCTCTGCCGCTCGAAAAACTTTACCTTAACGTTGACGGAATCAATATCGTAACGCTTCCCATGACTGTTTCCAACGAAGAATTTCTGCAGCGTCTTAAAGCTGCGCTTGAACACAGTATAGAGCTTGAGCTTGCGCCGTTTGACTTTTACATAATGGATACGGAGATTGGCAAGGCTCTTGTCGTTCTCGGTTCTGCGATTGTCTATGCCAAAGAACTGCCGGAGGGCGCTCCGTCGCTTCAGCAGATACGCGACACAGTGAACGCCCACCTTATAGAACTGCGCGGCAGAAATCCGTTTACCGATTATTTCCTGTAAAATTAATGTCATAAAAATTTTTAGGAATTTTTGGGACAAAAAACAGTTTTTTCCTGTTAAAATAATATAGCAGGGGAGGAATGTCTCATGTATGTTTCGTTGTACAGACGCTACAGACCGCAGAATTTTTCCGACGTCGTAGGACAGTCTGCGGCTGTTGCCGTGCTTCAGCAGTCACTTAACGAAAACAGAATAGGGCACGCGTATCTTTTTTCGGGTCCGAGAGGCTGCGGAAAAACGTCAGTTGCCCGTATCCTTGCCAAGGCTCTGAACTGCCTTTCCCCGAAAGAAAACAGCGAGCCGTGCTGCGAGTGCGCAAACTGTGCGTCAATAGCCGCAGGCGAGCATCTTGACGTAATTGAAATAGACGGAGCGTCCAACCGCGGAATAAACGAGATCCGCGATTTGAAATCGCGCGTCAATCTTAAACCGCTTAACGCAGTCTACAAAATATACATCATAGACGAAGTGCACATGCTTACGGAGCAGGCGTTTAACGCGCTGCTCAAAACGCTTGAAGAACCGCCTTCAAACGTTGTTTTCATGCTTGCTACGACTGAGCCGAACAAGGTTCCCGTTACGATACGCTCACGCTGCCAGCATATTCCGTTCCACAGAATTTCAATGTCTGATCTTGTAAACAGAATTTCTTACATCTGCGAAAAAGAGGGCATTGAGGCCGAAGCCGAAGCCGTATGGGAAATAGCACGTCAGGCTGACGGAGCTCTCCGCGACGCATTGTCGATTACGGAGCAGGCTGTTGCCCTCGGCGGCGGAGCTCTTACGGTTGAAAGCCTGAAAGGGCTGCTCGGCGGAAGCAGCAGAACAGAACTTGAACTGCTTGTTACAGAGCTGCGCACGGAGCCTGAAACGGCAGCAAAGCGCCTGCATGAGATTTTCAGCCGCGGCGTGTCCGTTGAAACGTTTGCGGAAGCTTTGTTCAACTTGTACCGGGATTTGTGGATGTTCTCGCTTTGGGGTGAAAACAGCTTTAACGCCGTTGAGGCTTCCGAAGCAGAGCATGCTTATATCCGACGCGAAGCCGCAAACTGGACGAGTGCACAGCTTAAGGCTGCCTGTATGTTCTGCAACAAGCTTATGCCGCGGGCAAAATACGGAATGAAAACTGAAATTTTCTCAGGTCTTATTCTGCTCGGCCTGGGCGGAATAAGTGAGAACGAAGAACGGATAAAAGAGAACGAAGAACGCAGAACGAAGAACGAAGAACAGATAAAAGAAAACGCAGAACGAAGAACGAAGAACGAAGAACAGGTAAAAGAGAACGAAGAACAAATAAAAGAAAATGAAGAGCAAAGGACGCCGAAGGAAGAACAGATAAAAGCGACTAAAAAAACTGATGTTGGAACTGATAACGAAGAAACGCAAATAACAAACAGTGGGGAAGATAGAACGGAGAATAACGTTCAGCAGCAGACGGCTGACGATGTTTTTCCATACCCGATGCCGTTTGCCAAGCCGTCTGAGAATGAGGCTTACGACGCTTCCGCTCTTTGCGAAAAGCTTGGAGGGACGTTCTCAAAGCTTGCGGAGGCGTTTACCGAAGACAAACTGCTGCTCTGTGCAGCACTGCTTGACGCTGAAATAATCAAAGACAATGATTCGTGGAAGTTTGCTTTTGTCAGAAACGGCAGAAACGAGAGCTTACTGAAAAACGCGGAAAAACAGGCAATGCTTGAAAAAGCGGTCTGCGGCGTGTTCGGTTTTGCTCCGTCGCGGAATAGAGAAGAAACTCAGGTTCCTGAGGTTCCAAAACAGCCTGTTTTTGTTTCCAATGGCGCAGACAGGACTGCTGAACCAATTTCTGCCGTTTCGGAAAATCCCCGCGGCGCGGATGCTTCTATAGACCGCATGCTTAAGCTTGTCGGAGCGGAAATACTTTACGTCGAAGAAGACAACGTTTCCGACGGTTCGGAGAGCTACAGTTAAATGACGGACAAACCGTTCGTGCACCTGCACGTACACAGCGAATACAGTCTGCTTGACGGGGCTAACAAATGCCCCGATCTTGCGAAGCGTGCCGCTGAATTCGGCATGAACGCGCTCGCTCTTACAGACCACGGCGTAATGTACGGCTGCGTTGACCTTTATCTTGAATGCAACAAGGTCGGGGTGAAGCCGATTATGGGCTGCGAGCTTTACGTTGACCCTGAAGGGCACCTCTGTCAGGAGGGAAAACGCAAGAATAACCACCTTGTTCTGCTTGCCGAAAACGAAGAAGGCTATCACAACCTTATGACGCTTGTGTCGATAGCGAATACCGACGGTTTTTATTACAAGCCGAGAATAGACCACGAACTGCTTGCCAAATATCACAAGGGACTGATTGCCTCTTCCGCGTGTCTTGCGGGCGAGATACCGCAGTTTATACTTTCCGGCGACGAAAAAGGCGCGGCAGACTGCGCCTGTATGTATCGCGACATTCTCGGCGACGGAAATTTCTTCCTTGAGCTTCAGCACAACAGCGTTCCCGAACAGGCAATAGTGAACAAAGGACTTGTTGATATAGCCTGCAAGTATAATTTCCCGCTTGTAGCGACAAACGACGCTCATTACCTGAACAGGGAAGACTCAAAATGGCACGACGTTCTTCTCTGCATAGGCACGAACAGCAGCGTTGACAATCCGAACCGCTACAAATTTACAGGGGACGATTACTATTTCCGCAGTCCGGAGGAAATGTGGAACATATTCGGCAGCGAACTGCCTGAGGCGCTGATTAACACTCAGGAAATTGCCGACCGCTGCAACGTAAAGCTTGAATACGATACAGGGCATTATTATCTGCCCGAATTTCCTATACCTGAGGGAGAAACGCTTAACTCCCACCTGAAAAAACTTGCCAACGAAGGCTTGCGCAGACAGCTGAAAACCGAAAGCGTTCCGGAAGAATATCAAAAAAGGCTGGACTACGAGCTGAGAGTAATAGAGCGCATGGATTTTCCCGGCTATTTCCTTATAGTTTCAGACATTATTATGGCGTGCAAATCAAGGGGAATTCCAATCGGGCCGGGCAGGGGAAGCGCAGCAGGTTCCCTTGTCGCGTGGTCTTTGGGTATTACGGAGCTTGACCCTTTGCGTTTTGATTTGCTGTTTGAGCGTTTCCTCAATCCTGAACGAATAAGCATGCCCGATATTGATACCGACGTTTCGGACAAACAGCGCGAAGAGCTTATCGCCTACGTTGTGCAGAAGTACGGCAAGGATCATGTGGCGCAGATTATAACGTTTGACCGAATGATGATACGCGCGGCAATAACGGACGTGGGCAGAGCTTTGGATATGCCTGTGCCTGATGTGCGCAAGGTTACGAAGCTTATACCGAATACGCTGAAAACGGGTATCAAAACGATACCTGAGGCGATAAACATGGTGCCCGATTTGAAGCAGCTGTATGACAACGACCCTAAGGTAAAGCGTCTGCTTGATTTCGCTTCCCCGATAGTCGGACTTGCAAGGCACTGCGGACAGCACGCGGCGGGAGTTGTTATTACCCCGAAGCCGCTTATAGACATGGTTCCGCTCAGAAAGTTTGACAAACAGAACAGGGAACAGATAGTAACGCAGTACTCAATGGACCCTGTAGCTCAGCTGGGGCTTGTCAAGATGGACTTCCTTGGTCTGAAAACGCTTTCAATGATACAGGGAGCGCTGCGCAACGTAGAACGCAACGGAAAGGGAAGCATAGACATAACGGAAATCCCTCTTGACGACGAAGACACCTTCAAAATGCTGCAGAGAGGCGATACGCTTGGTGTATTCCAGCTTGAATCGGCGGGAATGACGGAGCTTATAAAAAGGCTGAAGCCTGACTGCTTTGAGGATATGGTTGCTCTTGTGGCTATGTACCGCCCCGGACCTCTTGAGAGCGGAATGGTTGAATCCTATGTCAGACGCAAGCATAACGAGGAAAAAATACAGTATTTCCACCCTGCGCTTGAAAAATGCATGAAAGAAACCTACGGGGTTATGCTCTATCAGGAGCAGGTTATGCAGAGCGCTTCCATACTTGCGGGCTACACGCTCGGTCAGGCAGACAAGCTTCGCAAGGCAATGGGAAAGAAAAAGAAAGAGGTTATGGCGGAGCAGCGTGACAAATTCGTTGCCGGTGCGACAAAAAATAATGTTACAGCCGCGCAGGCGAACGACATTTTTGATAAAATAGAAAAATTCGCGGGCTACGGTTTCAACAAATCACATTCCGTCGCCTACGCGCTGATAAGTTACCGAACGGCGTGGCTGAAAGCGCATTATCCGGCGGAGTTCCTTGCCTCTTATCTGACGAGCGTAATAGGTTCAGGCATGGAGGAACTCGGAAATTACATACGCAGGGTTCGCGACGACGGATACGAGGTTCTTCCGCCTGACATAAACGAATCTATGGAAGAATTTTCCGCCGTGAACGGTATTATACGCCTCGGGCTCTCAGGAATAGCCAAGGCTGGTGACAAAGCGGTCGCAAGCATAGTTGCCGCACGCAGCGAAGACGGAAACTTCAAATCGTTCTGGGATTTCTGCAAACGCGTTTCAAACGGTCAGGTGAACAAGGGCGTTGTCGAAAGCCTTGCCAAGGCGGGCGCGTTTGACAGCCTTGAACCGAACAGGGCAAGCGTGCTTAAATCCGTGCAGCTCTTTATGGACGTTGCCGCGCGGCAGAATCAGGACAGCAATCAAGGCAGTCTTTTCGCGGGGCTTGACGATGAAGCAGATATTCCGCAGCTTGTTGAAACAGAGGATTTTTCGCTGCGGGAAAAGCTTGAATATGAGAAAGAAAGCACAGGACTTTACATTTCAGGTCATCCGTTTGACAAATTTGAAAACGTTGTGGCGCCGTACATTACCTGTCCGCTGAAAAACGCAGGGCAGTGGCAGACGTCAAAAGAGCCGCTGATAACGGCAGGACTGCTTTCTTCCAGCAAGGAACGCTTCACAAAAAAAGGCGACCCGATGGGTATAATTACTCTCGAAGACGCGGTTACCAAGCTTGAGGTTGTATTGTTCCCTAAAGTATGGGCGGTCTACAAGCCGTTTCTTGTTCCGGGCGAACTGTACGTAGTCAAGGGCCAGCCTAAGGAAGACAGAGGAGTTTCCGTGCTTGCGGACGAAATTTATACTGAGCAGGATTACAAAGAAAAACTGGCGCGGCATTTTACCGTTGTGCTTGACGAAGACAAGCTTCCGGCAGACGAAGTGTTCTTCAGGCGTTTTGTGGACGTGCTTGCACGGCACAAAGGGGACGCCGCAGTCAGGCTTAAGCTTACCGGAAGCGAAAGGAATCTTGTTTCACTGCTGCGCGCTAAGGTTGACGATACTGACGACAGCCTGAAGGAAGAACTTACGGTTCTTGCTCAGGATGCGGTAAGCTTTGAATAAAAAATTGAGGTGAGTTGAGAATGAAAGAGAACGACAGCGATTACGTAGTGGTAAAGGCGCTTGAGGACGGAGTAACGGTTATCGGCGTCACGCGCGGTGCGGAAAACAAATTCCTGCACACCGAAAAGCTTGACGACGGTGAAGTCTGGATTGCACAGTTTACTGAAAACATTTCAGCGATGAAAATCCGCGGGAAAGCGGTTATACAGTCCAAGCACGGGGAAATACACAGCGGGAAATGAGTCTTGTCGGAGCACATGTCTCCGCTTCAGGAGGTCTGTATCGAGTTTTTGAGCGAGCTGACGAACTGAATTGCAGTGCATTGCAGCTTTTTACAAAAAGCCAGCTCCGCTGGAGTTCCAAGCCGCTGACAGAAGAAGAAATCGTGTCGTGGAATACAGCCGCGGCGCAAAGCAAAGTAAAACAGGCCGTTGCTCACGCTTCCTACCTTATTAACCTTGCAGGTGAGCCTGAGCTTTGCGAAAAAAGCAAGACTTCGCTTATTGAAGAAATAGAACGCTGCAAACTGCTCGGTATAGACAGAATAGTGCTGCACCCAGGTTCCTGCGGGCAGAATGATCTTACGGCAGCGCTTAAACTGCTTGCTTCTTCACTGCTTGAAGTTTTGGACAGAACTGCAGACTGCTGTGTTAAAATACTGCTTGAAACGATGGCGGGTCAGGGAACTTCAATCGGAGGAAAACTTGAAGAATTTGCCAGAGTGCTTGAATACGTTAAATACAGTCCGCGTATAGCTTTCTGTGCCGATACCTGCCACGTTTTTGCAGCGGGATACGATATTTCTACAGACGAAGGCTTTGAAGATTTTGCTGTGGAATTTGACAGAAACGCCGGACTTGACAGGCTGCTCTGCTGGCACCTGAACGATTCCAAAAAACCTTGCGGAAGCAGGGTCGACAGGCATGAACACATTGGAAAAGGTGAAATCGGGCTGGTGCCGTTCAAAAAAATAGTAACGGACAATCGCTTTAAAAATGTTCCGTCGCTGCTTGAAACTCCGAAGGACGGACCCGGCGACAAAATAAATCTGGCAATCCTTAACAGTTTTTTATAAAAACAGAACGACTGTATTTAACTGATTTTGCGAGGTGGTTGGATGTCCTTTATCAGCCTGCGCTGGCAGGATATACCGGATATTCTTATAGTGGCTTTTATTATATACAGGGTGCTGCTGCTTTTTGCGGGAACACGCGCCATGCAGCTTTTGCGCGGGATCATGATTATAGGCTTGATCGGCGCTCTTGCGAACGTTCTTGAATTTCGTACTCTGTCATGGGTCATCAGCCATTTGCTTGGAGCGTTTATTATAGTTATTCCCATTCTTTTCCAGCCGGAGCTTCGCCGCATTCTTGAAGAACTCGGCAAGGGAAGAATTGTCACGTCATTTGACGAAGAGAGCGTAAGAAAAAAATCGAAGCAGCTTGTTGATGCCCTGATGTACTGCAAGCTTAACAAAATAGGCGTACTCTGCGTGCTGCAGAGAAACACCGGACTGAAAGAAATATGGCGTACTGCCGTGCCGCTTGAGGCAGAAATCACCAACGAACTGCTGGTGTCTATTTTCTGGCAGGGCACGCCTCTGCATGACGGAGCAGTCGTTCTTAATCAGGACAAGATAATAGCCGCCGGTTGTTATCTGCCGCTTTCGGAAAAGACCAGCCTGTCGCACTGGTACGGTACAAGGCACAGAGCAGCGCTCGGCGTAACGGAAATGTCTGATGCAATAGCACTGGTTGTTTCCGAGGAACGCGGCGAAATAACCGTCGCTGTCGCCGGCCGCCTGTCCAAGCCGCTGAGCAGCGAACAGCTTGACCGAATATGCAGCCACTATTTTGAGTACGGCGGAAAAGACATGAGTTTTATGGCACGGCTGCAGAACGAAGTTCACCAGCCGAAAAACATGGGAGCGGCGGAAAATGATTAGGGTGTTTGAAAAAATCAAAAACGAACTGCGTCTGTTTGATTACGCATTTACCGGCCGTGACCTGACTAACAGGAAAGATCCGCGCTATGCCAAATCAAAGCTGATTTTTGCCTGTATCTCAATGATTGCGGCAGTTTTGCTTTGGGGCTTCGTCGCATGGAACGGAAACGGTGAAATAACGCGCACGGTTACGGTACCGCTCAGTTACTCACATCCCGCACAGGGTATGGCAGCTTTCAGAAACACGGAAAGCGTTGCCGTAAAAATAGCAGGCAACATGGCGCAGCTTTCAAAGCTCGACAAAACTGAGCTGACGGCAGATGTTGATATATCCGGCATTGCATCGGGAAAATACAGCCTGCCAGTAAACGTGGTATCCCCCGCAGGTACCAGAGTTGTTTCCTGCGTTCCGCAGTTCGTTGAAGTCGAGCTTTACAAAAAAAGCGAGAAAAATTTCCGGATCAGGATAAAGCCGGTGGGACCTGAAGCGGAAGAAACTGAACAGTCCGCTGCGGAAATACTTCCGGCAGCAGCCTCTGTCAGCGGTCCGCGCGACGAACTTGCAAAGGTCGGCAGCGTTGAGGCTAGAGTTCCGACCGACGTTCTTGAAGCAGGAAAAACCTATACGGCAGAACTGACAGCGGTAGACATTGACGGCAGCCCTGTACAGAGAGTCGTTATAAATCCGAAAACAGTAGTCGTGAAGCCTGAAATTCAGCGTGAGGGGACTGCTGTACCTCTTAAAGCCGTACTGCACGGACAGCCTGCGGCCGGCTACGAAATAAGCTCGGTAAAACTTACTCCTGAACGTGTTAACGTTGCAGGAGAACAGTCCGCCGTAGAAGGGCTTCATTTTATAGAACTGCCGGCGGTAGACATAACAGGAATAAAAGAGGACCTTCACACTGTTCTCCCGCTTGCACTTCCGTCATCCCTGTCAGGAGTCAGCCTCGCCGGTGCTGACAGCGTCAGGATTGACATTACACTGAAAAAAGGACTTGCATCGAAGGTGTATGCCGGAGTGCCTGTCAAAGTTTCAGGCGCAAAGCCCGGCGACAGATGGATATGTTTGCCTGCAAAGGTTTCCGTTTCTGTTGAAGCGTCGCGCTCCCTGCTTGACGTTGCCACGGAGCAGCCGTGCGAAATAGTTGCGGACGTTACAAGCATTGTTTCAGACAGCATAAAACTTCCGCTGATAGCCCAAAACGTAAAAAAAGGCATCAGGGTAGTAAGATTAGAACCTGACGAAGCAATTCTCAAAAAGGAAAAATAAACCGAAAGGGGCAGGAATATGGCAGTCAGACGTTATTTTGGAACAGACGGAGTCAGAGATGTAGCCAACCTCGGAAATATGACGCCGGAGTTTGCATACAGGCTCGGCCGCGCTTACGTGCTGTTTGTTCTCGGGAAAGGTTTTGAAAAGCCCGAAATTGCGGTGGGAAGAGACACGCGCCGCTCAGGAAACATGATTGAAGATTCTTTGTGTGCCGGAATGATGTCGGCAGGCGCGGACGTTTGCAGACTTGGTGTAATCCCCACGCCGGGCGTGAGCTTTGTCCTGTCGCACAATAATTTTGCAGGGGGTGCCGTTATCAGCGCCTCTCATAATCCTGCGGAATACAACGGAATAAAATTCCTTGACGAAAACGGCTTCAAGCTTACTGATGAAGACGAAATTGCCATTGAAGACAAACTGCTTGACCGCGGCGGACATCCGACAGGAGAGGGTGTCGGCGTATCCCGCTGCGGAAAACAATACGTGGAAGAATATACCGAGGCGCTTAAAAAAGTTATCGGAAGCATATCGGACAAAACTCTGCCTCTGACAATAGACGCGGCGAACGGTGCCGCCTCGGCATTTGTGGAGCCCATATTCAAAGACTGGCAGGCTCCTGTCTGCTTCGGCGCAAACAAACCCGACGGACTGAACATCAACAGCGGAGTTGGAGTTACTCACATGGATTATCTCTGCGCAGAAACGGTTAAAAACGGTTCTGCCGCAGGCATAGCCTACGACGGTGATACGGACAGGGTACAGCTCTGCGACTCAAAAGGAAGAACCATTGACGGTGATATTATCCTTTGGGTCGTAGGCCGCTGGCTGCATAAAAAAGGCACTCTGGGAAGCGGTGTAACCGCGACCGTTATGAGCAACATGGAGCTTGAAGACCTGCTTGCGAAGGAAGGAATTAAAGTTTTCCGCTGCGGCGTCGGAGACCGTTACGTGCTTGACACCATGCGCAGGGAAGGGAGCCGTCTCGGCGGGGAACAGTCGGGGCACATCATAGCGCTTGACTATGCGAACACGGGCGACGGACTCTATTCGGGAGCGCTGTTTCTTACGGCTGTCGCCGAGCTTGGCGAAGACATATCCACCCTTTACGACCGTTTTGAAAAATATCCACAGATACTGCGCAACGTGCGCATAAAAAACAGAGGCGCCGTTATGAGCAGTCCTGAGGTTGAAGAAGCATCGGCAAAAGCAAAAGAAATGCTTGGCAGCAAAGGCAGAATGCTGCTCAGACCGTCAGGCACGGAACCGCTTATCAGAATATTCGTTGAATCACGTGATACTGAACTGATGCACGACGTTGCCGACCTGCTTGAAAAAGCAATACTGAAAAGCATGGAGAATTAGCATGGACAAACTTGAAGTTGCAATATTTCCGGTAGGAGGCGTTGGAACGCGTTTCCTGCCGGCGACAAAAAATATGCCGAAGGAAATGATGCCGCTTCTCAACCGCCCGCTGATACAGTGGGGCGTTGAAGAAGCCGTAAATTCCGGCTGTACGAACGTAATTATAGTT
>JAZUJX010000067.1:0-1994 GCA_045642965.1 Synergistaceae bacterium | reverse complement strand
CATGGCATACACCTCCAAAATATATGAAAAACAATTACAAATTATGTCGCTTCGCTCCGCTGTTAGCTGTTGGCTGGCAGCTGACGGCTTAAAAACCTTTAAGGGCGCACTTATTCTCCCTAAAGAAGCACGGTCGATATTCCCTGCGGTCATCTGCACTTAGCACCTCGCACCTCGCACTTCGCACTTCGCATCTCGCAAAACCTTTGAACCGTTAAAATCATCGTCTTCCTGCGGAGTCCGTCAGAAGCAGGTTTTGCGCAGCCTGCCTGTGCCCAGTATGGGTATGCCCCGTAGGGGTAAATCCAGCGACCTTGCCCCGCAGTGGCTTGTTTCTAACGGGCAAAGCCAGTAAAAGTCACTGTTCCTGCGCAAAATCTGCGATTTTCGCAGGAAGACGGGATTTTTTTGGATTCGCCGTTCTGTGTATTATACAGCATAATCGGCGTTGTGGGCGGTTTTTTGAGCCGAAATTTCACATAATTTATTTTTCTGCGTACCGACACGCCGTACGCAGCAGTTCGCTTTTTACTTCTTCCGTGTACTGTTTCGCAAATCTGTACAGCGCACCGTTCATTGTTTCGTTTTTCAGTCTCGTCGCGCGGATAAATTCCGCATGAAGCCGTGGATTGAGTTTTGTTGCTACCCGTTTTGTCTGTTTCTGTTCGTTCATTGTTTTTGCTCTCCTTTCTTGTTGGTTCACTCCGTTCACGCTGTATTGCTCGCTTCGCTCGCGCTGTCGGCAAAATCGTTAAAGGCTTATAGCTTTCAGCTTACCGCTTATAGCTCTCTTTAACGTACTTTTCCGCTTTGGCGCGGATTCTTCTTGCCGTTTTGCCTACCGCCTGTACGGTTATGCCAAGCATTTCAGCTATTTCCGTACGGCTTCGTCCTTTAAGCAGAAGCGTTAAGATTGCTTTTTCCCTGCTTGTGAGCAGTGTTTCTATTCCGCGCAGGGTTTCGCGCATTTCTATTTCACGCTCCGTGTTTCTGTCCTGTGCCGCTGCGGGAGAGTAGTCTCCGGGGCGGCGTTCCGTTTCGTCTTCTTCGTCGTCAGGGTCTTCAAGGCTTCCGTAGTAGTTTATCTGAAATACTTTTTCCGCTTTGTACGGAGAGCTTTCGCCGCGCCTGATTTTTTCTTTTTCTTCGCTTGTCGGCTCTTCCGTTACTATTTCAGCGGAGGCAGAGACGCCGAGCAGTTTCCTTTTGGCTTTGCAGAGCACGTCTCTCAGATATCGTCTGAGGCTTTCGGCGAATTTTCCGCACGGGTCTTTTGCGTAGAGTTCCGCTCCGCCTTTTTCCCTGTAAAAGATGATAAAGGCTTCAACGCCAAAGCCTTCAAGTTCGTCCGCAAGGTCTTTTGAGCCGCTTCGGAAGCGGTTGGCAAGTTTGCGTATGAGCGGGTAAAATTCGCAGAAGGCTTTGTCTTCGTCATTTTCCGTTTCGCCGTTTGCAAGCCGTGTTTTTACCGCGTCAACCGGTCTGCGGAGTATTCCGCAGGTTTCGTAGTATTCTGCTTCTGTTTCGTCTGCCAAGTATTTTTCATATTCTTTTTCTCTGTACATATTTTTTTCCTCCACGGTTTGTGTTTTCTGTCAGTTTTGCCGCGCGGCAGCCGCCGCGCGGCAAATGTTTCCTACATCTCAACGTCAGTTGTGACAGTCTCAATGACTCGAACACAGAGGTTTATTCCGCGAATATCGTCCAACGTTTCCCAAGGCACTTTTGACAAATTCACTCAGGAATATCGAGCGTGATTTTTCAGCGAGAATATCCCTCTGTGTCCCCCCGCTCTGAGGCTACATTTCAACGTCAGTCGTGACAGTCTCGATAATTTCCGCTCCGGCTGCGGAAGCTATGCTTCCGGCTATCGGCTGCTGTGTTACAACTTCGTCCATCGCCGCTTTTACAAGCTGTGCGCCTTCGCCTTCTTTAAGGCCGTCTTTGACGTAGTTCAGGATGATGTTGTGTTCGTTTCCGTCACCGGTGAGAAA
>JAZUJX010000066.1:0-15838 GCA_045642965.1 Synergistaceae bacterium | reverse complement strand
CGGCTCGTAGATGTCTTCTATGGTTCTCATATCTTCATTAAGGGCGGCGGCTAACGTTGAAAGCCCGACAGGACCTCCTTCAAACAGTTCCACAACAGCTTTCAGATATTTTCTGTCGCTGTCGTCAAGTCCCTGATCGTCAACGCCGAGCATATTAAGCGCTTCGTTGGCGGTTGTTCTGTCAATCGTTGCCAAACCCTTGACTTCCGCAACGTCGCGCACACGGCGCAGGAAACGCAGCGCAACACGGGGTGTGCCGCGCGAACGGAGACCGATTTCCTCCGCTGCGTCGTCATTTATTCCTATGCCGAGCACGGATGCGCCGCGTTTTACGATAGCGGTCAGTTCCTCCGGCGTATAGAGCTTAAGCTGTTCGCATATCCCGAAACGCGCGCGGAGCGGCGAAGTAAGCAGACCGAGCCGCGTCGTAGCCCCTATGAGCGTAAATTTCGGAAGCGTGAGCGAAATGCTTCTCGCAAGAGGACCTTTGCCGGTAATAATTGACAGTGAAAAATCTTCCATCGCAGGATAGAGAATTTCCTCAACGTTGGCGGGCATTCTGTGTATTTCGTCTATAAAAAGCACGTCTCCGGGCTGTATGTTCGAAAGCAGCGCGGCAAGGTCGCCTGCGCGTTCAAGAGCCGGTCCGGTAGTAACGCGGAGACTGCCGTGCATTTCTTTGGCTATAATTCCGCCAAGCGTTGTTTTGCCGTGCCCCGGAGGACCGTAGGAAAGCACGTGGTCGAGAGGTTCTTCGCGCTGAAGAGCCGCAGTCATAAATATACTGAGCTTGTCTTTCAGCTCCGACTGCCCCACAAATTCTTCAAGCGCGGCAGGGCGCAGCGACTGAACGTCAAAATCTCGTTCAGGTTCGCAACGCATTCTTTCCATAAGCTTATCGTCAGTATCGGGATACATCATAGCCGCAAGCCTCCGTTAACGCCTCTGAAGCATACTGAGAGAAACCCTGAGCAGTTCGGATTCCGTCCACTCTTTTTCGGGGTCAGCCGTACCTTTTGAGAGGGCAACCGCACGGGCGGCTTCGCTCTGCGAAAAACCAAGTCCGACAAGCGCGTCCATGACGGAATTGTCAAAGCCTCCGGCGGCAAATGAAGAAGCGGTACCGCCGCCGGCTCCGGGAAATTTCTTTTCGATTTTGTTTTTAAGCTCGAAACAGATGCGTTCGGCACGCTTTGCGCCAAGTCCCGGGGCTGTAAGCATACGCGGCGATTCGCTCGTAATCGCCTGCACAACGTCGTCAAAATTATTGTGTCTCAGGACTGTAATCGCAAGCTTTCCGCCTACGGTTTTCACCTGCACAAGCTCAAGGAAAAGTTCCTTTTCCCTTTCGTCGGCAAAACCGAACATGCTGACTCCGGCGTCGCTTATCTGCATGTACGCAGGGCAGCTGAGCTCTTCGCCTGCTACTGCATTGTTAATCAGCGCTTTCGAAACGAAAAGCTGTATTCCGAAACCGGAAACGTCAAGTATTATGCTGTCGTCAGTTACGGAAAGCACCTTTCCGCGAAGCGAACTTATCATTTTACAACCCTCTCAGAAGACTGTTGTCAAAATTGGAAGCGGTCATACCCGCGATGGCTATTGCCAAAGCGTCGGCGGCATCGTCAGGGGTCGGACGCTTCGGCAGTCCGAGAATTTTCGCCACCATTCCCTGAACCTGAATTTTTTCCGCAAGCCCGTAGCCGCACACCGCCATCTTAACGTCAGCCGGCTTCAGCTCATACGGTTCAAGTCCGAGTTCGGAAGCGTACAGCAGAATTATCCCGCGCGCTTCCCAAACCATTTCGGCGGTCGTTACGTTTCTGCCGAAGAACAGCTTTTCAACGGCAAAAACGTCGGGCCGGTACTGGTCAAGAATTATGTGCAGCTCGTCGTAAAGGCATTTCAGACGCTGTGTAACCGAAATTTTTGTAGGCGTCTTGATAACGCCGTACGTTTCGCATACGAGTCTGTTTCCGATCTGCGAAATTACTCCATAGCCGCAAGTGCCAAGCCCCGGGTCTATGCCCAGGGCTCGTTTCGGCTTATTTTGCGTATTAGTCGTCAAGCTGTGCAAGAACGTCGTCTGCGATTACAAAGTTCGCGTAAACAGCCTGAACGTCGTCTTCTTCTTCAAAACGCTCTACCAGCGAGAGCATTTTCTGAGCTTTTTCCTTCGTGGTGATTGTAACAGTGTTTTTCGGAATCATTGCGATTTCCATTGATTCTACGTTGTAGCCTGCATCTTTGAGCGCCTGGGCGACTTTTGCGAGCATGGTGGCTTCGCAGTTGACTTCAAAGCCTTCTTCTCCAGTCGTCATGTCGTCTCCGCCTGCATCAAGAACTGCCATAAGCAATTCTTCCTCGTCAATGCCTTCGCCGACAATCTGGATTATGCCTTTGCGGTCAAAGTTCCATGCAACGCAGCCCATTTCGCCGATCTGTCCGCCGCATTTCGTGAAGAGCGAACGCATAACGGGAGCTGTTCTGTTGCGGTTGTCGGTCATAGCGTCGACCATAACCGCGACTCCGTCAGGGCCGTAACCTTCGTAGTAGATTTCTTCCATCGGTCCGCCGAGTTCTCCCGTTCCTCTTTTGATTCCGCGGTCGATGTTGTCCGCAGGAACGTTGCCGGCTTTTGCCCTGTCTATTGCGACTTTAAGACGGAAGTTGGCGTTCGGGTCTCCGCCGCCTTCTCTCGCGGCTGCGATTATATCCTTAATAAGTTTCTGGAAAGCTACTCCTCTTTTTGCGTCCTGTGCTTCTTTACGGCGTTTAATACCTGCCCAGTGTGAATGTCCTGACATTTTTATCACCTCATAATAGATTTAGTTTCTGAATTAAAACACGAAAAACTGCCTGTACTTCAGCACAGGTTCGGAGGAAGCGAAGCGCGCTCAACAGACCACGGCTTCGCCAGTTTCTGATTGTTTTCAAAGTATCTTCTTCGCAGCATGCGTTCACTCCGCGTCTTGCGGTTTAGTACTGATATTTTAGCATAAATGAGAGCATGACAACAGTATAAATTAAAATTAGTACTGCTGTCCGCGCATTCTTTTTAATAATTTCCTATTGATGCGACCATAACCGCTTTTATCGTGTGCAGGCGGTTTTCGGCTTCGTCAAAAACCTTTGAGAACGGCGCTTCAAGCACTTCTTCCGTGACTTCGCTTCCCTTTACCGCAGGCAGGCAGTGCAGGAATATCGTTTCAGCCTTTCCAGTTGCTTTTATAAGCTCCATGTTGACCTGATAGGGCGCAAGCAGTTTTTTGCGTTCTTCGTACTGCGCTTCCTCACCCATCGACGCCCATACGTCGGTATAAATAACGTCCGCGTCTTTGATTGCTTCTTTCGGCTCAAAGATTATTTCAATAACCGCTCCGGTTTTGTCGTCTTCCGCTATTTTTCTGCATTCGGCGACAAGCTCCGGCGCCGTATGAAGCGCCTCGGGAGCGCAGACGACAAAATGAAGTCCGCATTTTGCGGCGCCTATCATAAGCGAATTTGCCATATTGTTGCGTCCGTCGCCCATAAATACAAGCTTTATGCCCTTAAGTCTGCCGAAATTTTCTTTTATCGTAAGAAAATCGGCAAGTATCTGCGTCGGATGATATTCGTCGGTCAGTCCGTTCCACACGGCAGCGCCGGAATATTTTGCAAGGTCTTCAACCGTTTTCTGGCTGAAGCCGCGGAATTCTATGCCGTCAAACATTCTGCCGAGCACCCTCGCCGTGTCTTTAACGTCTTCCTTGTGCCCAAGCTGGATATCGTTTCTGCCGAGATATTCCGAATGTCCGCCTTCGTCAAAAGCCGCGACGGTGAATGCGCAGCGCGTGCGTGTCGACGGTTTTTCAAATATCAGGGCAATGTTTTTGCCGTCAAGCGCGTGCCCTCTTTCTCCGGCTTTCTTTTTGCGTTTAAGCTCTGCCGCCAAATCCACGAGGTATTCCACCTCGGCAGGCGTATGGTGCTTCATTGTGAGAAGGTGGCGTCCGTGCAGTTGTTCTTTCATTTACATTTCCTCCTTAAAGCTTTTCACAAGCTCAAAAAGTTTTTCTTCAAATTCACCGGCAGAGGCATTGCAGAACGGCATGCCGTGTCTGAACATTACAAAGCCCGAAGGGGTTCCCGCTATGCCGAGGTCAGCGTTTGCCGCTTCTCTCGGTCCGTTGACCTCGCAGCCCATAACGGCGACGGTCGTTCCGTCGGGCAGATCGTCTGGCAGAAGGGCGCGAACCTTTTCGGCAAGGGTGATTACGTCTATTCTGCGCCGTCCGCAGGTCGGACAGCTGACGAGATTGTATCCGCGTTTTCTTATGCCGGCGGCGTTGAGTATGCTGTAGCCTGTTTTTACTTCTTCGACAGGATCGGCTGTAAGGCTTACGCGTATCGTGTCTCCTATTCCCTGCAGAAGCATTGCGCCTATGCCGACTGAGCCTTTGACAATTCCTGAAATTCCGAAACCAGCCTCCGTTATGCCTATGTGCTGCGGAAAATTCCAGCGCTGCGCAAGTATTGTGTTTGCCCTGACGCTTTCCTGAACGCTGCTTGATTTTGCGGAAATTATTACGTTGTCAAAATTATTGTCAAGCAGAAGCCTCAGCTGTTCTTCAACCGCCGAAACGAGCGCAAGCGCGCGGTCGCCGTTTGCCGCCGCAAGCTGCGACGCGTTGAGCGAGCCGCCGTTCGCGCCTATCCTGATTACCGCCCCGTTTGCCTTCGCGGCTGAAACTATTTCCGGAACTGCCTGAGGACTGCTCATGTTTCCCGGATTGATACGAACGGACGGGCAGCCGGAATCAAGCGCGGAAAGCGCAAATTTATGGTTGAAATGTATGTCTGCCATAAGCCTTAACTTTGAGCGGCTGACAAGCTCGCGGAACTGTTGCGCCGTATCCATTGACGGAAACGCGACTCTCGCAAGCTCGCAGCCCGCTTCGCGCAGGCGTTCCGTCTCCTCAAAACACGCGTCAGGGTCAGACAGCCGCGCCGTAAGCATGCTTTCAACGCGTACGGGATTGTTACCGCCTATTTTAAGACCGTTAACGTCAACAACTTTCGCACTCATTTATACCACCTCAGCGGACAAGCCGCAAAATGTCAAGTCCCGTTACGTAGACTATGAAAAGAAGCAGCAGCACAAATCCTGCATAGTGCACCGCGCCTTCAAATTTCGCTGAAACCTTTCTGCCCGTAACAAGTTCCGCAAACGCGAAAACTATTCTGCCGCCGTCGAGCGCAGGGAAAGGCAGAAGATTAACCAGTCCCAAATTGAGATTTATCAGTCCGAGGAACATAAGGAAGCTCCATAAGCCCTGTTTTGCCGCCTCTCCTGACATAACGGCTATGCCGAGCGGTCCCGAAATTTCCTCTTTGTTTCTTCCGAGCAGCAGTCTGCCGAGCGAACTGAAAATATCGCTGCTCATACGAAACGCAAAGCGCAGTGCTTCAGACATTGACTGAATAAGCGAGAACCGCAGTTTGCGCGGCTGTATGCCGAGCAGCCGCCCGCCGTGTTCCCTGCTGACAGGAACGCCGGCTTTGATGCAGAGCTCTCTGCCGCCGCGCAGATATACAAGCTCAACGCTGTCGTCAGACACGCTGCGCAGAGTTTTGCTGATGTCTGCCCACTGCTTTATTTCAACATTGTTTATCTTTTTTATAACGTCTCCGCTGTGCAGCCGTATTTCAGCCGCCGGAGTGCCTTCCATAACTTTTCCGACCGTTGCCGTTTTCAAATCCCACGTGCCGTTCGCAAAGAGATAGCTGCTGAACAAAAACCATGCAAGCAGAAGATTTACAGAAATTCCGGCGGCAAGAATAACAAGCCTTTCCCACGGTTTTTTGGCGTAAAGCGCTCTTTCGCGCGGAATTTCAGAATTTCGGGCTTCGGGGCTTTCATCTTCCCCTTCGAGTTTAACGTAGCCTCCGACAGGGAAAGCACGCAGCGAGTATTTTGTTTCGCCCTTCTGTTTTGAAACAATCAGAGGACCCATGCCGAAAGAAAATTCGTGTACGTAGACGTTCCGCCACTTTGCGGCAAGGAAATGCCCGCCTTCATGCGATACGACACATATTCCGATAACTACCAGAAACGCCGCAAAGGTAAAGAGCATTATTCCGGCCTCTTGAGGCAGCTTTCCGCCGCAAGCCTTCTGCCTTCGCCGACAAGAGCAACGGCGTCCTCAAGCGAAACCGGCGCTGAGCCGCTCCAGTTTGAAAGCACGTCCTCAACGACACAGGCAATACAGGTAAAGGATATTTTCCCGTCAAGAAACGCGGAAACTGCCGTTTCGTCGGCGCCGACAAGCAGCGCGGGATACGCGCCGCCTTTTTTCCCTGCTTCAAGCGCAAGCGGGAAACAAGGGAAACGCTTTCCGTCTATTTCGTCAAAACGGAGGTCAAGCCCTGCAGGCTCAAGCGCTTCAATTCCGCGCCCTGCAAGCGGAAGCCTGTCAGGCCACGCGATTGCTGAGGCGGACGGCAGTCTCATGTCGGCTTTTGAAAGCAGCATTTTTGTCGTTCCGTCAATAAAGCGGACAAGCCCGTGCACGTACGAACCGGGATGCACGAGAGCACCGACCTTTTCCTGCGCCATGCCGAAAAGCTGCGCCGCTTCAATGCACTCAATGCCTTTGTTCATAAGGGTTGCGCTGTCTATCGTTATCTTTGCGCCCATATTCCACGTAGGGTGCTTCAGCGCGTCGGAAGGAGTCACCTTTTCCATCTGTTCAGCCGTAAAGCTCCTGAACGGACCTCCTGAAGCGGTAAGCCAGAGCTTGTCAACCTCTTCCGAAGGTGTGCCCTCCATACACTGCCATACGGCGCTGTGTTCGCTGTCAACGGGGCGCAGCTGGTTTTTATACTGAACGAGCGGCATAACCCACGGGCCGGCAACAACTATGCTTTCCTTGTTTGCGAGAGAAACTTTTTTTCCCGCTTTCAGCGCGCACTGCAAAGCAGGGATTGCCGCCGTTCCTGAAGACGCGAATACAACCTGGTCAATCTCCGGAGAACAGGCGATTTCAGAGAGCCCTTCAACCCCTGAAAGGCAGGTGAAATCTTTATCCGAAAACGGTGTTTCAGGATTGCTGAGACAGAGAATTTTTGAAGAAAAAGAGCGTCCGAGCTCTTTCAGTTTTTTTTCGTTTGAATTTGCGGCTAGGGCAGCCACCCTGAAACGTTCTGGAAAACGGGCGCAGACGTCAAGCACGGAGCTGCCTACGCTTCCCGTAGCGCCTATAACCGCTATGTTTTGTATTTCGCTGTGTTTCGTCATTTTACAAAAAGTCCGAAAATTATATAAGCGATAACGGCGTTCACGAGCATACTGTCAAAACGGTCAAGCATTCCGCCGTGTCCGGGGATAATGTTTCCCGAATCCTTGACCCCCGCTTCCCTTTTGAGAACAGATTCCGCAAGGTCTCCTGCCTGACCGAGCACTCCGCAGAACAGTCCGAGCGCAGTCATGTGCAGAAGCGGAAGCTTAAAAAGCAGGGCTCCGGCAAACGCGCAAAGCATACAGGCAGCGGCGCCTCCGAAGCTTCCTTCCCACGTTTTTTTCGGGCTGACCTTGTCGCAGAGCTTGTGCCTGCCGAAACGCCTTCCGGTAAAATAGGCAAAAACGTCGCATGCCCAGGTGCAGAAGAACAGCACAGCAACCAAGGCTTTGCCGTTTTCAGTGTCGCGCAGAAGCGCAAGATAACACCACGGGAGAACGGTGTAAGCGACTCCTCCGATAAAGTTGCCCGTGCTGCGCAGAGCCATGCTGTTTCCTGTTCTCTGCCTGTCCCACACCTCGTCGAACAGCACCAAAATTACAAAAATGGACGCAAAAACAAGCAGAATACCGCTTTCGCGTTTGAAAACGACCGCGTAAAGAACTGCTCCTGCAAGCAGGAACATCAGTATCGGGGAATATTTGTGGTCTTTTGCCGTAAGTCTGTAAAATTCCCACAAAGAGGCAAGAGAGGCTGCTGAACATATCGCAGCCCAGAGCGGATTTCCGAGCCAAATGCCGCCCAAAACGGCGGTAACTACAAATATGCTGCCGAAAACGCGCAGCGGTAAATCTGATTTTTTATTTTCCATAACGTCTGCTTCTTTCAAAATAACTGTCTATTGCTTTCTTTAACTCTTCCCTGCCGAAATCAGGCCAAAGAGTATCAGTAAAATAATATTCGCTGTATGCGCCCTCCCAGAGCAGGAAATTGCTCATCCGCAGTTCCCCGCTCGTACGGACAAGAAGATCGGGGTCGGGAACGTCCGGAAGATACATCCGTTTGCAGAGATCAGCTTCCGTTATTTCCGCAGCACCTTCCTTCAGCAGTCTGTTCACCGCGTCGGTTATTTCCCTGCGTCCGCCGTAATTAAAACAGACAATCAGCTGAATTACGTCGTTGTCTTTCGTTTTTTCCTCTATATTGTGCAAAATTTCCGACACCTCTGCCGGAACCCTGTCAGACGCGCCTGCGAAACGAACTCTCACGCCTTCTTTTATAAGCTCGCGCAGTTTAAGCTTTGCGTAGAGCTTGAACAGCCCCATAAGCTGAGAAACTTCCTCGGCGCTTCTGTTCCAGTTTTCGGTGGAAAAAGCGTAGACGGAAACGTACTGAATACCGAAGTCTTTTGCCGCGCGCAGCGTCTCTTCAAGAGCCTTTACACCGGCGTGCCCGCCCATAACTACAGGCAGTCCGCGCTTTTTTGCCCATCGGCGGTTTCCGTCCATAATCAACCCGATATGCCGGATTGTATTTTCCATTTTCTTCAGCCCCTTTATCCGAAGATTGTTTCGTCGAGTCTGCCGGTCTGCTTGTAACGCTCCCACTGACGTTTGACTTCCTGTATGTCAAGCCAGGTGAGATGCTTCGGCCCGCCCTCCTTGGACGTGTTGTTGCGGAGCAGATAACTCGGGTGGAACATCGGCATAACAGCGGCACCGTGCCATTCAAACCATCTTCCGCGCAGCTTTGTAATGCCTTCCGTCGTTTTGAGTATCCAGCGCAGCGGTGTGTTGCCGAGAAGAACTATAAGCGCAGGCTTCATAATCAAAATCTGCGTCTGCAGATGCCTGTCGCAGCACAGCATCTCTTCGGGCGTCGGAACCCTGTTTTCAGGCGGACGGCATTTTACAATGTTCGTGATAAACACGTCTTTTCTTTCTATGCCGGCTGCGGACAAAATCTGCGTAAGCAGCTGACCTGCGCGTCCTACAAACGGAAGCCCCTGACTGTCTTCGTCAGCTCCGGGACCCTCGCCTATAAACAGCAGGCTGCTCTTTCTGTCACCGTCGCCGAAAACGACTTTGTTTCTTGTTTCGGAAAGAGGACAGTCCTTGCAGGCAAGCGTACATTTCTTCGTCTCTTCCCAGAGAATTTCTGCCGCCTGTTCCCTTTCTTCATCCGTAAGTCCAAAAAGTTTTTCGCTCACAGCAAGACCTCCGCTACGGTTACGCTTATTTTTTTAATATCAATGCCGGTAAAATATCCCACACCGGACATAACGCGTTTCTTTACGGTTTCAGCAACCTCAAGCAGCGTTTTGCTGCCGGCAAGCGCGCTGATTTCTATATCTATTTCAACTCCGTCGTCATACGAGCTGATTGAAAGTTCTTTCACAGCAGCCGTCTGCTCCGTTCTCACAGCGAGAAAATTTGCAAGCTGTTTTATTGCCTCAGGCTCGACGTGCATTTCCCCGCAAAAACTGAACGGCGGGTGCACTATTGTTTTTTCCGCTTCTTTTTCTTCATTGACACCCCAAATAACGCGCAGCTGTCCCACAAGTTTTCCTGAGAAATTTTTCCTGACAAGCGCCTGCGACACAGGAATTACGTGCTGTTTTTTCCCGTAACGCTCCATACGCGCTGTTTCCATCTCTTCCTTCGTGGAAACGTCTTCTATGTGTATCGTGCGCGACGGCGCTTTCATACCGAGTTTTTTGAGAATTTTGTCCGCCATGGAATCGGAAGTGGCAATCACAAGCAGTTTGCACGGCGAAGCTTCCTTAAAAAATTCGATAACCTCGTTTCTGTGGCTTTCAAAATCAAAAATTGCCCTGCGTATGGCACTTACGCGGTTAAGCTCGGCTTTTGCGCTCTTCCCGCAGACGATGCTGCCTTTGTGTATCACAAGTCCGTCGTCTATGATGTAATCAGCGCCGAGCAGAGATGCAACGTACTGCGCGCGCCGGCTTTTGCCGGTTCCGGCAGGCCCGCTGAAAACAAAGGTTTCTATACTGTCAAAAATTATCTCGTTTTCAGACATTCACTATTCTTCAATCAGTCTGATTTTTGCACCGAGCGAATTAAGCTTCCCGACAATGTCTTCATAGCCGCGCCATACGTGGTCAAGATTGCCGACCTTGGTTACGCCCTCTGCGGCTATTCCGAGAAGAATCATGGCTGCCCCTGCCCGGAGGTCCGTAGCAAACATCTCTGCGCCCTTAATTCCGGAAACGCCTTCGACAACGGCAGTGTTCTCCTGAACTGCAATTTTGGTGCCCGTCTTGTTAAATTCAGGGACGTGCCTGAGTCTTGATTCAAAAATAACTTCCTGTATTACGCTGGTTCCTTCAGCCAGCGACAGCAAAGCCATAAACTGCGGCTGCGCGTCTGTCGGGAAACCCGGATGGGGCATCGTTTTTATCGAAACAGCGGAAAGCCTTCCCGCGTATTCAGCGGTAATACTGTCAGGTTCAAGCGTCAGTTTTGCGCCTGCCTCTTCGAGCTTCTGCAGAGCTGCCGCAAGCAGCTGCGGTTCAATGCCTTCAACCTTTACCTTTCCCCCGCTGATAACACCCCCGACAAGATACGTAGCAGCTTCTATGCGGTCAGGAACAACGGAAGAAATAGAAGATTTCAGGAAGCTCTGCCCCATTATGCGTATTGTAGAAGTTCCGTCGCCGAAGACAGGCACTCCCATACCGCGCAGAACGTTTGCAAGATTTACTATTTCCGGCTCACACGCGGCATTGTCTATTGTCGTGGAACCGTCCGCAAGGGCGGCAGCCATCATAATATTTTCCGTAGCACCCACGGACGGGAAATCAAACGCCACACCAGCGCCCTTGAGCCTTCCGTCAGTTTCGGCGTAGACGGCTCCGTCGTGGAGAGTGATACGCGCACCCATTGCACGCAGTGCCTTTATATGAAAATCTATCGGACGGCTTCCGATTGCACAGCCTCCTGGAAGCGGCAGCACGGTTTTTCCGCAGCGTGCCGTAAGAGGTCCGAGGACCAGAGAAGAGGCTCTCATTTTGCGGACAAGATCCGCGGGAGTGTTCCATTCCAGTTCTTCCGGAACGCTGATTTTCATTCTGCCGTCTGCAAAATTCACGTCAGCGCCAAGCCGCTGCAAAAGCTCCGCCATCGTGCGGACGTCCTGCAAATCAGGAACGTTGTCAAGCTCCAGCGTCTGTCCTTTGAGAAGAATTGCAGACGCCATTACGGGAAGAGCCGCATTTTTGGCTCCCTGCACCCGTACTGTTCCGTTAAGCGGCGTACCGCCTTCGATTAACATTTTCTGCAAATTCTTCACCTCACAAAGCGGGATTAAATCCCTGCTCTGTCTTTTCTTTATTCGTGTGTTCTGAAATATTCTTCAAGCGATTTCGCTATTTTCTTTGACGCAGTTCCGTCGCCGAAAGGCTGGTCGTCGCATTTTTTCCTGATTGCTTCGGCGAAACTGCCGTCTTCCATAATGCGCAGCGCGTTTGAAAGTATTCTTTCCCTGTCAACGCCTACAAGAATTCCGCTGCCGTGTTCCACAGCCTCGGGACGCTCCGTTACGTCGCGCAGAATAAGCAGCGGCTTGCGTATTGCCGAAGCTTCCTCCTGCACACCGCCGCTGTCGCTCATAAGGAATTTCGCGGCATTCATAGTCCAGACAAAGTCAGGATAATTCAGCGGGTCACAAAGAATGACCTGCGGCCTGTTTTCAAGATGTTTCCTGATAACCTCACGTACCGCGGGATTCTTGTGCATAGGAACGACCATCCAAAGCTCGGGATGTCTGTCAAGCAGTTCCGTCAGCGCTGAGCAGATATTTTCCAGCGGTTCTCCCCACGACTCCCTGCGGTGGGCGGTAACAAGCACAAACGGCGCACCGTCAGGCAGTTTGGCAAAAATTTCAGGCTTTGACGTGTGGTCAACCGCATAATACAGCGCGTCTATAACAGTGTTTCCTGTTACAGTTATCTCTGCCTTCGAGCCTTCGGCAACAAGATTTTCCTTCGCAGATTCCGTAGGCGCGAATGCCCAGGTTACGATCCTGTCGCAAAGCACGCGGTTCATCTCCTCAGGATACGGAAGGTACATGTTTCCGCTGCGAAGACCGGCTTCAACGTGTCCTATCTTTATTTTCCTGTAGAAAGCAGCCAGAGAGGCGGCAAAGGTCGTCGTCGTGTCGCCGTGAACAAGCACTGCGTCAGGCTTTACCCTGTCAAAATACTCCCCTGCTCCGGTCAGCACGGAAGACGTGATGTAATCAAGCGACTGAGCCTGCTTCATAATGTGCAGGTTAAGGTCTGCAGTGAGCTTAAAATACTGCAGAGGCTGGTCAAGCATCTCCAGATGCTGCCCCGTTGCAAGAATTTCAACGTCAAAATTTTCAACTTCCCTGAGAGCCATAACGACCGGAGCCATTTTTATCGCTTCCGGACGCGTTCCGAAAACACAAACTATTTTTCTGCGTTTGGCTGCATCAGCCATATTCAAGACCTCCGTTTAATGTACGTGCGGAAGCAGTCTGATTCCAATCAGGCTGAAACCGGCGCACAAAATTGCAAAATGTATCGCGGCAAGCACAAAGAGTGTACAGAATTTTGAAAGCCCCGCGTCCTGCAGCTTGTGGTGGGCATGCTTCCTGTCAGGAAGGAACGGTGATTTCTTTGAAATAATGCGCCGCGTCATAACCGAAAGCGTGTCAATAACCGGCGCTCCGCCTATAAGGAACAGGCACATGCAGCTGTTGACAAGACTGCGCCCGAAGAAATCGGGGAAAAAGTTCCACGCGAGATGCGAAGCACATACAAAGCCGAGCAAAGTGCTTCCCCCGTCACCGAGAAACGTCTTCGGGAACGGGAAATTCCAAAGCAGAACCCCGAAAATAAGCGCAGCCAGCATAAGCCACACAGGACTTCCGCCCGCCGAAAAAGCGGACAGCACCGTAATCAGCGACAGCGTAAGACACAAGCCGTCCATACCGTCAACAAGATTGTAGGCGTTCGTCATGCCCGTAATCCAGAACACGAAAAGCAGTCTCTGCCACAGAGGAAGCGGAAGCGCGTATGAAACGCATACGGCTGCGCACAGCTGAAAACAGAGCCTGAGCAGCGGCGGAAGCGGGTGCATGTCGTCCATGTAGCCGACGATAAAAATCAAAGAGGCGCCGGTTGCGATAAACGGGACTTCAACCCCCATATTTCCGACAAAAAGCGCCCAAAGCAGATAACCGCTCCAAAGGACTATACCTGCGCCGCGCGGCATAATGCCGCTGTGTTTCTTTCTTCCTCCGGGAACGTCAACAAGCCTGAATTTTTTTGCCAGGGCAATCGAAACAGAGGTGCCTGCGAGCCCCCAGAAAAAACTTATTAACGGAAAGAGATATCTGTAAAACAAAACGCCTTATTTCGTACCGAAAAGCCTGTCTCCGGCATCGCCGAGACCGGGGACTATATAACCGTGGTCGTTGAGATGCGAATCAAGCGCCGCAACGTAAATGTCAACGTCAGGATGCACTTCGTGGAACTTCTTCACGCCCTCCGGCGCGCCTATGAGACATACAAGCGTTATTCGTTTACCGCCGCGCTGCTTAATTGAAGAAACGGCATCGGCAGAAGAACCGCCCGTTGCAAGCATCGGGTCAACGACAAAAATGTCGCGTTCCGAAATGTCGTTCGGAAGCTTGCAGTAATACTCAACGGGCCTGAGCGTCTTGGGATCCCTGTAAAGTCCGACGTGTCCTACCTTGGCATTCGGAATAATCTTGAGAATTCCGTCAACCATTCCAAGCCCTGCGCGAAGAATAGGAACTATGGCAAGCTTCTTGCCCGAAAGCGACAAAACCTTCGTCTTCGCGATAGGGGTATCAATCTCGACCTCTTCAAGCGGCAGGTTGCGCGTAATTTCGTAAGCCATAAGGCCCGCTATTTCCTGGACAAGATCCCTGAAATCCTTTGAAGACGTATCTTTGTTTCTCATAATGCCTACCTTGTGGCAGACAAGAGGATGATTTAAAACTATTGTGCGGCCGGAAACTTTCTTTTCTTCCCACGGCAGCTTTGTAAAATGGTCTTCTTCGTAGGCTGCGATCTTGTCGAGCCGTCCCGCATGACGCGCGCCCTCAAAATCTTCGGCGAGCCACGCTTCAAGAATTTCCTTCGCAAGACCGGAGCCGGTAACGCGGCTTCCCAGAATAAGCGCGTTGGCATTGTTGTGGCGACGGCTCATTACGGCAGTAAAATGGTCGTGGCACAGCGCGGCGCGTACCCCCTTGACCTTGTTGGCGGCGATACTCATTCCTATTCCCGTGCCGCAGCATATAACCGCAGAATCAACCTTGCGGGCTGAAACCATCTCGGCAGCCTTAAAGCCGAAATCGGGATAATCCACGCTCAGTTCGCCTGAAGCCGTTCCGCAGTCAACAGTCTCAATATTTTTCTCCTGAAGGAAAACTTTCAGCTCCTCCTTGAGTCCAAAACCTGCATGATCAGAAGCCAGTGCAATTTTCATACTACCACCCTCTCAAATTTTATTTGAAAATCTTAAAGCTGAAACTAATTTCCAAAAACCCTGACTGCCGCCCGGCGTCTCCGTCATATAACGCAAATTCCCATAAAAGAATATATGCCGAGAGCTATCGACGCGGCAAAAACAAAACCAAGAAGCATACGGAGATAAAACAGAAACGCGGCTCCGCCGGGCCATTTGCCGCTGCCGATATTCACGACGATACGCGAAATGAAAAGCGACAGCACAAACAGCGCGACAGCAGCAAACGCCTGAAGATTAACCCTCGGAATCCCCGAAAGAAACTCCATCGCATTCCCGCCCTTCGTGCTTGTTTTTCAACTGTATATGATAACTCTCAAAACGCGATATGTCTAACACTTTCCGCAAAACTTACAAAACAAAACGGCACAAACGCGCCGTGCCGTTTTGTTTTCTTACGTTTAATTCTGCCGCTCCGGCTATTTTTTAATCAGCTTTTTCAGCATTTCCTTAATCTCGGCGTTTTCTTTCCTCAACGCTTCGATTGCATTGTCCTGCGTTTTCAGCTTCTTGTCCTGTTCTATCATTTTCGCGTTCTGTTCGGCGTTCTCCGTTGAAAGGTTGACTATCTGCGTCTTCAAAACTCTGTTCTCTTCGTTGACGTATTTAACCTGTTTCTGAAGCTCTGCTCTCGTCTTCGCCGTTTCGCCCTTGCCGAATTTGTAGCTGATACCTGCGTTGTAGGCTCTGTAATCCGTACCAAGGCTCGTTGCAGCGTTAAGCATAAGATTCGGGGTCGGCTTGACCGCAACACCGACTGCGACTGCGTTCTCTCCGCGGTATCTTCCGTACGCCGTTGCCGCGGAAACCCTGTCATCACCTTCGCCGCTCGGTTCCGTAAAGTGCAGTCCCGCCAATGCTGCCGATATTGCGCCGACTTCTTTAACTTCACCGGATACGGAGTTGATTTTGTTCTGCATTACGCCCATGTTCTCGCTCAGTGCGCCGATTGCGTTTTCAGCCTGCGTTACTCTCGTGTTCGTTTCATACAGCTGTCCCGTTGTTGCGGCGTAGGTTCCGTTTTCGGTTATTTCAGCGGCTTTTACGTTGCTGATGGTCGTTCCCTCCGTG
>JAZUJX010000065.1:0-6821 GCA_045642965.1 Synergistaceae bacterium | reverse complement strand
AAAGCTGCCGTAGAACGGAACGGGATATTCGTTGATAAACACGTTCTCTTCAAGAAGGTCAGGGTCGATTTCAACCTTGGCGCCGAGTTCTTTCTCTACCTCCGCAATGCCTGAAAGGATCATTTCCTTGCCTTTTTCAGGGTTGGTAACGACAAAATTGTCTTCCATAGCCTTTGCGTAATCATCAGCAGCAGAAAGCTCTATCTCGCTTGAACCCATGAAACGGTGTCCGCAGGTTGTTCTTCCGCTTGAGATCTTTCCGAACGTTACGGGCACTGTCTCGCTGCCGAAAAGCGCCGTCAGCCAGCGCACGGGACGCGCGAAACGCACTGTCGGGTCAGCCCAGTACATACTCTTGCCGAAAGAAAGCTTGTTTATGACGTTTGTAAGCAGCGAAGGCAGTATATCTTCCGTTTTCTGTCCTTTTGTGCTGACCTCGGCGAAAAGATATTCAACACCGTTGACGTCCTGTCTGCTGAGCTCTGCCACTGTGAGGCCTTTTCCGCGCGCAAAGCCTTCCGCGGCTTTCGTGGGATTTCCGTCAGCGTCAAAAGCAAACTTGGCTGCAGGACCTCTGAAACTCTCAACGCTGTCCTGCTGTGCTTCTTCAACGTCTTTTACAAAAAGCACGAGACGGCGCGGCGTACACTCAGCGCTGATTTCTCCGCAGTCTATATGCAGCGACGAAAATTCCTCTGCCGCGTATGTCCTGAGGTCTTCAAGCGCCTTAGGCATAAAGCGGGCAGGAATTTCTTCGGTTCCTATTTCAAAAAGCAGATCCTTAACAGACATTACTGCTCTCCCCCTTCCGTTTCAAAAGCGGGCGTGCCGAATTTTCCGTTGAGCGGCCAGCCCATTTCCCTGCGCTGCTTCAAATATGCTTTGCAGCAGGCGCTTGCTATTGCGCGAACGCGGCCGATGTATCCGGTGCGCTCCGTAACGCTTATGGCGTTGCGCGCGTCAAGCAGGTTGAAGGAATGCGAGCATTTGAGAACGTAGTCGTAAGCGGGAAGTACAAGACCTTTTTCAAGAATGTGCTTTGCTTCGGCTTCGTACATGTTAAAAAGCTTGAAAAGCATATCGGTATCGGCAATTTCAAAATTGTAGGTTGAATGTTCGACTTCGCCCTTGTGGTGCACGTCGCCGTACTTAACGTCACCTACCCAGCTGAGATCGTAGACGTTCTCGACCTTCTGAACGAACATCGCTATACGCTCAAGTCCGTAAGTGATTTCGGAAGGAACTATATCCATGTCGATTGAACCCATCTGCTGGAAATAGGTGAACTGCGTTACTTCCATACCGTCGAGCCAAACCTCCCAGCCGAGCCCCCATGCGCCGGTTGTCGGGTTTTCCCAGTCGTCTTCAACAAAACGTATGTCATGCTCCGCAGGGTCAATGCCGAGAGCTTTCAGACTGTTGATGTAAAGCTCCTGAATATTGTCCGGCGCAGGCTGGATAATAACCTGATACTGATAATAGTGCTGAAGTCTGTTCGGGTTTTCCCCGTAGCGTCCGTCCGTAGGACGTCTTGAAGGTTCAACATACGCAACGCGCCACGGTTCGGGACCGAGAACACGCAGGGTCGTCGCAGGGTTCATTGTACCCGCGCCCTTCTCCATATCGTACGGCTGCTGGATAATGCAGCCCTGCGATGCCCAATAGGCATTCAACCGCAATATAATTTCCTGAAAATCCACTGTATATGCCCCCTTCGGCTTAATTACAATCAAACAGCCACAAAAACAGAGCGTCACCCGACAGAAACACTGCAACGCATCTGCCGGATAATTTTACAAAAAATGCCTGAATATTTCAACCGCGACAGCGAAAATTCGTCAAAAACGAACAAAACGCCGGGCGGCTGTCAGTTGCTTGTATAATTGTCAATTATACGGCGTACTTGGAACAGCTGCTTAGTAGCCCAGTCCGGCGAAAAACGATTTAAGGTATCTGCCGTATTCTTCAAAAATTTCAAATTCTGAATTGTCCGCACCGGCTCTGCCCTTTGCCCATTCGGCAAATTTTTCCTGCGGAAGCATGGCTGCCGCCTGCAGTTCCGCAAGCTGCTCTGCGCTGAGTTTGTTCCCAGCGGAAGCGCATTTTTCACATAAAAGCCCGTCGTGCGCGGCGAACGCATTTTTCAGCGGAGCCGAGCAGCTGACGCAGTTTGTAAGCGACGGCGCAAGTCCGAGATATTTCAGCAGACGCCATATAAATCTGAATTTTACCGTTTCAGCCGGACAGCCGCTGTTAAGCAGCAGCATACAGCTCCAAAGCAGATTTAAAGCCCTATCGTTTTCATGTTCCTGATAAATTGTCTGCGAAATAAGCCGGTAAAGGCTGACGGCGGTTGTCAGCTTTTTGGGACTGCTCCGCACGCTGAGAAAATCTTCTTTTATTTCGGCGCTTTTAACGTAAAAACGTCCGGGGCTTTTGTACAGCTCATAACTGCCCCATACCATAGGCTCACCTGCCCCTGCGAAGCGGCTTTTGCTTCCTGAAGGCGCAGAAACCCACACTATTCCGTAACCTTTAAGAAAAAGCAGAAGGGACTGGGAATTTTTCAGCCCCTCTTTCCGTTTGAGGACGGTGCCGCTTGCTGTGTAATAGCCCTGCTTGAGCAGTTCGCTTTCTTTCGCGTCAGGTATCAAAAGCTGTACCCCAGACGCCTGAGTTCGTCTTCGGATTTTCTCCAGTTCGGTTTTACCTTTACCCAAAGCTGCAAAAAGACGGGACAGCCCGTGCGTTCTTCAAGCTCTTTTCTGGCAGCGGAACCGATTTCTTTGAGTTTGCTGCCCTGACGTCCGATTATTATTCCCTTCTGTCCGGCACGGTCCACAATGATTGTGGCGGATATCCGCGCGGTTTTGAGCTTCGGAAATTCGTCCGGCGTTTTGTATTCGTCAATAACGACCGCAACGCTGTGCGGAACCTCTTCGTCCGTCAGCCTGAACACTTTTTCGCGTATAACCTCTGCCGCAAGAAATTTTTCGGTTGAGTCCATGAGCATGTCAGGCGGATATACCGGTTCCTGCACTGGAAGCACTTTGGCTATTTCGTCTGCCAAAAGCGTCAGGTTGTCGCCTGTCGCAGCCGAAACAGGTATGATTGCGGACGGTTTCAGCGCTTTTTCGTATATTTCGGCTGTTTTTTTGTAAAGTTCTGTTTTGTCCAGCAGATCTGTCTTGTTCAGAGCCATAACGATCGGGATATTCATCTGCGCCAACATATCGGCGATCATTTTTTCTTTGGAGCCTATTGTCCTGTCGCCGGCTTCAACAACAAAGCAAACGGCATCAACGCACATAAGGGATTCCGTGATTTCGTGCAGCATAAATTCCCCGAGTGCGTGCTTCGGAATATGCATACCGGGGGTATCAACAAAAATTATCTGTTTTGTATCGTCCGTGAGAATACAGCGCACAGCGTTTCGCGTCGTCTGTGCTTTCGGCGAGACTGCGGCGACTTTTTCCCTGAGCAGCGCGTTTATGAGCGAGGATTTTCCGACGTTGGGACGTCCGAGCAGGGCAACAAAGCCGCAGTGTACAGGTTTGTCCGTCATTGTTTCAGTTCCTTCATAAGCTGTTCAACAAGCCCGTCCTGAAGCTCCCACATTTCTTTCCTGCGTTCTTCCGTGTCGTGGTCGAAGCCTGTCAGGTGAAGCATTGCGTGAAATATTACGAGGGCAAGCTCTTCGGCGGGCTGTTTGCTGTTTTCAGCAGCATTGGATATTACAACCTCAGGACAGACAAGCACGTCGCCAAGCGGCAGTTCCTGCCAGTCCTCCGGAGGTATATACAGCCCCTCTTCGTTTTCCCAGAGAGGAAACGAGAGGACGTCCGTAGGCGCGTCCACTTCCCTGTAACGGAAATTGACGGCGCGCATTTCTTCTTTGTCCGCAAAGGTGAGTGCAAAGGATATTTCAGAGGTTTGTTCAGGAACGAGTTTCAGCTCTTCAAGCTTTGCCTGCCCCAGTTTTTCAACTGCCGAAATAAATCCGTGCGTATCTTTTATACCGAAAATTTCGGGAAAACTGTTCTGCTGTATATTAATCTTCATCAGCCGCGCTGCCTTTTTCGTCCTTGATTTTCTGTACAATGTCCTCTATTTCGGACACTTCGCGCGAATGATATATGGAGACCAGTACAGAGGTGAACGTATCTTTTATAATCTGCATTTCCCTGAGTGTAAATTCCGCGTTGTCGAGCTGTCCTTCGTCAATTTTCGAGCGTACGACCGATTCTACGATAGAGCGGATTTCCTCTTCGGTTTCAAACGGTTTGTTGCGTGCTTTCAGCGCCGCTTCCACAGAGTCTGCAAGCATTACAAGCGCCGTTTCCATGGACTGCGGTTTGGGACCCGGGTAGGTGAACTGAGGAAGAATTACGTCCTCGCCGAGCGCGGCAGCCTTGTTGTAGAAATATTTCATTACGGTTGTCCCGTGGTGCTCCGCTATAAAGCGGCAGAGAGACTTGGGAAGTCCGCTGGCTGAGGCTATTTCCAGACCTTCCCTGACGTGCGATATGATAATCTGCGCAGACAAAACAGGCTGCAGATTGTCGTGCAGGTTTTCTCCGTTAAGCTGATTTTCGATAAAATACCGCGGATTTTTGAGTTTGCCTATATCGTGATAATAGGCTCCCGCCCTGATAAGGGCGCCGTTAAGCTTAAGCTTGTCAGCCGCCGCAAGGGCAAGATTTCCTGTCATAAGCGTGTGATGATAGGTGCCCGGCGCTTCAAGCTGAAGTCTTTTAAGCAGGGGCTGAGACTGGTCGCAGAGTTCAAGCAGGCGCAGCGAAGATATTACGTCGAACACGGTTTCCCATATCGGAAGCAGGGCAATTACAAGAGTGCTCCATACGGCCGAAAACATGAACAGGTTGACCGTCTGTTTGTAGTTTAAGGGCATTCCTGCGCCCCAGTTTACAAAAAGTGTAATAATTCCGAGAAGAATACCCAAAAGGAAAAGTCTTTTCCAAATTGAACCTCTCCTGCCCGGATAATCAATAAACATAATCCTGCCTATGCCTGCCGAGAAAAGAGCCAGCAGGAAACCGAGCGCGACAAGCGTCTGGTTGTTGTTGAAAGCTATAAGAACGCTTATGGTGCCGCCGCCGAGTATCAGGTGGTAGGAAAGCGATACGGGAAGCGTCAGACAGAGCCAGCCTGTCAAGCCCAATACAGCCATTGCGTAGCCGCCGTTCAGGCGGGCGAAAACTGTTTCAAGCAGCCAGGTCAGGACAAGAACCGCAGCGGTGTACATCCATTCAGACTGCGTCAGTCTCTGTCTCAGTCCGTTTTCTATCCATACCGGCCAGATGCTCCATACTGCTATTATCAGCAGCACGAAAATTATCTGATGTATCGGGAAAGATGCGGAAGAATAGCCCTGTGCACGCAGAATCGAGGCGTTTTGCTTTGTAACTATCTGCCCTTTCTGCACAAGCACGGCGCCGGGCTGGATATTTCTGACAACAGCTGGGATGTGGGACGCTATGTCGCTTTTCAGGCGTTCCGTCATTTCGCTGTCGTGCATAACGTACGGGCTCAGCAGTGTGTTGAGTATCTGATAAATTACGTTTTTGTCGGCCTGAGACAGCTGAACCGATTTCAGTTCGTGCCATATCATTGCAGACTGTTCGTCTGCGTCCTCTGCGCGGGAGCCTATCTCTCTTCCGAGTCTCAGGACTTCTTTTGTAATGCTGCGTCTTGAAGCCGCCGGCAGGGATTTGAAAAGCTCCGCGAGTTCTTCGCTCAAAATTCCGGAATAGCTGCCTGTTTTGAAAGCCGTAAGATTACGGGTGACTGTCGAGGCTTTCTTCTCGTCCTTTGCGACTACGTCAACTATGCGCGAAGCTGCGCGTTCGCGCAGTTCTTTGGTGGCTTCCCTGTCTTCGTAAACAGCCGAACTGATTGCAAAATAGGTTTTGGGCGAAGGATAGCCCGTCCTGTAATTTGTTTTGCGCTCGAACAGATACCAGTTTCCTGTTATAAGAAGAAACGCGGATACAAGGAGAATTATCCTGAAAAGCATATAATGCCTGCGCTCTTTGGCAAACAAACTCCGGAAAGATAGCTGTTCCCAGATTAGTTTAAGCGTTCTGCTGTCTTCTTCTCTCGTCATATTCCTCATACGCCTTTACGATGCGCTGCACTATCTCGTGACGTACAACGTCGCTGTTTGTAAGATTTACGAAGGCTATGCCTTCAATGTCTTTCAGAATGTCGCGTATAATCCTGAGCCCTGATTCCTTGTTGCCCGGAAGGTCAACCTGAGTAATGTCTCCGGTGATTACCGCCTTTGATCCGAAGCCGAGGCGGGTAAGGAACATTTTCATCTGTTCCGGAGTAGTATTCTGTGCCTCGTCAAGAATGATGAAGCTGTCGTCAAGGGTTCTGCCTCTCATGTAGGCAAGCGGCGCAAGCTCTATTACCCCTTTTTCAAAATAGCGGTTGAATTTTTCAGCCGGTATCAGATTGTAAAAAGCGTCGTAAATCGGGCGCAGATACGGCTCAACCTTGTCATTCAGCCCGCCGGGAAGATAGCCGAGTTTCTCTCCCGCTTCAACGACGGGACGGACAAGTATAAGCCTGTTGACTTTGCCGGATTTAAGAAACGCTACCGCCTGCGCAACCGCAAGGTAAGTTTTGCCTGTCCCCGCCGGACCTATCGCGAAGGTGATGTCGTTCTCCCTTATTGCGGAAATATATTCCTTCTGTCCGTTGGTATAGGGGCGTATAGGCTTACCCTTGTTGCTTACGCATATAACGTCGTCGTAGAGCGAGCGCAGATTAACGCGCTCCCCCTTGCCTATCTG
>JAZUJX010000064.1:0-2224 GCA_045642965.1 Synergistaceae bacterium | reverse complement strand
GTTATCAAGGCTGACGGGCTCGCTCTCGGCAAAGGCGTAATCATTGCGCAGACAAGAGAAGAAGCCAAAGCGGCTGTGCTTGAAATCATGCAGGACAAAAAATTCGGTGCAAGCGGCGATCAGATTGTTGTCGAAGAATTTCTTGAAGGACCGGAGGTTTCCGTACTTTCTTTCACGGACGGCAAAACCGTGGTGCCCATGATTTCCTCAATGGACCACAAACGCGCAGGGGACAACAACACCGGCTTAAACACCGGCGGAATGGGAACCGTCGCGCCGAACCCGTATTACACGGAGGAAATTGCGGACGTCTGCATGGAAAAAATCTTCCTGCCGACAATAAACGCAATGAACGCGGAAGGGCGCACTTTCAAGGGCTGTCTCTATTTCGGGCTTATGCTTACGAAAGACGGCCCCAAGGTCATTGAATACAACTGCCGTTTCGGCGACCCTGAAACGCAGGTTGTCCTTCCCCTGCTTGAAAGCGACCTGCTCACGATAATGAAAGCCGTAACGGAAGAAAAGCTTGCCGAAACGGAGGTGCGTTTCAGCAAAAATCACGCCTGCTGCGTAATAATGGCGTCAAAGGGCTATCCGCAGAGCTACGAAAAGGGCTTTGAAATGAACATTCCGGCAGAAATATCGGACAAGGTCTACGTCGCCGGAGCGGTCAGAAAAGACGGGAAACTCCTGACAAACGGCGGACGCGTACTCGGCGCGACGGCTGTTGAGGAAACGCTTGAAAAAGCAATAAAATCAGCCTACGCGCTCGTCGGCAGGATAAGCTTTGAAAACGCGTATTTCCGCCGCGACATAGGCGCGCGCGCAATGAAAGCCGGTAAAGAATAATGGTCTACAGAGTTTTTGTTGAAAAAAAGGCGGAGCTTGCCAACGAAGCGAAAGCGCTGCTGAACGACCTTAAAACGCTGCTCGGCATAACGGGGCTGACAGGCTTGCGCATTCTGAACCGCTACGACGCGGAAGACATCGACCCTGAGCTTTTTGAATACGCAAAAAAAGTCGTATTCTCCGAGCCGCAGCTTGACACGGCAGCGCGCGAGCCCGATTTCGGCGACGCAGTCGTTTTCGCCGTTGAATATCTGCCCGGCCAGTTCGACCAGAGAGCCGACTCCGCGGCGCAGTGCATACAGATAATATCAAAGGGCGAACGTCCTCTCATACGCTCGGCTAAGGTCTATGCGCTCTACGGAACTCTGACGGAAGCCGAAATAGCTGAAATAAAGAAATACGTAATCAACCCCGTTGAAGCGCGCGAAGCAGATCTCAATCTTCCCGCGACGCTTAAAACCGTGTACGACGTGCCGTCGGAAGTGGCGGTCATAGACGGTTTCAGGGATTTTACAAAAGACCGGCTGTCGGAATTTCTTACTGCTAACGGTCTCGCCATGGATCTTGACGACCTGCTTTTCTTCCAGGCCGCTTTCAGAAAAGAGGGGCGCGACCCGACGATAACGGAAATCAAACTGACAGACACCTACTGGTCGGATCATTGCAGACACACAACCTTCAACACGATAATTGACAGCGTAAGCTTTGAGGACAAATTCCTCCAAGGCTGCTGGGACGAATATCTTGCCGCAAGAAAAGAGCTTGGCAGGACAAAGCCCGTATGTCTTATGGACATAGGAACGCTCGCGGCAAAATATCTCAAAGCGCAGGGAAAGCTCAACAATCTTGACGAATCCGAGGAAATAAACGCCTGCACGGTTAAAATTGAAATAGAGGCGGACGGCGTAAAAGAGCCGTGGCTTCTGCTTTTCAAAAACGAAACGCACAACCACCCGACGGAAATAGAACCGTTCGGCGGCGCTGCCACCTGTGTCGGGGGCGCAATCAGAGACCCGCTTTCGGGACGTTCCTACGTGTACGGAGCAATGCGCCTCACGGGCGCGGCAAACCCGCTTGCGCCGGTCAGCGAAACGATTCCGGGCAAGCTTCCCCAGCGCAAAATCGTCACGACAGCCGCTAACGGCTATTCTTCCTACGGAAACCAGATAGGACTTGCCACCGGCATAGTTGACGAAATTTACCACCCGGGCTACGCGGCGAAACGCATGGAAATAGGGGCGGTTATAGCGGCTGCCCCCGCCGAAAACGTGCGCAGGGAGCGCCCTGCCCCGGGAGACGTCGTAATTCTTCTCGGCGGAAGCACGGGACGCGACGGCATAGGCGGCGCGACGGGCGCCTCCAAGGCGCACGACAG
>JAZUJX010000063.1:0-15428 GCA_045642965.1 Synergistaceae bacterium | reverse complement strand
CTTACTGGGAGCACCGTTCATTTTCCTCCGAAGCCGCAGGGCTCTTGCTTTCCCTGCCCACACCTTGGTCACAGAGGCCTCGCGTATAAGAGCTTAAGCCCGAACTCCGCCGGAGAACGTTACCGAAGTGCTTAAACCCTGCAGCCGTAAAGGCAGCGGGCTTACCACCGAAGGTGTGCGCATCACGTAATGCGTAAAAGTGGCAGAACCCGGAAGCTTTAGCAGGAAACGAAAGGAATTGCAGGCTCTGCTAAGCCGTCCCAACGTTTCAAAACCACCGAGCCGGAACAGAATTAAAAAAAACAATTCTGTTCCCCGTCACTCTCTGCACTGTAATGTTCACAGAATAAGAAATTTGTAACAGGGGCAGAAATGAAAAAGAAATAAAAAATTTCTGAAAAGTTTTTGAAAAGTTTTGTGTTTTTAAGGTGTAATAGGCGGTGTTGTCTGTATGGTTGAAACGCGCGGATGTCTGCAAATGCTTAACTTGCGAATTTTGCTTGTTTTGTCTGCTGTGTATAATGAATAACCCGTAGGGTACCCCTCAGGTTAAGCGCCCCTTAACAGGGAAGTCTTATTCGGGGTAAAAAAGATAAAAAGAGCAGTATAGGGTGCGAAAATTTTTTTGCGCCGGTGTTCTGTTTCCCAAAAATGAAAAAATTTCAAATTTGGGAAATAACTCTATTTCCCAAAAACAAAAAAATTTGATATTTGGGAAATAGGCGGTGCTATAATGTTCCTGTACAATCGGCAGAGTATGATTCAGCTTTACGCTTTAAACAAAGGACGTGAATGACGGTATGAAGAAGGTTCTTATTGCCCCGCCGCTTTACGGGGAGAGGCTTCAGCTTTTTGCGGAGCGCGTTAAGGAAAAGTGCACCGGTTTTGACTGTGAATTTATGCTGAGTCCGCAGGACAGAGTGACTGTGGAAGAGATTGCGGAGGCAAACGCGATTATAGGCACGGTATCGCCCAAGAAGCTTGCCGCCGCCGAGAAGCTTGAACTGCTGCAGCTCACCTCGGCGGGAGCCGATGCCCATTCGGCGCCGGGAGTTGTTGACGAAAGCGTGCTGCTTTGCAACTGCGCGGGCGCTTACGGAATTTCCGTTTCCGAGTGGATGCTTGCCGTGACTTTTTCTCTTATCCGTCATCTCGACGGCTATATGAAAAATCAGGCGGCAAAAAAGTGGGAATCTCTTGGCAGGGTAATTTCAATAGAGGATTCCACTGTTCTGGTGCTCGGGCTTGGCGACATCGGAAGCCGTTACGCAAGGGCGGTTAAAGCCATGGGCGCGCACGTTATCGGCATTCGCAGAACAGAGAAGGCAAAGCCGGAGTATCTGGACGAGCACTACACGATTGAGAGCCTTCCCTCGGTTGTCGGCCGCGCAGACATAATAGCCATGGTGCTTCCGGGCGGCAGGCAGACGGAGCATCTTTTTGACGAAAAGCTGTTTGGTCTCTGCAAAAACGGCGCCTATATTATCAACGCCGGACGCGGAAACGCAATAGACCCGGCAGCATTGAAGAACGCTCTGAAAAGCGGCAGAATAGCAGGCGCGGGGCTTGACGTTACAGAACCTGAGCCTCTGCCTGCGGACGACGAGCTTTGGACAATGGACAACGTTGTAATCACCCCGCACATTGCAGGCTGGTTCTTCCTTGAAAAGACCTTTGACAACGTTGCCGAAATCGCTTCAAACAACGTTGCGCACTGGCTGAAGGGCGAGCCCGCTGACCACGTTGTCAACAGAAAAACAGGATATTAGGCTGAGCCATGATACGGTTTAACAATGATTACAATCTGCTTGCACACGAGAAAATTCTGCAGGCGCTTGAAGCGACAAAGAGCGAAAGTTTTGCCGGTTACGGCACCGACGTATGGTGCGAAAAGGGAGCGGAGGTTATACGCCGCGCTGTCTGCTGTCCTGATGCAGGGGTGTATTTTCTTCCAGGCGCTACGCAGGCAAATTTTATAGTTGCCAAGGCGGCGCTGAACGCCGTGCAGAGCATAATATGCGCCGATACAGGCCACATATACTGCCATGAGGCGGGTTCAATAGAAGCAACGGGGCATAAGATGCTTCCGCTGCCGAACAAAAACGGCAAGATAAGTGCCGCGCAGATAGAGGCGGAAGCCGCGAAGTATTTTGACAACGGCAGGGACGAATTTCTTACCGAGCCGCATCTTGTTTACATTTCTTTTGCAACCGAGCAGGGGACGATTTATTCAAAACGCGAGCTTGAAGATATTTCGGCGGTATGCAGAAAATACAGCATGCTGCTTTACGTTGACGGCGCACGTATGGGTTACGGACTGGGTGCAGAAGGCAATGACCTGACGCTTGCTGATTTCGCGAGGCTGACGGACGTGTTCTTTATCGGAGGAACAAAGTGCGGCGCAATGTTCGGAGAGGCGCTTGTCGTCGCAGACAAAGAGCTTCAGCGCAGTTTCAGAGGCTGTATGAAGCAGAGCGGCGCTGTTTTTGCCAAAAGCTGGCTTATGGGACTGCAGTTCTGTGTGCTGTTTAAAGACGGTCTGTATTTTGAGATCGCGCGGCGGGCTGATGAGCTTGCCATGCGTATAAAGGAAGCTTTCAGGAAGAAAGGCATTGAGCCTTTTCCTGACAATCCGACCAACCAGCAGTTTGTCGTGCTGAACGAAGCGCAGAAAAAGCAGCTTGCGGAGCAGTTTGTCTTTGAAGAATGCGGCGACTGCGTGCGGTTCTGCACAAGCTGGGGAACAACTGAAGAAGAGGCTGACGCTTTAATTGAGGCAATAGAAAAACTTTGACGGAGGGAACGAAAATGAAGGAACTTGTAACTGAACTTGTCAACGCGCCGAGCTGCTGCGCGGAGTTGAAAGCGCTTGCACAGCAGTGGCTTGCCGACGAAGGCACGGAACGCGAAGCCGAAACGACGGCAAAGCTGATTGCCGAGCTGAAAGAAGACGTGCTGCCGGTGGACGAAGTAATTGCTTTCTTCAATTCGCCGCAGGCGGCTGAAATTTTCGGCGAAGAACAGCAGAAGATTTATCAGAAACACATGGCAGAGCTTAAAGCAGCCGGCGGACAGTACTGTGACTGCCCCGCATGCGAGGCTGGACTTAAAATTCTTGAGAAGTTCGGAGCCCTTTAAGCTTGGCAAAAAGCGCTGAAAAGCTGTTTCTTGACAATCTTGAGCTTGTTTACGAAAACGACGCGCTGTGGCTTGAGTTTCGCAGGGCAGTCGGCAGCTGCATGGAGACACGGCTGTGGGACGAACGGCTGTTCAGGCGGCTTGAACGCGAAAGACTGCGTTTAAAGGACGCGGTTGCGAAAGGTGAAGTTGTTCTGCCGCAGAAATTGTACAGACTGATGGCGGAAAAGCTGAAAGAAACGCCGGTTCCGAATGAAAGTCATGTGAAAGAGCGAAAGAGTTTTAGTCAAAAATGACGCTGTTTCGATTTTCAGCTGTGTTATAATTTACGAAAACATAACGGACAGTTCGCGACCCTCCTGTCCTTAAACAAAACTACGGGAAAGCCCGGCTTAAGCCGGTTTCTTCGGTCGCAGCGCGGCCGTTTTTTATTCGGGGTGTGAAAAATGGAAATAAGATATGCAGAAATTTCGGATCTTGACGCCGTTTCGGCGGTTGAAGCGGAATGTTTTCCGCCTGAGGAAGCTGCAACGCTCGAAAGTTTTAAGCAGAGGCTTAAATATTATCCTAATCATTTCTGGCTGCTTTTTGACGGCGAAAAGCTTGTTTCTTTTGTTGACGGCATGGTGACCGACAGAAGCGAGCTGACCGACGATCTGTACGAGGACGCTTCGCTGCACGACGAAAAAGGCGCGTGGCAGATGCTTTTCGGCGTTAATACTATTCCCGCATACCGCAGAAAAGGCTGTGCGGCAATGCTGTTGCGCCGCGCAGTCGAAGACGCGAGGGTACAGGGCAGGAAAGGTCTTGTGCTTACCTGCAAGGACAGGTTGCTGCACTATTACGAAAAATTCGGTTTCGTCAGCGAAGGCGTTTCGGAATCCGTGCACGGCGGCGCAGTCTGGTACAAAATGAGGCTGACCTTTGACGGGGCTGTAAAATGACGAACGAAATTTTGCTTGTTTCAACAATACCGGTATTGTTTGCGCTCGTTCTGCTCTGTTTCAGATTTCTCGGCAGACAGGGACTTTACATGTGGATGTCGACAGCGACAGTTCTTGCCAACATTGAGGTTCTGCTGCTTGTCCGCGCCTTCGGAATTGACATGACACTCGGCAACGTGCTGTTTGCCTCCACCTTTCTCGTTACGGACATTTTGAGCGAGCTGTACGGCAAACGGGAGGCGCAGAAAGCTGTTCTGCTCGGCGTGCTGTCGGCTGCGATTTTCTTTGCGGTGTCCTTCTCGTGGAGATTTTACGAAACGCTGCCGGGCTGCGGAGCGGAGGAATTCCGCGCCGTGTTTTCGCGGACGCCGAGAGTTCTCGCGGCAAGTCTTGCGGTTTATGCCGCTGTGCAGTTTTTCGACGTCTGGTGCTACCATCTCTGGTGGAATTTTACGGCAAAGCTGTGCGGAACCCGCAGACGTTTTCTGTGGCTTCGCAACAATTTTTCAACTATGGCAGCGCAGCTGCTCAACTCCGTGCTGTTCACGCTTGGAGCTTTTTACGGCGTCTACGGCGGGGGAACGCTTGTTCAGATAATTGTTTCCTCCTTTGTGTTCTTCTGCGTAACAAGCCTTGCCGATACGCCGTTTCTCTACCTTGCAAGAAAAATTTACGAAGGAGGCGGCGCCGAATGAAAATACTTTTTATAGACAGCTGTGTGCGCGGAGAGCTTTCCGCTACAAGACGCTATGCGGAAGCATGGCTTGAAAAATACAAAAAAGAATCTGACGAAATTGAAATTCTATGGCTTGCGGAAGAAAATATGACTCCGCACAGCGCCGCACGCCTTGAAAAACGTGATGCGCTTCTGTCCGCAGGGAAAACGGACGATGCCATGTTCCGTTACGCCAGGCAGTTCAAAGAGGCGGATGAAATTGTAATAGCGGCGCCCTACTGGGATTTGTCCTTCCCCGCGCTGCTTAGAATCTATTTTGAAAACGTGTCCGTCTGCGGCATAACTTTCCGCTATGAAGGGGCGGAAAGCGTAGGCTGCTGTGCGGCAAAAACCGCCAGATATTTTTCAACCTGCGGCGGCTTTACAAACGGCAGACATCTCGGTGCCGAATACGCGCGGGCATTGTGCAAAATGTTCGGTATAGATGAGTTTGAGGAATATACGGTTGAAGGAATGGACATAGACACTTCGCAGAGGGAAACGCTGCTCGCGGAGGCTATCGCGAAGCTGTAGCTTTAACAGGCCAAAACAAAAATCAGCGGTGAGGCTGATTTTTTAATTTTTTGTGTTTTCTACCAAAATCTCCGGTCGTTTTTCGGAATAACGGTGACAATTCCGCCTGCGCCCTTGCCCTGTGTCCACCAGTGAGCAAGGTCAAAATATTTCACGCTGCCGTTGTCGAGGAAGGTAACGCGCGCGAAGCCCGCGTTGTCGCAGTCAATTCCGATAACCGTCACCCAGTGCCACGTGTCAAGGTCGGGACAGGACGTGTTTTCAAGATTCAGGAATGCGGCTGGAACGTCATTGTCCATTGCTTCAAAAAGCATTCTGAAAGCCTCTGAAATATGCGGTCTGTCGGACGGATTTTCAGGAATTTCCATTGATTTTACGTCAACGTGGTAATGTCTCAGGCTGGCGTAATTCTTTATGCGCGTTGCAAGCATTCTTGCTTCGGGGATACCGTGTCGTGTCGGAGTGACGATGCCCCACATTCTTTCAAGGAAAATTCTGAAGAAACGGAAAGCCATGGGAGGTTTTTCCGGCTCCTTTTTCCTGTCAATATAATAGAAAATGTTTGCGGCGGTTGCGGGTCCGCAGCCTGAACGCTGCTTAACAGGCCCGAAGAACCATTTCTGGTCTGCACCGTAGCTTGTATCGCCCTTGTCGGTCGTGAGTTTGAGCAGTTCGAGGCTGGAAATCTGTTTTTTCTCCATAGTCATCACATCCCTGTGAGACAATTATATAACAAAACTTCGAAAAAAACGCTTATAATTGTTCAAACGACAAAATTCAACATACGGAGGCTTTTGCTGTGAACGGTTCAATTACGAAGGAACAGGCATGGGAAACGGTAAGAAAGTACAATAAGGACAAATTTCATCTTCAGCACGCGCTGACGGTAGGCAAGGTAATGAAACAGTTTGCTTTGGAAGCGGGCGAAGACGCGGAATACTGGGAAATAATCGGTATGCTCCACGACGTCGATTTCGAGCTCTATCCGGAGCAGCACTGTCAGAAAGCGCCGGAAATGCTGCGCGAAGCAGGCGCGGACGACGGTGTGATACATGCGGTATGCAGCCACGGATACGGACTTTGCAGCGACGTGAAGCCTGAACTGCTTATGGAAAAAATTCTTTTTGCAACAGACGAGCTTACAGGTCTGATAGGCGCCGCTGCCCTTATGCGCCCGTCAAAATCGGTGCAGGACATGGAGCTGAAAAGCCTCAAAAAGAAATTCAAAGACAAATCGTTTGCGGCAGGCTGTTCGCGTGACGTAATACGCCAGGGCGCTGAAATGCTCGGCTGGGAGCTTGACGAACTGCTTTCAAAAACGCTTGAGGCAATGAGAGCGTGTGAAGCTGAGCTTAACGAAGAAATCTCAAAGCTTTAGACGGCTGAAACCGGCATGACAGAAAAAGGCGGAAAAGTCCTTGTCGCAATGTCCGGTGGAGTTGACAGCTCCGCTGCCGCCCTGCTGCTCAAACGGCAGGGCTTCGAGGTTGAAGGCGCTGTAATGCGGCTTTTGGACGACAGCCTTTCAGAAAGCGCAGCGTCCGATATTTCAGATGCCGAAACCGCTGCAAAAAGACTCGGTATACCTTTTCACGTCTTTGACTGCCGTGCTGAATTCAGGCGGGAAGTAATCCAAAATTTCATCAGCGTATATAAAAACGGCGCGACGCCGAACCCTTGCATTGTGTGCAATCGAAAATTGAAATTCGGCTTGTTCCTCGACCGTGCGCTTTGGCTTGGCTTTGATTTTATCGCCACGGGGCACTACGCGGTTACAGGCTTTGAGAATGGAAGATACACGCTTTCCAAAGGCGCGGACAAAAGCAAAGACCAGAGCTACGTGCTTTACGGCATGACTCAGAAGCAGCTTGCACACACGCTCTTTCCCCTTGGAAAGCTGACAAAGGCCGAAGTCCGCATGCTTGCGGAAGAAAAAGGACTGTTAAACGCGCGGAAAAGCGAAAGCCAGGACATCTGCTTTGTTCCTGACGGAAAATATGCACAGTTTATAGAAAAGGAAACGGGAGAGAAGAATCTTCCCGGCAGTTTTGTTGACGCAAAGGGAAAAATTCTCGGTACTCACAAGGGAATGATAAACTACACGATAGGGCAGAGAAAACATCTCGGCATAAGCCTTCCTCCGGAAGCGGAAACACTGTACGTGTGCGGGAAAAACGCAAAATCAAACACGGTGCTGCTCGGTACAGGAAAGCAGCTTGAAAGGAAAGAACTGACGGCTAAAGAGTGCAATTTAATTGTATACGATATATTGTCCGAGCCGCTGCACTGCTGCGCGAAATTCCGTTACCGCCAGCCTGAACAGCCTGTAACGGTTGAGCAGACGGGAGAAGCTTCCCTGAAAATTACCTTTGACGCTCCGCAGCGCGGCATTGCCCCCGGGCAGTCGGTTGTTCTTTACGACGGGGAACGCGTCCTCGGCGGAGGAATAATAGAATAGGCAAAAGTGCGCTTAACACATTTACTTTTGCTTGGCAGCACTTGAAAAGGCTTTACTCTTGTCTTACATTACTTTCAATCTTCTCAAGTGGAAGCTCCTGAAAGTGAAAGGTTCTGTAAGTGACAGCTTTGAAAGGGAATGCCTTTCAAATAACGGAGTCTTTAACGGTATTAGTAATTTTACCTGTACAGACTATGTATTTGTATGCTATCCTTATAACCTGAAACAAACTGACGGGAGGTGGCGCGCGGTGAAAAGCAGAGCGGTTTTCGGAAACAGGAGCTGTCTTGTGTTCTGTGTGCTTGCCGTTTTTGTACTGCTTCATTGTCTGTCGTCCTTCTGTCTTGTTTCGGCATCTGTTCCCGGAGTGCTTTCCTCCGGAGAAAACAGCGCTTTGTCGGCGGTCTGCAGCACTGTTTCGGCCTCCGGCATCATTAAACGCACTAATTCAGTGCACAAACTTCTTGCACTGCTCAAAAACAGCTCCGCCGCTGCTGCTTTCCGCACCGCGCCGGAGTTTTCCTGCGGACGCACATCAGAATCGTCCGCATCTGATATTCTAAATTCTCTTTCCGAAAAAACAGGCAGCGTAATACTCAGACTTTAAACCTCCTCTTTTCCGCAGCAGGGCGTATTGTGCCCTTGCTATGTTCAAACGAGAAAAGGAGGAGTATCCATGCGCGTACTTCACGCGGGTCTGGACGTAGGCTCCACAACGGTTAAAGCCGTCGTTCTTGACGATGACAACAAACTGCTTTTCAGCCGTTACGCCAGACATTTTTCAGACGTAAAAACAACTGTAAAACAACTCACGGCAGAGCTTGCACGGGAATTTCCCGACTGCACGTTAACTCTCTGCACGACAGGCTCAGGCGCCCTTGACCTGAGTGAAGGAATGGGCGCTGCCTTTGTGCAGGAACAGATTGCATGCTCATGCAGCATAAAAACCTTTCTCAAAAACGTTAACGCAAGCATTGAGCTCGGCGGTGAGGACGCCAAGCTTACGTTTTTTGACGCTTCCGGAGCAGACCAGCGCATGAACGAAACCTGCGCAGGCGGCACCGGAGCTTTTCTTGACCAGATGGCGGCGCTGCTCGGCGTTGAGCTGAGGGAGCTGAACAGACTTGCCGCAGACAGCACTACGATTTATCCGATAGCCTCGCGTTGCGGGGTTTTCGCGAAAACGGACGTGCAGGCGCTGATGAACGACGGCGCTTCGCGTTCCGACACGGCGGCATCTGTTTTTCAGGCGATAGTAAACCAGACGATAAGCGGTCTGGCGTGCGGCAGGAGAATTTGCGGAAGGACGGCGTTTTTGGGAGGCCCCCTGTATTTTCTTCCCGAACTCAGAAAGCGTTTTGCCGAGACGCTGAAGCTGTCCGAAGATCAGTGCATAGTGCCTGACAATCCGCATCTCTTCGTAGCGGCGGGGGCTGCCCTTGTTTCAAAAAAGGAACAGCCCCTGCCCGCCGCTGAAATTCTGTCGCGCGCCGAAAAATATTTCCTGTTGCGAAGCGGAAGTAAAACTGCCTCTCTGCCTCCGCTTTTTGAAAACGGTGCAGAGTACGGAAAATTTATTGAAAGACATTCGGGCGGACGCGTAAAACGCGCTGAGCTTTCACACTATTCCGGACGCTGTTACCTCGGAATAGACGCGGGTTCCACGACCGTAAAAGCCGTGCTTGCCGGTGAAAACGGTGAACTTCTCTTTTCCCGCTACGTTTTTGGCGCCGGAAAACCTGTTGCCTCTGTCCGTGCAATTCTTTCCGAGCTTTACGCGGAGTTGCCCGAAACGGCGCAGATTGCATACAGCGCGGTCACGGGCTACGGCGAAAATCTGATACGCGCAGCCTTCGGAGCTGACACCGGCGAAGTTGAAACGGTTGCCCACAGCCGCGCGGCGTGCGAATTTCTGCCGGACGTTGATTTTCTTATCGACATAGGCGGGCAGGACATGAAATGCCTCACCATAAAGGACGGAGCGATAGACAAAGTATTTCTCAACGAAGCCTGTTCCTCAGGCTGCGGCTCATTTCTGCAGAACTTTGCCGAATCGCTGAAAATGAACGCGGAGGAATTTGCAGAAGAAGCACTGAAATCAAAAGCCCCCGTTGATTTGGGCTCCCGCTGTACGGTATTTATGAATTCGCGTGTCCGTCAGGCGCAGAAAGACGGTGCGGACGTGTGCGACATATCGGCGGGGCTTGTCTATTCAATAGTCAAAAACGCGCTGTACAAGGTGCTGAAAATCCGAAGCAGCGACGAACTTGGCAAAAAAATCGTCGTGCAGGGCGGAACCTTCAAAAACAACGCACTGCTCCGCGCCTTTGAGCTGCTTTCGGGGCGCGAAGCCGTGCGCCCTGACATCCCCGAGCTTATGGGCGCGTACGGCGCCGCGCTGCTTGCGAAAGACCGCTGCGGAGAAAACAAAAGCAGCCTTATCGGAAGAGAGGCTTTGGAAAAATTTTCCGCAGAGGCGCACACCTTCAGATGCGGAGGCTGCGGAAACAACTGTCTGCTGACGCGCACGGAATTCAGCGACGGAAGACGTTTTGTCAGCGGAAACCGCTGCTCGGCAGGCGCGGGCGAAACGAAGAAAAAACAGCTGCCTCCGAACGTCTATGAACAGAAATATACCAGACTTTTTGGCTGTTACAGACCGCTTGACGAAGAAAAAGCGGAGCACGGCAGAATAGGCATACCCCGCGTACTTAATATATATGAAGATTATCCTTTCTGGTTCACTTTCTTTACGGAGCTTGACTTCCGTGTGGAGCTTTCTCCCGAACGGCCGGACAAAAATCTGGGGATAGACACGATACCGTCGCAGACTGTCTGCTATCCGGCGAAGCTCGTGCACTGCCACATATCTGAGCTGCTTGCGCGCGGCGTAAAACGCATCTTCTATCCGATACTCATGACGGAGAAAAAAGAATTCAAGGACGCGGACAAAAACTTCAACTGTCCCGTTGTAATCGGTTGTCCTGATGTTGCGTACCTTAACATAGACGGGCTGCGCGAAGAAGGGGTCAGCTTCATGCACCCTGCAGTGAACATAGAAAGCCGCGAACAGCTGATTGAAACAATGTGCGAATGTCTTGAAGAATTTGAAATCACGCGCAGACAGATAACGCAGGCGGCAGACCTTGCCATGCTTGAACAGAGAAAATTCAGGGAAGACGTCGCGCGTTTCGGCAGGGAAGCCGCAGACTACATGGCGGAACACGGCACAGCCGGAATAATTCTTGCAGGGCACCCGTATCATCTTGACCCTGAAATCAACCACGGCATACCGCGGCTTATAAACGAATACGGCGTAACGGTCTTTACCGAAGACTCCGTAACAGAACTCGGGGAGCTCGGCGAAGCGGGCGAAGGAGTAATAGACCAGTGGGTATTCCATTCGCGGCTGTACAGGGCGGCAATGGCGGTTGTACAGGACAAACGCTTCAAAAAAGCGGAGCTTGTGCAGATAGATTCCTTTGGCTGCGGACTGGACGCCATAAGCTCAGGACAGACGCAGGAACTGCTTGAAAAACACGGCAGACTCTACACTCTGCTCAAGGTTGACGAAGGAAACAACAACGGCGCAGTCAGGATACGCATACGCTCGCTGCTTGCGGCGATAAACTCAGACAGGCGTCCGCAGGCAGCAAAAACAGACAGCGGCTCGGCGGCAGAGTATCTGACAGAACACGAAAAACAGAGAACGCTGCTCTGCCCGCCGATGTCCGAACATCAGTTCCAGTTTCTTGAGGCGGCATTTGCCGCCGGCGGCATAAAGCTCAAGGTGCTTCCGCAGGGAGGCAGGGAAGCGGCAGAAACAGGACTGCGCTACATAAACAACGACATGTGCTATCCGGCGGCGATAGTTGTGGGACAATTCATAACCGCAATGCAAAGCGGCGAATACGACCCTGAAACGACAGACTGCCTCTACGCGCAGACAGGCGGAATCTGCCGTGCAAGCAACTACGTAAAGCTTCTGCGCCATGCGCTTGACGCGGCAGGCTACCCGCAGGTGCGCGTCGTAGCGCTCAACGCGCAGGAAGGCAGTGGCGTGCAGGGCTTGAAATTATCCCGAAAAATAATCTGGCGCATACTGCTCTCCGTACTCTACGGCGACCTTATGATGAGACTTCTGCTGCGCACCCGCCCCTATGAAATATGCAAAGGAGACGCAGAAAGGCTGTACGTGCGCTGGAAACGGCGCGTAAGCGAAGACGTCCGCAAAGGCGGCTGGCGGCTGTTCAAAAAAGAAATCAGGAAAATGATAGAAGAATTTTCCGCCCTGCCCGTAACGGAGGGCAAAAAACCGCGCATCGGCATTGTCGGCGAAATACTTGTCAAATACCACGCCGGAGCAAATGACAACCTTGTCGCGGCGATAGAAAAAGAAGGCGGCGAAGCCTACGTGCCCGACCTTATAAACTTTGCTTTCTACTGCCTTATGGATCCCGTATACAAAGGAATGAGACTTGGCGGAAGCTGGCTGCCTGCGATACGCGGCTGGTTCGGCATAAAGCTTCTCAACCGCTTCCGCGCGCCGGTAAAAAAAGCGCTCAAAGGAACGCGCTTCGGCGAAATACACGACATTCACGAGCTTGCGGAAAAATCAAACGGCATCGTCTCCTTCAGCAACCAGGCGGGGGAAGGCTGGCTGCTCACGGCGGAAATGGCTGCAATGCTTGAAAACGGCATAAAAAACATACTCTGCATACAGCCGTTTGCCTGTCTGCCTGACCATATAACTGGCAAAGGGGTAATCAAAGAGCTGAAACGGCTCTACGAAAACGCAAACATACTGGCGCTCGACTTTGACGCAAGCGTCAGCGACGCAAACAGGCTGAACAGGCTTAAACTGCTCATGGCAAGCTCGGAAGCGGAATAACTTTAAATTTTTGACACCGGAGCGTTCCGTTTTTTAATCTGCTGACGGGGCACATGAGATATTTTTTGACCTCCGTGCCGCAAACATATATAATAGTACGGTCGACGGCTGAAGCCGGCGGCTGCTTTTGGTATAGAAGACATATTCCTGCAGCCCGGCGCGGACTGCGGAGATTAAAGGAGAATATATATGGGTCTTGTTAAATCGTTTATTAAAAAAATAGGGCTTGATCCGAACGACAGGCTGATTGCAAGATACGAGAAGACTGTCGAGATTATTGATTCCTACGAGCCTGAAATTCAGAAGCTTTCGGACGAAGAACTTGCGCAGTCTGCGGTGTTTTTCCGCGGCAGGCTTGAGCAGGGAGAAACGCTGGAAGACATTCTGCCTGAGGTTTTCGCGCGCGTGCGCGAGGTTTCTGTCCGTACTCTCGGACTGAGACATTTTTCCGAACAGCTGATGGGCGCAATGGCGCTGAACGAGGGCAGAATAGCAGAGATGAAGACAGGCGAAGGAAAGACGCTTGTCGCAACTCTCGCGGTCGTTCTCAACGCCATGACCGGCAAGGGCGTTCACGTTATCACGGTCAACGATTATCTTGCAGGACGCGACGCTGAGTGGATGAGCCCGATTTACAAAGGCATGGGGCTTACGGTCGGTGTCATTACCCCGCAGATGGAGGAAGAGGAGCGTTTCGCGGCTTACCGCTGTGACATAACCTACGGAACAAACAGCGAGTTCGGCTTTGACTATCTGCGCGACAATATGGCTGTTGCCGTTTCGCAGCAGGTTCAGCGCGGGCATGAGTTCTGCATCGTTGACGAGGTTGACTCTATTCTCATTGACGAAGCGCGCACGCCTCTTATCATTTCAGGTCCTTCCGAGGACGACACGGAGCCTTACCGCGTTGCCGACGCGGTTGCGAAGCAGCTGTCCGTGAACACCGATTTTGAAATTGACGAGAAGGAACGCAATCTTGCACTTACGGAAGCCGGTATTGCAAGGGCTGAACAGCTGCTTGACATGCCGCAGCTTTTTACCGATTACACGAATTCCGCGATGGCTCACAAAATCACTCAGGCACTGAAAGCGCATCATCTCTTCAAGCGCGATATTCATTACGTTGTCAAAGACGGCGAGATTATCATAGTTGACGAGTTCACGGGGCGCCTTATGGAAGGACGCCGCTATTCAGACGGTCTGCATCAGGCTATTGAAGCCAAGGAGCGCGTTCAGGTGGGCAGGGAGAGCCAGACGCTTGCCACCATTACGCTGCAGAACTATTTCCGCATGTACAGAAAACTCGGAGGCATGACCGGTACTGCTCTTACAGAGGAAGAGGAATTCAAGGAAATTTACAATCTGCCCGTCGCGGTTATTCCGACGCACAAGCCGATGATACGCATGGACAACAACGACGCAATTTACCGCACGGAGCTTGAGAAATACAACGCGGCGGTTGACGAGGCGTGCGAAGCACATGCCAAGGGTCAGCCTGTTCTTCTGGGCACCACGTCGATAGAACATTCGGAGCAGGTCAGCAAACTGCTCCGAGCAAGAAAAATACCGCACAACGTGCTGAATGCCAAGGTGCATGACAAGGAAGCGCTTATTGTCGCGCAGGCTGGGCGTTTCGGGGCAGTTACGGTTGCGACGAATATGGCGGGGCGCGGAACAGACATCGTTTTGGGCGGCAACGCGGAATTCCTTGCGAAAGAGGAGTTTGCGAAACGCGAACTGACACTGCCCGAGAACGCCGCCGAGTATGAGGAAATTCTTGCCGAGTTTAAGAAAATATGCGCGGAAGAGCACGAAAAAGTGCTTGCAGCCGGCGGACTTCATATCATAGGTACTGAACGCCACGAGTCGCGCCGCATAGACAATCAGCTGCGCGGACGCTCGGGGCGTCAGGGTGACCCAGGCGAGAGCCGCTTCTATATATCGCTTCAGGACGACCTTGTTCGTCTTTTCGGCGGTGAAAAAATTGACGGAATGCTGCAGACTCTGGGTCTTGAAGAAGGCGAGAGAATAGAGCATCCGCTGCTTTCGAGGGCTATTGAGAACGCCCAGAAAAAAGTTGAGCAGATGCACTTTGAAATACGCAAGCAGCTGCTTGCCTACGACAACGTTATGAATCAGCAGCGCGAAGCCGTCTACAAGGAGCGCGGCGAAATTCTGACTGACAAAAATATTGCCGACAGAGTGCAGGGTATTCTTGAAGATACGGTACAGTCAGTGCTTGACAGGTTGTTTGCGGAAGAAGATGAGCAGCGCATGGATGTCAAGGCGGTTGCAATAGAGTTAAACAGACTTTTCTGGCCGGGAATTGCGGCAGGACTTGAAGAGCTTGACGGAAATTACGAGGCGCTCCGCGAGGTGTCCGGCAGAATAGTGGAAGCTGTCAGCAAGCGTTTTGAAGATAAGAAAGAAGAACTGGGAGAGGAACAGGCTGTCGGCGTTTTCCGCTATATTCTTCTCACAACTCTTGACGCAAACTGGAAGGAACATTTGCTTGCCATGGACGAGCTGCGCCGCGGCATAGGTCTGCGTGCGATAGGGCAGAAGGATCCGCTGCTTGAATACCAGTTTGAATCCTATAACCTGTTCCGGCAGATGCTTGCCCAGGTACGCGAAAGCGTAACGGAATTTGCGCTGAAGGTTTCCGTTGTCAGCGAAGAAGAATCTAACAGGCGCAGAAGATGGACAGAAAGCCATGACGAGCTTGATTTGAAGGCTGCCGCGAGACGC
>JAZUJX010000062.1:0-18925 GCA_045642965.1 Synergistaceae bacterium | reverse complement strand
ATGAAGATTATGCGGAAGCGGTCAGGCTGTTCAGTATTGTAATCCCATATCTCCAACGCTTTGCCGAGTTCTTCCGTTTCTTCCGGCAGCTGGACGAAGAGCTTTTTGTCCGGTGATTTGCCGCCCATTATTTCCTTTACTTTCTGTTTGTTTTCGCCGATTTTGACAAGGCCGAGCGCTTTGCCGGGAATTACCGTGTGCTCTTTGCTGTCAGGCAGTCCGAGTTTTTCGCGCATTGTTTTTACGCCGTTCTGCGCTTCTTCGCTGGTTTTATCTTTATCAAGCGCTTTTTCGTAGCCGCCGAGAGCTTCTCTGTATGCGCCTGTTCCGGCTAGGCGTTTGGACACAGCAAGGATTTCATCGATTTTTTTGGCAAGTTTCAGCTGTTTTTCAAGAGCTTCCGCCAGTTCTTCCGGCTTGAAACTCTTTGCTGCCTGAACAACGTTTTCCCACGCTTCGGCGGTGTCAAGTTCGGCGGCGCCCTGTTTCAGCAGAGCATAGCCTTCATCTTTTTTGCTGAGCTGCTGAAAGTTAAGATTTCCAAGCTGTATGAGTGCTTTGCCGTCGTCAGGCAGTTTTTTGAGATGTTCGGCGTAGCGGTTTGCCGCTGCTTCAAAGCGTCCCATTTTTTCAAGGCAAAGCCCGAGGTTGAAGATAACGTCTTTTCTTTTCGGGCGCGTCTCGTAGACTTCTTCAAAGAGTCTGTAAGCACCTGTGTAGTCGCCGTCCAGCAAATAATTTTCCGCACGGGCGAAGATTTTTTCAGGTACTATGCTTGTCTGATAATACCAGATTCCGCTGAGCGCACAGGCTATGATTATTACCATGCCTGCGAAGAAGAATACCCAGCGTGATACAGGCGGACGGGGATCAGGAAGGTTTCTCCAGTCTTCTTCTGCCTGCGTTATGCCCATTTTGTCGGCTGATACTTCATCGGGCATTTTTTTGATTTTGTCTGCCATTACGGTCAATCCTTTCACTGCTGTCTGTTGTTATTATATGTCTTATATCTGATTTTAGCACTTAGTAAAAATATTGCTATATTGCTATACGCTATTGGCTATAGGCTTTGGCGCTGAAACGCTGCTGTTAGCTGACAGCTGTCAGCGAAATCGTTAAAGGCTTTTGCCTTTCACTTACAGCTTACAGCTCGTATAGCTGTCTTTTTAATTTTCACTGCTAAACACCTGTTCAGCCGCTCGCACGTCCGCAAGAGCATCCGCTACGTAGAAGTCTGCACCGAGCTGTTTTGCCAAAGCTTCGGAGAGTACGGCGCCTCCAACCATTATTTTTGTGTCTGGACATTCGCGGCGCAGCAGTTCGATGCTTTGTTTCATGCTGCCTACGGTAGTTGTCATGAGTGCGCTCAGGCCGGCAAGCTTTGCCCCCTGTTCTTTGACTGCAGTACATATTTCTTCCGCGGGAACGTCGCGTCCAAGGTCTGTTATTTTATAGTTGTAGTTTTCAAGAATAACTTTTGCAATGTTTTTGCCTATGTCGTGTATGTCGCCGTGCACGGTCGCAAGCACAATTTTCTTGTCTGAGGTTTCGCAGTCTCCTGCCGCCAGTCTGTTTTTGACCGTATCGCAGGCGCTTTTTGCCGCCTCCGCAGCTTTGATAAGCTGCGGAAGGAACAGTTTTCCTTCTTCATAAAGTGTTCCCACTTTGTCGAGTGCCGGAACAATATGTTTTTCAATAACGTCAAGCGGCGAAAACTTTTCAAGCAGCAGATCAGCATCAGCTTTTGCTTCTTCTTTTAAACCGTGCAGTACGGAGTATTCCATTCCGCCGCATTGCGTTTTTATTTCGGTTTTTTCGTTTGTCCAGCCTGTGTATTCCGAAATAAATTGTTCACAATCTTTATCTTCCCCGAGAAGCACGCGCACGGCTTTTTCGTTTTCTTCAAGCCTGACTTCCGATGGGTTGTAGATTGCCATGTCGAGTCCGTTTTTGACAGCAAGAGAGAGCATTGTTTCGTTAACAAGGCTTCTTGCAGGCAGCCCGAAGGAGATGTTGCTTATTCCGAGAACGGTTTTTACGCCGTATTTTTCTTTGACCAGCTTTACCGCTTTCAGCGTTTCAAGCGCCTGTTTCTGCTGTGCCGAGACTGTCATCACAAGACAGTCAATCAGCACGTTTCTGCGCGGTATGCCGTATTTTTCCGCTGCTTCTATAATTCTTCCGGCGATTTCAGCGCGTTCTTCCGCAGTCTGCGGTATGCCTTTTTCGTCAAGCGTGAGCCCAAGCACGGCGCAGCCGTATTTTTTTACAATAGGAAGGATGCTTTCCAGAGATTCGCGTTTGCCGTTGACGGAGTTTATCAGAGGTTTGCCGTTGTAAATGCGTGCCGCGCGTTCAAGAGCTTCGCTGTTTGACGAGTCAAGCTGAAGCGGCAGATCTGTTACGGATTGTATCTCTTTCACGGCTTTTACAAGCATTTCGGTTTCGTCCAGTTCAGGCAGCCCAACGTTTACGTCAAGCACGTCGGCGCCCTGTTCCTGCTGTTTTACCGCTTCGCGCAGCAGATACGAATAGTCTTTTTCGCGAAGAGCCTGCTGCAACCGTTTTTTGCCCGTAGGATTTATTCTTTCGCCTATAATGTTCAGCCTTCCGCCGACCTCTGCAAGCTTAGACGCACTGCATAGAACGGTTTTTTCTTCCGCTTTGCAGCTTTTGCGTGTGACGCTGTCCAGCTCTTTTTTAAGCAGTGCAATGTATTCCGGTGTTGTTCCGCAGCAGCCTCCGACTATTGCGGCACCTTTTTTCGCAAAGCCTGCCACAGTTTTTGCAAATTCTTCTTTTGTTACGTCGTAGCAGGTCTGCCCGTCTTTTATGACAGGGAGCCCTGCGTTCGGTTTAATGATTACCGGCAGTGGACTGCAGGCAAGAAATCTGTCAGCAAGCGGTTCCAGCTGTTTTGGTCCAAGAGAACAGTTTAAGCCAAGCGCGGAAACTCCGAGCCCTTCAAGCGTTGCCGTCATTGTTTCTATCGTTGCTCCGAAGAACGATGTGCCGTCAGCTTCAAAGCTCATTGTTGCTGCTATCGGCAGTTCTGAATTTTCTTTTGCCGCAAGCACCGCCGCTTTCAGTTCGTAGAGATCCGTAAAGGTTTCAAGTATAATGAAGTCCGCGTCTCTGCCGGCGCGCACAACCTCTGCGAAGACTTTTACGGCATCTTCAAATTCAAGGTCTCCCGCAGGTTTGAGTATTTTGCCGCAGGGGCCTATGTCAAGAGCAACGGCCTTGTCCTGAAAGTCTTTGCAGGCGTTTCTTGCGTTTTGTACGGCGGCTTTTACGATTGTTTCAACAGACACGCCTGCGGTCTGCGCTTTAAAGCGGTTAATACCGAAAGTATTGGTATAAACAACGTCTGCGCCTGCTTCGAGATAGGTTCTGTGGATTGAGGTAATCTTTTCGCCTGCGGTCAGATTGAGCATTTCAGGCAGCTCGCCTGCTTTCAGGCCAAGTTTTTGGAGCATGGTGCCCATTGCTCCGTCAAAAAGTATGATTTTGTCCGTATTAAAATTAAACGCCACAGCGCTCACCCCGTTTTTTCCAAACGCATTCCGTGTTTGCCGCACATTCGTCACAGCGTCTGCGTCTGTCTTCTTTAATGGCTGAAATTCCTATAAAAGCCGTTACCGATTTAGACGGCACCAGCATTTTCGATGCCGTGCAAGCCAATCCTATTGCCTTTTGGGCATTAAGGATATTGACTAATACTGATGAATATTCTAAATCCACGTCACCGTACCCCGGAGAGAACCGTTTTGTCAGGTATTTGTTTTCGCCGATTTCAGCAGAAAGCTGCTGTTCTAAAGTGTCGCAAACCCGCTCTGTCTCTGCATTTGCACATGCGTCAAGCAGTGCCGCGTCAGCCATGTTTTCAGTCATTTTTCTTCTTAAAAGCGCGTCGGTTTCTGCGCCTAAGGTTGCCGCGAGTATAAAAGCGTGAGAGGAGTTTGAAAAAAGCTTTTTCAAATCTTTGCTCACAAATTCCGTACGGTCAAGAAGCACCCCGTTTTCTGTCTGTCTGACTGCAGTTTTTTTGTACACCGTTCTCGGTTTAGATACTTCCAGCAGCTGTGCGTAGGCACGCTCAAGGTCGTCATGCAGCCGGCTGTCAGCTTCTGTATCTGCACCGAGCAGTCGCAGCGCCTCTTTCAAAACAGAAGGCGGAATTTTATTCACACTTTACTCTCCTTGAGTAGAGTATGCCGCGAAGGCTTTCGGAAATGCGTTTTGCAATGGACGGCTGATTCATTGTGTACAAGTGAATCCCGTCGGTTTCCGAGGCGAGCAGGTCTGATATCTGTTCAACAGCGTAGGCTATTCCGGCTTCTTTCATTGCCATGCTGTTGTGTCCGTATGCGGCGAGTTTTCTTTTTATTGTTTCGGGCAGCGTTGCTCCGCAAAGGTTTACCATGCGTGTTACCTGGGAAGCAGAGGTTATTGGCATTATGCCCGTTTCTATCGGCGTGCTTATTCCCGCGGCGCGCACCTTGTCACGGAAGCGGAAGAAGTCGTCGTTACTGAAGAAAAGCTGTGTAATCAGAACGTCTGCGCCTGCGTCCACCTTTTTTTTCAGATTGTCTATGTCTGCTTTGAGGCTTGGCGCTTCCGGGTGTTTTTCCGGGTAGCAGGCTGCGAAAACAGTAAAATTGTAATGTTTTTTCACGTATTCTGTCAGATCTGACGCATGTCTGAATTCCCCAAGAGGTTCTCCTTCGACAAGGTCGCCTCGGAGAGCAAGGATGTTGCTGACTCCGTTTGCCTGCAATTTGTCCAAAATTGTGTCCAGCGAGGCTTTTGTTGCCCCTACGCAGGTTAAATGTGCTACGGCTGGGATATTGTAGCTGTTTTGTATTTTTGACGCTATTTCAACGGTATTTTCGCGGCTTGTGCCTCCTGCGCCGTAGGTGACGCTTATAAGGTCGGGGGAGAGGCTTGCGAGTTCATCAATGGTGGCGAATACGGAAGCAAGGCTGCCGGTTCCTTTCGGCGGAAAAATTTCAAAGCTGTATGCCGGTTTCGGAGAATTAAAGTAATTGTTCATACTGTCCACCTCGTATTTTATTTTACGCCAGCAGACTCTCGACAAATTTTGCGAGTCCGTCTCTGTCGTTTGTGTCCGCAACAGCGTCTGCGGCGCGTTTTGTCTCTTCGCCCGAATTTCCCATTGCGACTCCCAGTCCTGCCCAGCGAAGCATTTCGTTGTCGTTTCCTGAATCGCCGAAACAGACGGTATCTTCCCGTGAGATGCCGAGAATTTCAGCAGCCTGTGCCACTGCATGCGCCTTGTTGACGTTCGGATGCACCAGTTCAAATATGCGTTTCCACGAACCTACAACGTAAAGCTCGCTGCCGAAAACCCGTTTTGTTTCTTCAAACATGGGCGCGCAGTCTTCTGTTTCTTTGGCGCATACCAGCAGTTTGGTTGACACAGAAGGTTCCGTCCAGAATTTTTCCCCGAGCGAAACCGCGGTTACTTTGGTGATTGCAGTGTAATACTGCGTTCGTTCGTCGCTGCTGTCAACAACGCAGAGAGTGTCGTTCACGTATTTCTGAATATACCAGCCTTTTTTTCTGTAATATGCCAGAACACGGGATACAAGACCGGCATCAAGCTCCTGCCTGAAGTATATTTCTTCCGTAACAGGGTTCATAATTATGGAACCGTTGTAAAAGACGCAGGGTGCCGTCATGCCTAATTTTCTTGCTAAGACAAGCCCTGAACAGCACATGCGTCCTGTTGCCAGCATCGTTCTGATGCCCTGTTTTTCGGCTTCGCGCAGCGCAGAGACGGTGCGTTCCGTAAGCTCTCCGGCGCTGTTCAGCAGGGTGCCGTCAACGTCTGCGGCAATAAGTTTCGGCTTCATGCGGCAAACACCAGAAGCGCTGCAAGTTCGCCGAAAACTTCAACGGCGCCGAGCACGTCTCCGTTGGTGCCGCCCATTTTTTTATTCATGTACGAGGCGCTCATTGCCCCGATGACAAAACAGAGCATTGCGGACATTGCGCAGTAATCAAGCGCAAGGAATGCAAAAGGAACTACGCAGAGCAGTGCCAGCGCAAAATCTCCGCCGTCAAAAGCCGCAACGCAGTCAACAAGTCCGTTTTCCCACGGATATTTCCCGAAATAGCAGGCAGATGCTTCAGCAAAGCGTCCGCAGACTGCCGCCAGAACAATGGCGGAGAAACGTTTTTCAATCGGTATGTAGGCCGCAAGCGACGTCCATGCGCCGAGTGCAAGAACAATTCCGATAACGGCAAAAGCGCCTGTTTTCGTGTCTTTGATCACGGCACGCAGTTCTTCGCCGCTTTTGCCGGAGCCTATTCCGTCCCACACGTCTGCCCAGCCGTCCAGATGAATTCCCCAGCCGGCAAGCGCGTAAAACATTGCTCCGAGCCATGCTGCTGCATACGGGCTGATATAGTGGGACAAAATACAGACAAGAAGTGCAGTTAGGACTCCGAGAATTCCTCCGGCAAGCGGAATCAGGGCAACGTATTTGTTGCCGGGGACAGCTTCCTTCGGCCACCAGCTTGCCGGCAGCGGAAAGCGTGTTTCCAGCGCCCAAATAAGCGCAAATCTGTCTTTAAAACCGCAGCGTTTTTTGTCTTTTGTTTCTTCCATGCCCGTTTGTCCTTTCAAAAGTAAGCCGAGTGCCTGTATTATTTTTCCGATTTTACCCACAGCGGGCAGCCGGCAACAATAAGTGCCACATTTTCCGCGCGGCTTGCGACAAACTGGTTGATGCGTCCCTGCATGTCGCGGAAACGTCTGGCGAGCCTGTTTTCAGGCACTATTCCAAAGCCGACTTCGTTGCTGACGATTATAAGGTGCGTATTTTTTTCTGCAGAGCTGCAAAGCGTTTCAGTCAACTGCCTTATTTCCTGTTCGCGCGCATGCCACTCTTCTTCCATGCCGTTTTCGGCTGCGTCCGTGGCAAACATAAGCCGCGTCAGCCACATTGTCAGACAATCCAAAATAAGTGTGCCTTCCATTTTTGCAACAGCTTCTGGAAGTTTTTCAGGAGAGCCTTCCCACGTGTTCCATTCTTTCGGCCTGCGCTCTCTGTGCATGCGGACTCGTTCTTCCATCTCTTTGTCGCAGATGTCGGCAGTTGCAAGGTAGGTAACCGCAGTGCCCGAATTCCTGGCGAGCTGTTCCGCAAAGGTCGATTTTCCGCTTCTTGCGCCGCCCAGTATCAGAGTAATTCCTGTGTCCATAATTTCCACCTGCTTAGAAGGTTATGTTTGAAATGAGGCTTTTCAGCGTGTCCTGCATGAACTGCCCCGGCAAGTCTGCCGATTCAGAGCTTCTGCCGTAGCCTACCGGTATTTCAAAATGGAGCTTAAAGGTAAGGTCTCCGTCCTGCCGTACTCTTCTTTCGTCAGGATCGCTGTTTGACGTTGGTATTGTCGAACTCTGATGTTTTCTTCTGGCGTCGGATTCAACGACCAATCTTGTCAGTTTCGGAGAGCTGATGTTTCCGCCTAAGCCGAGAGAAACGAAGCGGAATGACGAACGTGTAGCGCCGCCCAAGACCCCGCCGAGAACGCTCTGCAGCAGTTCTTTCGTGTCAATGTTGTTTATGCCCTGAGTGGTTATTGTGCGGCTCATGTCCATAAGTCCGCTGATTCCTCCGAGCAGGGAATTCAGTGCGCGGATGTTGAATTTTCCCAGGCAGGTAACGGACATGTCGCCTTTGCGCGTAATATATCCGTCCGCCATTGCCACTCTGTAGACAGGATCTCCGTCCGGCGCTATAGCCTGAGTTCCCGGCAGGAAAATCAAGGTTTCGTTGTCGTAGCGGAAAGTTGTCTGCAGCTTCTTGTAGCGCAGAGGTTTGTTCTTTGTAAATTTCTTTGCGGCATCGACAAATTTGAAGCCGGCAATTTCCCCGTCTGTTGCCTGAATGGTTCCCGCTGCCATAAGGCTTCCCAAATTGAACGCATAGCCGCCGATGCGTATTTTCATTGCACCTTTGCCTGTAATTTTGCCCTTGGAATTTTTGAAAATGTCCTTGCATGCTTTTTCAATGTCCAGGTTGCTGACGTCACAGGTTGCACCCCAGCGGTTTGTTGCCGTATTGTAAGCCAGACCTCCTGAAACAGTACCGCTGTTTGTCGTGCATGCCAAATCTTCAACTACAAAATAATCGTCTGCAAAGTAGAAGGGAGCCTTAACTTTCTCAAACTGCAGTCCCTTAATGCGGAACACGTCTGTTGTCAGTGTGCCTTTTGCCATAAATTCGTTCAGCGGACAGTCAAATTCAACGTTTGCGTCAATTTTGCCGTCAAGCATTGATTTTACACTGTCAGAGGTAAAGCGGAGCAGTTTCTTTACGTCTATTCCGCTGCCGTCAAGCTTTGCTTTGCAGTGCCAGTTATTTTCCGTCTTCTGCAGCGAAGCGCTGCCTTTTGCACTTCCCTCCGGCAGCGAAACACGGATTTTTTTGCAGAAAATATGTGACAGACTGCCTTCACCGGCTGCCGTCAGCTCCGGAATGTAAGCTGTGCTGACGCGCAGCGGCGAAAGTTTGACAACACCCTTGAAGACTGGCTCTGCGATGCTTCCTGTTGCTTTGCAGCTGCCGGCTGCAAGCCCCTGAACGTTGTGCACTTTTGGCAGATGTCTGCGGGTTACTTCGTAAATGTTTATTCCGTCAGCCTTCAGATTTACGTCGAGCATAGATGTGGAAAGCGTTTTGCCTATGGTAACCTGACCCTTTGCTATGCCTTTTCCGCCGCATATTTCAAACTTTATGTCATCCAGATTGATAATGTCTTTTGTGCCGCTTGCGGTTCCTGTAAATGAGTCGAAGCGGAACGTTCTCCAGAGGAATGCCGAATTTTTAAAATCTCCTGTCCAGTGCATTCCCTGGCCTATGCTGTAAAGCTTTATTTTGCCTGACATAATTCCTTTAATGTCTTCATGCATGCCGAAAAGCCCGTTTATAACGCGCATTCTCAGACGGTCGACGTCAGCCTCCCAGCTCCAGTTAGTACCGCCTTTGACAATTGACTCTGCGCGTGACTTCAGAATGCCGCACGAAGTGACCAGCGTAAGAGGGTCAACGATGATTTTATTGTCTTTGTAATGCAGTTCTGCTGAGGCAGAATGCAGCTCAAGCCCTTTCATGAGAGTACCGGCACCGGATGTCAGCCGCGCGTCCGCCTGAATGTCGGAAAGAGAACCGCCTGCTTTGAAGTCTGCGTTTAAGCTTGTTTTCAGGTTGATGTTGTCCATGAAGCTGAGCAGCGGATAGAAGCGTTCTGTTTGAAAATCGCTGATACGGCCGGAAAAATTCAGCACGGGTTTCTGTTTAGTGTTGTCCAGCATGCCTGAAGCGTTCAGTTTTGCCCCGTTCCAGACGGCAGAAAGACTGCTCAGTTCAAAGTTTCCGCTGCCTGGAAGATAGTTTCCGTCCAGCCTTACAGCGGAGATTGTGCCAAGCTTGTCAGCGGTAATCTGTTCCGAGGAAAGCTTTGCGTTGAGTTTCAGCTTGCTGATGGTGCCTGTCAAAGAGGCGTCTGTGGAAACAGTGCCTTTGACGTTCGCTTTTTTCAAAGCGGGAATGATGTTGTACAGTTCTTCCAGACGGAAACCGGCAGCAGAGAACTTGAGATCGTTCTGGACGTTGTCCGCGAAAGCAAGGACGCCGGTCAGCGTCAGCGGTCTGCCGTTGTGCAGAGTTGAAAAATCGACTTTGCCGCGCGCTTTTCCGTCAAATACGGCAGAGCCTTTCAGGTTTTTAAAAGCAAACCCGCCGTAATTTATGTCGGACGACAGCAGTTCAATGCTGCCAGTGAGTGCCGTAAGAGGTCCTTTGAGTTTTATTTTTGCTCCTGAAATTGTTCCCTGCGGCAGCGTTTTTATGCCGCCAAGCTGGTCTTTAAACTGTTCCGTCAGCGTAGCGAGGTGCAGCTTCTGTGTGGAAAGATCTGCCTCAAGAGACTGTTTTCCTTTCCTGCCGTCAAATTTAAGCATTCCGGTCAGAGCTGAATTTGCAAGCTTTTCCTCGTTGAAAACTGCATCAAGCATTTCATTCCCGTATGTCCAGCGTGCAGTAAGTGCTTCAAAAGGAATGCCGTGTATCAGGGCATTTGTCAGCGACATGCTGCCTGCAGTTTCGAGCTGTCTGCCGGTGCCCTTGAACGTAAGATCGGAAGTCAGAATTCCGCGGACGCCGAAACGGCGCACTTCGGGGAAGACAGCGGCAATTTTGCTCAGGTTAAGCTTTTCTGCTGAAATTTTTGCATCTGGAACAGGGTAAACTGCGCCGTCAACAAAGGCAGAGCCGTCGTCCAGTTTTAGTTTGAGAGAATCTGCAGTCCAGTTTCCTTTGTGTTTTTTGACGCCGCCTTTCAGGGAGAAGACAGCAATATCTTCTATTTTTGCGTTAACGTCCAAGTCATACGTCTGACTGTTCCCTATGCGGACGGAACTGTTGTCAAACTGCAGCACGCCGAATTCGGTATCAAGTCTGGAGTCGTTAATAACGGCTTCGCTGATGATTATGCTGCTTGGACCCGGAGAATCATTGTGCGGTATAAGCCTGTTGAATTTGTCAACACTGGTCTGTATGCCGCTTGCTTCAAGCTTCAGTTTCGGCGTGCGTTTGTATATTGAATCTCTGACGGAAAAAGTGATTTTAAGGTCTTTTATGGTTACAAGCTCTTCGCCGCTGCGGCTCAGCACTACGTCTGCAGCGTGGAAACCTGTAACGGGGTTTCCGGAGAACGGAGAAGACGCCATGTCTGCCTTAAGTTTTTTTTCAAGCATAGGCTTGGCATAGTTCATGGCAGTTTTTTCAAGAAAATTAACTTTGGTCAGGGCAAAAACTGAGGCGGAGCAGACTGCCAGAACAAGTACAAACACAGCAGCGGTGCGCTTTGACAGCAACTTCGGCATACTCATGGAAGCCCCTCCTTATCTATAGTATACAGACACAGTAAATTCTACCACAAAACAGGAAAAATGCTGAATTCAACTGAAAAAATAACATTTTTAGTGTCTTCTACAAAAGGAGAAAGCGAAGAAAAGGGAGACTTATAAGCCCCTCAAATCAGGTGACGGAAGAGAATCCGTGTACTTTCGGAATAAACAATAATTATATATAAAATAGAGTTTAATATATATTATTATGTATGTAAAACTGCCCAATTAACAATATGCAAAAAAGCACGGAGGGGTGTAATGATGTGCAAACAGTTAAAAACAGCGCGTTTTATTGATTTGCAGGCATATAATGAATAGGTGCGCGGGCAATATGCTGCGCACTGATTTGTTTCAGAGAGAAAAAATAGCTATAACAGATGGGCGGTAATGTTTATAAAAAATATTAAGTATCATTATATAATATAATAATATTGCTATAAACAAACTGCCCAAATATAATATATTAAAACATGACCGGTACTTTATAGATTGCTTTAATACAGAGAAAAAGACGCCGAAATCCGGCGTATGTGTGCTTGGTTTTTGTATCTGTATAGATATGTGTCAGTTGTTATTTCTGCCTAAAAAACTTTCCAGCGTAAATTGTTCCATGTAAAGGTTGACTACTTTGTCCAGACCGCTCCAGAATTTTAGAGCGGGACATTGTCCTGCACGGGGACAGACATTTGGTTCTTTTTTGAGACAGTCTACGGGAGCAATCCTTCCTTCAGCCGCGCGTATGATTTCACCCGCCGTGTATTCCGAGGCTTTGCGCATCAGTGCATAGCCGCCTCCGTTTCCTCTGACTGCCTGAATAAGTCCGGCTTTTGAAAGCAGCGCGGCTATCTGTTCCAAATATTTGACGCTGATATCCTGGCGTTGGGAAATTTCGCGCAGCGTAACAAGCGAATCTCTTCCGTTTGACGCCACGTCGATCATAAATCTCAAAGCATAGCGCCCCTTAGTTGAAATTGTCATCCGGTACCCCTTCTTTTGTAAACCTATCTTTATACTATGATTATATACAGCAGCCGAAATTTTTACAAGCGTGTTTTCGTGCAAAACCCATCATTGCACTAGGTATTGGCGAAGCCTTGTAATTACTGCACGTACTTATAGCAGATAATTTTATAAAATCTTTTTGCGCATGACGTTGTTTAACGAACGGCTGACACTGGAATTCCGGAAAATAATTACCTACTGTTTCAATAGGATATTCTGCCGCTGTTTTTTATCGTTTTTGCATAGAATATCCTGCTGTTTTTCCTGCCCCGATATGTTGTATAATGTCCGTGAAAAGATTCGGGGGTGTGCTTATGGCAAATCTTCAGGCAAAAGAATACGTCACCTTTGACGGAATAAAGCATACAAGGGAAGACGGGAGCGAATTCTGGTCGGCGCGCGAGCTTTCCGCAGCGCTTGAATATAAGGAATGGCGCAATTTTTCCAAGGTTATTGACCGTGCCATGATAGCCTGCATAAACAGCAAAAGCCCGCTTTCCGACAATTTTGTTGAAGTCAACAAAATTGTAAAAACCGGTGTGGCAACTAAGGAAATCAACGCTTATGAACTGTCGCGCTATGCCTGTTATCTTATCGTCCAAAACGGCGACCCGAAAAAGGAAGTTATTGCCTGCGGACAGACCTATTTTGCCATTCAGACGCGCCGCACGGAGGTTGCCGAAATCTTTAACCAGCTGGACGAAGACAAAAAGAGGCTCGCAGTGCGCGGCGATATACGCGTCTGGAACAGGATGCTTGCGGAAGCCGCACACAAGGCGGGAGTTCTTTCCGGCGACGACTACAAAATATTCCAGAACTCAGGATACATGGGGCTTTACGGCGGTATGACCGTTGACCAGATACATGAGAAAAAAGGACTGAAAGAGGACGAAAAAATCCTTGATTTCATGGAAAGCGCCGAGCTTGCGGCAAATCTTTTCCGCATAACGCAGACGGAGGAGAAGCTGAAAAAGGAAAACGTGTCAGATTTGCAGCTGGCAAACGAAATACATTATATTGTCGGCAAAGAGGTGCGTGCTGCGATAGAAAAGGTTGGCGGCACAATGCCCGAAAACATGAGCGTTCCTAAGAAAACCATCAGCGAAATAGAAAGGGAAAGAATAGAAAAACTTTCGGAGCATCCGGAAGAGCTTATGCTGGACGAATAGAAATGCAGTTTTTAACTGTAAGCCGCCAGCAGTTAGCTGGAAGAATTAAAGTTGACAACCGGCAGACAAAAGCTGGCTGCTAAACAGGGGGTTGTTAAAAATGAGAGAAGAAATACAGAAACTTTTGCCTGAAATTATTGCTTTCCGCAGAGACGTGCATCGTCACCCGTCACAGAGCGGAAGCGAACAGGAAACGGTTTTGCGCATTACGAAGCAGCTCGACAGATACAGCATCAAATATGACGTTTTGCTTGATGGTACCGCAGTCTGCGCACAGGTAGGCACAGGCAGCGAACCCTGCATCGGCGTACGCGCGGACATAGACGCGCTGCCGATAACGGAGGACAGCGTGGTGGAGTTTGCATCGGAAAACAAAGGCTGCATGCATGCCTGCGGGCACGATATGCACGCGTCAATTGTACTTGGTATAGCCATGCTCCTGAAACAGCACGAAAACGAACTCGGCGGAACAGTCAAATTCTTCTTCCAGCCTGCGGAAGAGACGACAGGCGGAGCTGACAGAATGATAAAAGCAGGTGTGCTTGAAAACCCGTACGTGAAACAGATTGTAGGGCTGCATGTTGAGCCCGGATATCTTGCCGGTGAAGCCGGCTTTAAATACGGACAGATGATGGCGGCGTCTGACGAATTTACACTTCGCGTACGTGGGAAAGGCTGCCACGGAGCACACCCTGACAGCGGGGTGGATACGATAGTTCTGGCCTCGCAGATTGTTACGGCGCTGCAGAGCATTTCCAGCAGAAACCTTGCGCCTTACGAGGCAGGGGTGGTAACGGTAGGCAAATTTACCGCCGGAACCGCAGGCAACGTCATTCCGGCAGAAGCTGAGCTTGTTGGAATACTTCGCTCGCTTTCTGAAGAAACGAGAATGAGACTGCGTGAGCGTGTCAAAGCAGTTGCGGAAGGTGTTGCGCAGGCATACGGCGGGGAAGCCGTGCTTGAACTGCGCCCGAGTTACACGGCGCTTACAAATGACGACACGGTTGTCAGTGTGGTTTACGGCGCTGCCAAAGAGGTATTTGGAGCAGACAAGGTTACGCAGGAAAAGACTCCGAGCCTAGGCACAGAAGATTTTGCCTACTTCGCTCAGGCAAGGCCGAGCTGTTTCTGGCATCTTGGATGCGGGTATGAAGGGAAATACAATGCCCCGATACACAACGCAAAATTTAACGCAAATGAAAGCTGCATACCTCTCGGCATAGAGGTGCAAACAAAAGCAATATTACAGCTATTAAAGAATTAATAGTATACAAAACTGCCCAAATTATTTATACGGAACATTTAATATAAGACAAAACAGACAGCGGTGCAAGCCGCTGTCTGTCCATTAAGGGGGATATATGTCAAGGAGAGATGCTGGTAACTTTCTCTCTGTCTGTGAACAATTGTACAAAGTTTTTATTTTTGCACCTCAGTATTTTTACCTGTTTTTGCAGCGCAGAATTACCTGTTGCGTCTTTTTGGAAATAAAAATGCCGCATAGGCGGCGATTTTGGATTTTATTGCGGCGCATTGAACAAACAGTTACACATCTTCAGCACGGCTTGCAAAGCGCATGCCGCTTGTATCGCGCAGTTTTTTCTGCTTATTTTCGCAGCCGTGTTCTTTTTTTGGTCTCCAGCGCATTGTTTTGTCCGGCGCGGAGTATAGCTGTGCAGGTTTCATGGCTGATACCCCGAGTTCCCTGTTAATGCTGTCGGCGGCTTTTTCCGCGTTTGTCCTGCGTTCGTCGGACTGCCTGAAAAGCAGTTCCTGCGCACATTCAGCCTGACTGCAGAGGAAGGGTATTTCTATCCCAGCCTTGGTGTAGGCAATGCCCGGCACGTATATTTCGTCAAGCATTTTGCGTACTGCCGACATCAGGACAGCGTCAAGGTTCTGCGGCGTGTCAAATTCCGCTTCGGTACTCTGGTATTCCCTGTTTGCGTAATTTCCGCTGCGGATATAGATACGCAGTTTTTTTGCTCCCGATTTTGCTTCGCGAAGCTGGCGGGCAGCAGAAACAACAAAATTCTGCAGCGCGTCGAGCAGTTCCGCGTACTCAGTTATTTTTTCGCCGAAGCTGCGCGAGACCTGAATTGACTTGCGCACAGCGTTCTTGTCCCTTGTCTTGTGTTCCGCCGCTTTGCCCTGCAGCGCCCAAATAGTTGTAAGCATCGGGGTTCCGAATTTTGCCTTTGCTTCGGCTTCGTCCATTGCAGTCAGTTTGTTCATGTCCGTGATGCCTGCAACCTGAAGCCTTTTCACGTTCTGTCTGCCTATTCCCCATATGTCGCCGAGCGCAAACTGTGACATAAATTCCGCGCTTCCGTAACGGCTTTTGTCAAACCAGAAAACACCGTCCGTTTCAGAATGTTTTTTTGCGTATTCCGCCGCGAGCTTTGAAAGTGTTCTGTTGGGCGAAATGCCTATGGAAACGGGTATTTTGCAGCGTCTGAGTATTTCGGAGCGTATTTTCAGACAGTAGGCTTCAGGGTCTGTAATTGAAACTATGGCGAGATTAAAAAAGGCTTCGTCAACAGAATACTGCTCAAGTTTGTCCGTGTATTCCGACAGCACGTCCATAACCTTGTGAGAAAGCTCCTGATAGAGCGGCATATTTCCGCTGCAGATCTGCACGTTGTGTGCGCGGAAGAAGGCTTTGTACTGAAAATAGGGTGCTCCCATCGGAATTTTCAGCGCTTTGGCTTCATTTGAACGCGAAACCACGCAGCCGTCGTTTGACGAAAGCACAACGACCGGGAGCCCTTCAAGCTCAGGGTTCACCGTGCGCTCGCAGGAAACGAAAAAATTGTTGCAGTCACACAAACCGAATTTGCGGTCGTGCAGAAGTGCGTCAAAATCCAACGAAGAGCCACCTTTCCGTCTGCCGTTCGGTATATTTTCTCATATTCCTCCGTACAAAACAACGCCGCCTTTTAGCGGCGGCGTAAAAAATTCTGTATTTTCAGTATAACAGTACGTCTGAGATTTATTCCCTGCCGTACGTTATCTTAATTCTGTCTTCGGGAGCTTTATAGCGCTTGGGAATTTCACCGCCGGGAGTTTCTGTCATGTATTTTTTCAAAGCATCGCAGTCGCTCATAATCTCACAGGGGAGAGGTGTGCAGTTTGCAAGCATTGAGTAGCCGTTTCCCCCGTTGGACAGCAGATAATCGGTGCCAGCCATGCTGTATTCGCCGTTTTCGTCCAGTTTTCTGATTTTTCTGCCGCTTTTGTCCGTGAGCCATACGTTGTACACGCGTCTTTTGCCCGATATTTCCCTGAAAGTTCTGTCCTCGTCTGCGATAACAGGTGATGGAACAGAAAGGTCAACGCAAAAACTGACTCCCGAAACGCTCAGAAAGCCGCCGAATTCACCGGCAGCACTGCCGTCCTTTTTATATTCCTTTTTTATTTGACTGCAGGAAAATTCAAGTACGTCAAGCAGGGTTTTTCCGCTGATTTTTGCCGCGCAGACGCGGCCGTCAAACGGAAAAACACGAAACAGTGTATTGAGCGTTACGTCTCCGGCGGGAATTGGATTTCGTATGCCTCCGCCGTTGATAATTGCCATGTCCGTATTACCGGCGGCTCTCAGAGCGTCGGCGCAGAGATTGCCGAGCCCTGTTTCGCGGTTTCTTACAAGTCTTATTCCGCCATCGTCTTTGTCGGAAAGTTCAAAGGCAGTATGTCCGATCTTTTTTGAAAGACGTTCTTCCTGTTTTTTGCGCAGCGTGGCGATATAGCCGGCAACGCCGCTGTCTTTGCCTGCGTAACTGCTGACAAGCTCCGAAGTGAAATTTCCTTCCGGTGTTACCGTGAGTTTTCCGACGTTTGCAAAGCGTGTTCCTGTCGAGGTCAGCAGCACGTCTTTGTTGTCCCTGTTTTTGCAGATTTCATGCGGAATAACGTGGTGGTCGTGTCCGTCAAGCACAACGTCTATTCCGTAACTGTTCCGAATCAGCAGGCGTGAGTTGAATTTGCTTTCGCTGTCGCCGAGATGGGAAAGCACTATAACGTAATCCGCGCCCTTCCGCCGGCATTCGTTGACGTATTCCTGAACGGTTTTTGTAAGCCCTTCGACCGACGCGCGTCTTCCGCCAAAGAAGCTGTAGACGGTTTTGCCGTTTTCTTTGAAGAAAACGGGTCTTGTTGAAGTGTACGTATCCGGCGTCGTAACGCCGATAAAGGCAATCTTTTTGCCGCCGAGCTGTTTTATTGCGTACGGCTTTGTTTTTGCCAGAGCGTTTGTTTTTGTTCCAGAGTACGTTATATTGCAGTTCAGGCACTGTACGTTCAGCCTCTCCAGAAAATTTGAAAGCTGTTCGAGTCCGTAGTCAAATTCGTGATTGCCGAGCGTCATGTAATCGTAACCTGCACGATTGAATATATCGACTATGTCCGTGCCTTTTGAAAGGGTGCAGAGAGGATCGCCCTGTATGATGTCGCCGCTGTCCACGAGCAGAACGTGTTCGTTCTGCTCCCTGAGGTCGTTTTTCATTGCCGTAATTCCGGCATAGCCTATATTTGTGTCAACGGCACTGTGAACGTCGTTCGTGTAAAGTATGACAATATTTTTGCTCTTTTCCGCGCAGAATGCCGCCGTACAGAACAGAACGGACAAAAACAGCGCCGCAGCGGAACGCCGTATATTTTTCATTGTAGATACCTCCAAATATTTCCTGTTTCAATTATAACGCAATAAGTAAAAGCAGAAGAAAGAAATCGTACAAACTACGTATTGACAAATATAAATATGTCAATATAATGACCTTACTGCAATTTCGGAAAGGACAGGCGGCAATGACAACAGACAAACAAACAGCAGAGATTTTCAAAGCCTTCTGCGACGAAAACAGGATAACGATTCTGAGACAGCTGGCAGACGGCGAAAAATGCGCCTGCAAACTGCTTGAAGATCTTCAGATATCCCAGCCTACTCTTTCGCACCACATGAAAATCCTTTGCGATGCAGGTATGGTAAACGGGCGCAGGGAAGGCAAATGGATGCACTATTCGCTCGCGCGCGAAGGATTTGAAGCGGCGCGCGCAATACTCAATACGTTTGAGGGAGAATAAATATGTGGCGTTTTATCCAAAATCAGCTGCTTAAAATGGACTGGCTGAACGCGCTTGCCGCGCGTCTGCTCGCCGCCTGCGGAATTGACGTAAGCGGACGGCTTGGTGGCAGTCTGCGCTTTTTTGTTTACGACAGCATAAAAATTCTGCTTCTTCTCTGCACGCTGATTTTCGTTATCTCACTCATACAGAGCTATTTTCCGCCTGAAAGAAGCAGACGGATATTAAGCCGTTTCGGCGGTTTTGCGGCAAGCCTCTGCGCGGCTCTGCTCGGCACGGTTACGCCTTTCTGCTCCTGCTCGTCCATCCCGATTTTCATAGGCTTTACAAGCGCCGGACTGCCGTTGTCCGTCACCTTTTCGTTCCTGATTTCTTCGCCGATGGTTGATTTGGGCTCGCTGGTTCTGCTTGCCTCGGTTTTCGGCTGGAAAATCTCGCTTCTGTACGTGCTTTCAGGGCTTGTCATCGCAGTCTGCGGAGGTGCCCTTATAGGATTTATGAAGCTTGAAAACGAAGTGGAGGACTGCATACGCAGCGCGAAAATCTTTGAAATAGCTCAGGCAGAGCTGCACTTTTCAGACAGGCTTGATTTTGCTGCGGAGCAGACGTCCGCAACGGCAAAAAGACTTTTGCCGTACGTGCTGGCGGGGGTTGCGGTCGGCGCCTTTATCCACAACTGGATTCCGGAAGAATTTGTAGTGCGGCTTCTCGGCAGCAGAAATCC
>JAZUJX010000061.1:0-19272 GCA_045642965.1 Synergistaceae bacterium | reverse complement strand
AGGGGATATTGAGTTGCCTATACGGTAGCGTGCGTGCGTGAGAGGAATAAAATCGCCGCATTCGGTGGCATCAATGAAGACCTGTGCATGTACGGTGATCGGTTCGTTATCGCCGTTTTTAAAGTTTGCTGATACAACTTTGCCTTTTACTACTTTTGCCGACAACAGATGAACGTTGCAGAGCACTTTAATGTTTTCTTTTTCAAGCATTGCGCTGAGTATTTTGCTGCCGCGGAGAGGTTCAAAGGCGATTGTGTCGTCTCCCCAGTAGCAGCAGTTGATTTTCTTGCCGGCAAGATTGTAGTATGCAAATATTTCGTTCAGGAATTCTTTGTATATTCCGGTGCGCGTGAGTCCTCTGTCGTCCAATGTGGATACAGCGGCAGCAGTCATCTGACCGCCGAGCATTTCCGTTTCTTCAAGTACTGCGACAGATGCCCCGAGTCTTGCAGCCTGAAGCGCGGCAGCACATCCTCCGGTTCCTCCGCCTATAACGGCGACATCGCATTTGATTTCTTCTGCGTTCGCCGGCATAGCAAGTATAAGACAGATTAGAAATGACAGCAGTATCTTCTTCACGTTTTTCCTTCCCCCTGGGAAAAGCATCAAAAGCAGCAAAAAACGCCCTTTCCGGGCGTCTGAGTCAACTGGAGCCGTCTCCCGGACTCGAACCGGGGACCCCATCCTTACCATGGATGTGCTCTACCTGCTGAGCTAAGACGGCCTGGATAAAGCCTGTAAAGTAAAAAAAATGGTGGTAGGAGCTGGATTTGAACCAGCGTAGACTCTCGCCGACAGATTTACAGTCTGTTGCCTTTGACCACTCGGCCATCCTACCACGTGCACGGAATTAATCCGCTACGGTGAGATATTTTACAATATCTCACCGGATTGTCAAGTGTATTTATTAAAGTTTAACGTCGATTATTGCCGTTACCCCGACTCCGGCTACGCGTTTCACGCCGTTAAGCGGGTTTGTGGAGTTAATGGGAATAAGCGCTGTCGCATGTATTGAGCTGAAGTTTCCTTCAAGCTGCGCAACAGCTTTTGTTGCGTCAAGCGCCGCTTTTGTCGTTGCCCCGACCTGGGCAGCTCCCACTTTTGCACCGTCACCGAGCGAAACTATGGGAACAACTTTCGTGTAGCCCTGGTATTTTACGCCGTTCTGGAACGTTATCGTGTTGATGAAGTCGTTAAGCTGGGGGCCGAGTTTTGATACCGCATAGCCGCCCACAGCCCCGACTGCCACCGTTTTTACAACGTCGCCGAGGTCAAAGGCGCCGGCTGACGGCGCTATTGTGAAAAATGGGGCAATTATGAGAAGTATTGAGATGTATTTTTTCATTTTTTTCTTCCTTTCCGGCTATTATTTTAAAATAAAAGATACTTTTGTTAAAATGCGCTGCGGGCAGTTTTTGTCCGCGCTGTTACTTTGAAAGTCCGTAGAGCAGTTTTTCAAGCGTGGCTGCAAGCTGCTTTGCTTCCATTCCCGTTATCGGGAATTCCGCCTTCGCTTTAGCCTCGACAGCCGCCGTCGCCGAACGGAGTTTTCTGCCGGCGTCGGTGAGCGTTACTATCATGTTTCTTTCGTCCCCGCTGTCGCGCGTGCGTTTGATGAAGCCGGCTTCTTCCATTTTCTTGAGCATCGGGGTAAGGGTGCCGCTGTCAAGGTAGAGCTGTTCGCCGAGTGTCTTGACGTTGATTTTTTCTTTTTCCCAAAGGACAAGCATCGCAAGATACTGCGTGTAGGTAAGTCCCGTATCGCGCAGCAGCATTTTGTACCTGCGCGTCGTTTCCTTTGCTCCGGCATAGAGCATGAACGCAAGCTGGTCTCTGAGTTTGCCGCCCTGTCCGGCTGATACTGTTTCGTTGAAGCCTTTTCTGCTCTGTATCATTTCTTTTCCCCCTTATGCTTTTTCTGCTGCTTCCCGTTCAGCCGCCGTTACCGCTTTCGCGAGCTGGTCGGCGCAGGAGGTCGGTTTGCCGCCGCAGCTTATGCCTTCAAGTTTTTCGCGGATTTCGGCAGGTGTCATGCCTTCAACCAGCCGCGGTATTGCCGTAAGGTTTCCGGGGCAGCCGCCGTAAAATTTCACGCCGCTGATTCTGCCGTTTTCGTATTCGAAGGTAATCAGCTGCGAGCAGGTGCCCTGCGTTCTGTAACTGTACTGCACGTTACCGCCTCCCGTTAAAGTTTGTATAATATAATAGTACACAATTTATTTGAGATGTCAAGCAGATGCGCGCAGACAAAAGGAAACCGCCGGGGCGGTTTCCTTCCTGCAGTCTGTTAGTTTTTAAAGCACGATTATTTCATCGCTGAGAGATGAAAGCTGTTCGCAGCCGTTTTCCGCTGCAAGCCAGCTTTGGCAGGAGGTGATTTTCGCGCCGTCGGGAAGAACTACGGCAGGGTGTATGTTGAAACGCATGCCGGGCTGTACCGTCATTGTTTCGTCTGCCGCTATCCGCGGGAATTCCCATGCGTCAAGCCCCTGCGAATGACCTATGCAGGGCACCGGCGATTCTTTTGCGCAGTAGCCAAGCTCGCAGAGCACCTTGTGCGACGCCTCCGCAAGCTTTGAAACAGGTTCGCCTGTTTTGGCGGCTGAGGCTGCCGCTTTCTGGGCTTCCGTTACGGCTTTGTACGCCTCCTCGTATTCTTTTTTAGGTTTTCCGAAAGATACAAGCTGCGTTATTTCGCTGTAATAACCTCCGGGTACGGAGTGTTCAAGCACCACATAGTGATAGTCGCCCTGCTGCCATACGTGTTTCTGCTGCCTTGAGGCGGCAAGATAGGCAAGCGACGGCGTTTTTCCGGACGCTGTCATCCAGTAGAGGTCTTCCGCACCCTGTTCGAGCGCATAGAGGGAAGCTTTGTTTACCGCGTCGAGTTCAGTTTTGCCCGCAGCCGTCTGACTGACGTAGAAATCAAGTATCTTTTCGTTGAATTTCACCGCTTCGCGCATCAGTTCAATTTCCGCAGGGCTTTTGACCGCGCGGAGCCGGTGCACGGACATGGAAACGTCTTCAGTGCTTATGCCTTCCGCGTGTTTTGCGAAGGAATTGCAGAAACCTGCGGACACCTGGCGTCCCCAGCAGGTGCCGGCGCTTTTGCAGCCGAGTTCCTTCAGCACGTTCACTACGGGCTTTGCAGGGTCAAAGTTGTAGTCCGCTTCAGGTATGATTTTTATTTCGTCAACGGCGCAGAATTTTTTCGCGTAGTCCGCTCCGCAGCCGTCGTGGGCAAAGAAGAAGCTTCCGTCGCGCGTAATCAGCAAATATTCTTCAAATACAGGCAGATAGTAGTCTGTGAAGTATCTGAGAACCCCGCGCGTGTCAAGCTGCGCAGAGCCTGCTATGCAGACTGCGTCAAGCCCGCGCTCCGCCATAATGCGGCGGAGCGACTGCTGTCGCGCGATAAATTCTTCTTTTGCGATTTTCATTTATATAACCTTCATTCCGAGCAGCGTCGGGAAGAACGTTATAAGCTGCGGCATATAGGTTATGAGCAGCAGGCAGATTATACCGGCTATCAGGAACGGCCACACCTTTGCGACAAGGTCTTTCATCGTAACGTCTGCAATGTTGCAGGCGACAAACAGGTTGGAACCGACAGGCGGCGTAACCTGTCCGAGCGCAAAGTTTGAGGTCGCTATAACGCCGAAGGCTATAAGCGAATAGTGCATTTCCCTGATTATCGGAAGCAGTATCGGAAGCAGCAGGTAGAAGCCTGATGCCGAGTCGACAAAGCAGCCTGCGATAAGGAATATGATCGTTATGATCAGCAGCATCATGTTTCTGTCGCTTGTAAGCGAGAGAAGCAGGTCCGTGAGCTCGCGCGTTACGCCGGAGGTGGTAAGAATCCAGGTAAACGCTCCCGCGCAGCCCATGATAAACATAATAATCGCCGAGGAAACAAAGGAATCAACCATGATTTTCCAAAGCTGTTTCATTTTGATTTCCCTGTACACGCAAACTCCGACAAACAGTCCGTAGACAACCGCAACACCAGCGGCTTCCGTAGGGGTAAATATTCCGCCGTAGATTCCGCCGAGAATGATTACAGGCATGAGCAGAGCCCATATTGCGCTCTTGAATGCCTTGAAGCGTTCCTTCCAGCTGCATCTCGGGCTGAGTATGACGTTTTTGTCATTGCGGAGGTAGAGAAGCGCCGCGACCGAGAAGAACAAGCCGAAAAGCAGGCCCGGTACTACGCCTGCCATAAACATTGTGCCTACTGAAACTTCGGCAAGCATAGCGTAGATGATAAAAGGAATGCTCGGAGGAATAATCATTCCAATACCGCCTGAGGAGGCAACGACCGCCGTTGCGAAGTTTTTGTCATAGCCCTGTTTTCTCATTGCGGGAATTAAAACCCCGCCTATGGCGGCAACGGTTGCGGGGCCTGAGCCTGAAATTGCCGCAAAGAAGCAGGCAACCACGACCGTTACGACCGCCAGCCCGCCTCTGCGGTGTCCTACGCAGGAGTTGGCAAGGTCTATAAGACGTTTTGAAATGCCGGCATAGTCCATGATAACGCCCGCAAGAATGAAGAAAGGTATTGCGAGCATGGTGTATTTGGCTATCGCCGCGTAGAAAACCGTCGGGAAAACTGAAATTTTGAAGCCCATGTCTATCATTCCGGCAAAAGCGGCAAGCCCCATGGAGGCAGCGACGGGAACCTTCAGAAGAAGGAGCCCGAAAAACGTTCCAAGCAGAATTATTCCGGTCATTTTATCCTTCCCCCTTATTTCGTTTTGCCGCAGATTTCTTTAATTTCCCTGCAGCCGCTTACCAGAACGCTGAGCAGCGAAGCCGCCGCCCCCGCAGGCACTGACCAGCCCATGTAAGCCATAGGAAGTCTCATGCCCGGAAGTATCTGGCTGAATTTAATCTGGTTAAGCACCATGCCGTAGCCCGTATAGGCTATAAGCGCCATAAGCAGCATGGATGCCGCCATTGAGAACAGCACTATCAGAATTCTTCCCCTGCCTTTGATAAGGTCGGAAAGAATTGTAAGAAGCGTGTGCGCTCCTCTTCTGTAGGCGTATGAAATACCGAACATACTGACCCACATAAAGACCAGTACGACGAGCTCTTCAGTATATGAAAACGGCGTCTTCGGAAGCAGATAGCGGCATACGACGTTGAGAAAATTCATCGCCACCATAATAATTCCGCCGACGACCATAACTGTCTCTTCCAGTTTGTTCAGCAAAAAGTCTATTTTTTCCATTCAACACACTCACTCTCAAAAAAAGAGTATGGCGGCACCGTAAAATGCCGCCATACAGGAAACGTTTCTTAGAATTTGTAGCCGAATTCCTTAAGTTCTTTTCCGAAATTCTTTTCGTTGTCCTTGTAAATCGGGGCAACCGCTTTTTTGAATGCTGCGAGGTTTGCAGGCGTAAGCGATTTGACAACCTTGATTTTGTATTCGCCGAGGCGGCTGCGAAGCTTCTGATCTTTTTCACGCGTGACTTTGATCTGGTATTTCATGGCTTCGTTTGCGGCATCCTGGAATATCTTCTTTTCCGCCGCTGAAAGTTTGCCCCAGAGCTCTTTGCTTACTGAGAAGTAAATCGGGTCGTACGAGTAGTTCCAGAGCGAAATGTTCTTTACGACTTCAAGCGTGTTCTGCGTGAAGAGAAGGTCGAGCGTGTTTTCGCAGGCATCAATCGTGCCCTGCTGAAGCGACGTGTACACTTCCGACTGGTTCATCGTAAGCGGGTCTGCGCCGATGTATTTCAGAAGGTTGACGTGGACGTTGCTTCCGGGAACGCGCATTTTAAGACCCTTCATGTCTTTCGGCGCATTGATCGGGTTTCTGTTGTTGACAACCTGGCGGTAGCCGTTTTCACCGATTGCGAGGCAGACGACACCGGCTTCGTTGAGTGCGGCTTTCATTGCTTTTCCGCCTGCGCCCTGCATGGCTTTGTCAACGTCTTTGTAGGTCGGGAGCAGCCAGGGGAAGCAGGGAACGATGCTCTTCTTCGCGACTGATGACCATACGAGAGCGTCCTGAATGTGGATGTCGGTTACGCCCGTCTGAACGAGTTCAATACCGGCAGCCTGGTTGCCGCCTGAAAGTTCGTCGCTCGGGAAAATTTTGATGTTGTATTTTCCGCCGGTTTTCGCCTTGACGATTTCAACAAATTTTTCCGCGCCCTGATGCCACGTACTGGTTCTCGGTGTGGCGTGGCTGAGCTTCAGTGTTGTTGCTGCCTGTGCGCTGCAGGCAAAAAGTGCCGTAAGAAGCATGGCGAGCGCGAGGAATGCTGCAAATTTCTTCATAATGTGGTGCACCTCCGTTGGTTTGAGTATCCGCTTACCGCGTTATGGGGGCAATTATATACCACTTTTTGGCAAATACAAGTACCAAAATGTACTTTTTTTTAATTTTTTTTCTAAAATGAACAACTTTTGTTTACCGGTTCATTTTTTCATCTCCCGAAACTGCCCCTTGATGCCGCAAAGCATTGCAGCTGCGGCACTCCGCGCCGTGCCGCGCGCTTTTTTCCGAAACAGCTGTTTTTGAACCGCGCCGCTGCGGCGGTACATCAGATTTTTTACGGAATACGGCGGCATACAGCAAAAAAAGGATGCCTTGCCGTTCAGGCGGGGCATCCCGTTGTGTTAAACTGCCGCTTATTCTATTACAAGGCTCGGCAGGAAGGTTACAAGCTTCGGGAAGACTGTTATAAGCACGAGCGCTATCAGCATCATAATATCGAAGCCGAACACGTATTTGAACGAATCTTCGTACGGAATATCCGCAACCTTGCAGGCAGCCATAAGGTCGACGCCGAGCGGCGGCGTGTTGGCGCCTATCGCGAGGTTGACGCATACCATTACGCCGAGGTGAATGGGATCTACGCCTATCTGCGTCATAATCGGCATGAAGATGGGTATAACGATAAGAATTATCGCCGTCGTTTCCATGAACATACCGAGAATTATGAGCAGCAGGTTGAAGAAGCCGATAATCACCCAGTAGTTTGAGGATATGCCGAGTATCCATGCCGCAAGCTTCTGCGGTATGTCCTCCGCCGTTATGAGCCAGCCGAAAAGGTTCGCCGCGGCTATTATGAAAAGCACCGTTGCGCTTGTTTTCGCGACTTCAAGGCAGATTTCAAAGAAACGTTTCCACGTGAGCTTTTTGTAGACGTATTTGGCAAGGATAAGCGCGTAGAGCGAGGCAACAGCCCCGGCTTCCGTAGCCGTGAAAATACCGGCAAGGATTCCGCCGATAATGATAATCGGCGTCATAAGCGGAAGCAGCGCAAAGCGGAAAGCGTCCCATTTTTCTTTCCAGCCTGCCTTCGGCAGCGCAGGATAGCCTTCTTTTCTTGCGTAGTAGTTCGAGAGCACCATCAGCGAAACACCGGCAATTATGCCCGGTATAAAGCCGCCGATGAAGAGCTTGCCTATTGAGCAGCCCATGGTTACGCCGAGAATGACAAGCACCATGCTCGGGGGAATTATTGTGCCCAGAGAGCCTGCACAGCCGAGCAGCGCCGCCGTGAACGGCTTCTTGTAGCCCTGTCCGTTCATTATCGGCATAAGGATAGAACCGATTGCGACGACGTCTGCAACTCCGGAGCCTGATATTGCCCCGAAAATCATGCAGGAAACAACCATAACCATAGCCATTCCGCCGCGTATGTGCCCGACCATGCTGGAGGCAAAACGCATTATTTTCGGCGTTATGTCGCCTTCAGCCATCAGGGCTCCGGCAAGCAGGAAGAGCGGTATCGCAAGAAGCGTGAAGGAGTTGACTCCGACAACCATTTTCTGCGCTATGACGGGCATCATGTCAAAGCCGTTCTGCAGGAGAAGATAAACTGTCCCTGAAACGGCTATCGAGTGCGCAACCGGTATGCCTATGGCAATTCCGAGAAGGAGTATCGCAAGCATTACTGACATTTAACCGTCCCTCCTTCCGAACAGCGCAAATATGTCGCGCAGATTCACTATCAGCATAAGCGCGCAGCCGACGGGAAACGCAAGGTAAAGCACGCCCGCCGGAATTTCCATCGTGACCGTTTTCATTTCCCAGGTGCGCTTTACAAGCTCAATGCCGCTGTAAACCGCGCATACGAGGAAGAAAAGCACCGTAAGATTTGCGATAAAGATGAAAAATTTCGCAAGCGCTTTGTTTTTCAGTCTGTTGTACAGGATATTGATTGCCATGTGCTCGGCGCGGAGCATCGCGACGGAAGCCCCTATGAACGTTATCCATACAATCAGCGTTTCCGCAAGCTCCTGCCCCCACGCTATTGAAAAACTGAACACGTAGCGTGAAACGACTTCCGCGAGCACCTGCAGAAAGATTATGCAGACTGCTGCTGTCAGACAAAGCTCAAGAGGGCGGTACGCCCTCTCGAGTATATTCTTCTTTTCGGACATCTCTTATTTTCCGTATTTGCGGACGAGATCGATCGTGTCCTTGCCGAATTCGGATTCGTATTTTTTCCAGACAGGGGCAACCGCTTTCTGGAAGGCTTTGACGTCGATGCTGTTGACCTTCATGCCTTTTGCTTTGAGCTTCGCGAGGCAGTCGGCTTCGTCTTTCTTCGTCATGTCGCGCTGGATTTTGCACCATTTTTTGGCTGCTGCGAGAACTGCCTTCTGGTCAGCCGCGGAAAGCTTTTTCCAGACTGTTTTGTTGATGCAGAGAAGCGCTGAGCCCCAAATGTGGTTGGAGATCGAGAGATATTTCTGCACTTCGTAGAACGCGTTCGAGTAGATGATTGCGTACGGGTTTTCCTGTGCGTCAACTACGCCCTGCTGGAGTGCTGAGTAAAGTTCGCCGAAAGCGATAGGCATCGGGGTTGAACCAAGCGTATTGAACGTGTCAAGGCGCATTTTGTCCGGCGTTACGCGGATTTTAATGCCTTTGAGGTCTCCCGGTTTGACAATGGGGCGTTTGTTGTTGGTGATGTTTCTGAAACCGTTTTCCCACCATGCAAGTCCGACAACGCCTTTTTTCTCAAGTTTGCCGAGAATTGCTTTGCCAAGCTCGCCGTCATAGGCTTTGTAGGCTGCTTCGTGCGTCGGCCAGGCGTAAGGAAGGGCTTCGATACCGGCTGTGGGTTCAATGGGCTGGAAGCTTCCGCCGCCGATAAGACCGCCGTCGATCGTCTGCATTGCAAGACCTTCGACCATGTCTTTCTCGTTGCCGAGCTGTCCGCTCGGATAGATTTTAATCTCGACGTTTCCCTTTGTCGCTTTGTTGACGTCAGCGGCAAAGCCTGTCAGGCATTTGTGCCATGAGTGGTCGGTGTTGAGAACGTGTCCGATTTTGATTGTTGTTGCCGCCTGTGCGCTGCAGGCAAAAAGTGCCGTAAGAAGCATGGCGAGCGCGAGGAATGCTGCAAATTTCTTCATAATGTGGTACACCTCCGTTGGTTTGAGTATCCGCTTGCTGCGTTATGGGGGCAATTATATACCACTTTTTGGCAAATACAAGTACCAAAATGTACTTTTTTTTAATTTTTTTTCTAAAATAAACAAGTTTTGTTTACCGGTTCATTTTTCGCCATCAGCAAAACTATTTCCAGCTGCTGCAAGGGATTGAGCCGAATGCAAAATCAGCGTTGTCAAAACAGCCTTCGCAGGGACACGCCTCTCCCGCCGTCTGCCTGTCAAAGGCGTAGACGAGTATGCACTCACACCCTTCGGGAGTTTCGGAAAAACAGCTCCAGTAAATCTTTGACGGGTCATAATTTTCGTCTTCGCTCATGTCTTCCTGTCTGTAATTCCCTTTTTCGCGGTTTTCAACAAGCTTTTTGAGGTACTCTCGGCTCTGTTTCATTTTTCTTTCCTCCGTTAAAGTTTATACCGGAATTATACCACACCGGCATTACAGAGCCTGTATCATTAGAGTATAATAGCATTATATCGGCTTAGGCAAATTTTGCGGGGGTGGGTATGAAATGAATATCAGAAAACAGGCTGCGGCGGTTTTAGTCTGCGTTTTTGCATGCTGCACCGTGCAGGCGACAGCTTCCGAACGGCTGGTAAAGCAGCCGGACGAATATATTACGCTTAAAGACTTCCGCGGCGGGAAAGGCACGGTAAAATCTTTTCAGGCTCCAATAAATAAAGACAGCGCCTATGCCGCAGTAATGCGCATGGAGCTTGCCCCTGGCGCTTCTGTCGGGCTTCACCGGCATACGGAAGATGAAGAAGTATATGCGATAGTTTCGGGTACAGGGCTGTATCTTTACGAAGGCGGCGAATGTCCGGCAAAAAGCGGCGATGTTTTTGTAACTCACAAGGGTATGCAGCATGGGCTGAAAAATCTGAGCACTGACACACCTCTCGTGTATTTTGCAGTTCCTACAAAACCAAACTTAGCCAAGGCAGCGGAATAGAATAAATGTTCAACACGGCTGCGTTTCTCTCATTTGCATTCAGTATGGCGGCAACTCCCGGGCCCAACAACCTTTCGTCAATGTCCGCCGCTTCCGTTTCAGGGCTGAGAAGGTCTTATCCCTTTAATCTCGGCGTTTTCACAGGAGTTTTCATTATTTCCCTTGTCACCGCATTCTTCTGCAGCGCCGTTTCAGAACTGCTTCCGAGAATAAAATCAGTCATGCTTGTTTTCGGCGCGGCTTACATTCTGCGGCTTGCATGGAAAACATACCGCAGCGGCGCTGCCGTGTTCGACAGCAGACCGGTCAAAAGCGGGTTTACCGACGGCATGATGCTGCAGCTCGCCAATCCGAAATGCTGCCTCTACATTCTTGTTTCGATGGAGAGCTATATTCTGCCGTGTTATCAGGGAAACGCGGGGGCGCTTGTTCTTTTTGCGCTGCTGCTCGCGTGGATAAGTCTTTTCTGCACCCTCTGCTGGGCGCTCTTCGGCTCGCTTTTCAAGCTGCTCTTCTCGCAGTACGCGAAGACAATAAACACTCTGCTGGCTCTGGCGCTCGTCTACTGCGCTGCCGCGCTCTTCATTTAACGCCGGAACAATACGGCACAAAAAAGGACCTGCAAAGCAGGTCCTGAAATTTTCTGGTGGAGATAAGGGGATTCGAACCCCTGACCTCTTGAATGCCATTCAAGCGCTCTCCCAACTGAGCTATACCCCCGGGCAACTATGAAATTATAATTGCTTGACCTTTTTCTGTCAATTGTTATTATATGGTTATGAAAAAAATTCAATTCAACTCTTTATCACTTGCGCTGTCAGCAGCGCTCCTCCTTCTCGTATCAGCTTCCTCCTGTTACGCAGTAACAGGCGCCGACCTGCAGCCGCAAATTTCCGCGGTTCTCGGCAGCAGTGCCGAAATCCAGCCGGCAGGCGCTCAGGAAGAACTTACCTGCAGGGATGCCCTTAACGCAGTTTTTGAAGCTTCAGGTTTTTCATGGGAGCTTTCCCTTCTGAAAAGCTTTGAAGAAATGCCGGAATGGCAGGGAAAGGACAGCGTTATTGACTTTGCGAAGCTTTTCACCCCGAAAATTCCTGAAGAACTCGTTGCAGACCCAGACGCGGCAATTTCGGAACAGCAGTGCAAAACTCTGATGAACTGGCTTGCGCAGTGCAAAAAAGGCTGCTCCGTGCGCGTCTCTTTCGCTCATCCGTACGGCGGCGAGCTGCGCCTTTTCAGAAAAAATCTCGGCAATCCGTCAATTAACAACAATGACGGCACTTTGCAGGACAAACCGCTCTTCTCCGCAACCGTTGTATTTGATCCAAAAGATTTCCGCGGGAGAATTGCTCTTGCGGCAAAATTCGGAGGCCCTGAACAAACTGCCCTTTCAACTATGGCAGAGGAAACTTACGGAGCCGTTGCCGCTGTTAACGGCGGCTATTTCTTCCATGACAGGCCTGTCGGCGTTCTCAAAAACGAAGGTATAACAATCTGGGGTACTCCATGGCCCGACCGCAGCGGAATATGCTGGAATGACGACGGCACCGTGCGTTTTGTAGACGGCAGCAATACAGACTATTTCACAACTCCCGAGGCAAAGAGCTTTGCTCAGGCGCTGCAGGCAGGTCCCCGTCTTTTGAAAAACGGTCAGCTCTGCAAAGGCGATGACAAACTTACGGATAAAATAATCCGTGACAGGCATCCAAGAAGCATTATAGGCACCGACGGAAACAAACTGTATCTGACCGTCATCGACGGACGCAGCAATATACACAGCTCCGGCGCGACAATCGAAGAAACGAAGGCACACTGCCTCGCGCTCGGCATGAAAGACGCGCTCAACCTTGACGGCGGAGGCTCCAGCTCTCTCTGGTGGATGGGAAGAACTGTCACCCTGCCTTCCAATGACGGCGCTGAACGCCCGATACCGTACGGAATTCTGTTCACCCGGCCGGAATAGACGCTGCTTTGACAAAAATACAGCACGGGGAGTGCCTCAGGCACTCCCCGTTTGTAATTTACGCGTGCGCCGGGAAAAGATTTCTATCCCCTGTGAGGCGCGGCGGTTCCGCTGCTTCTTCTCGTGCGTCTGCCGGCTTCCCCCGCTTCAAAATAGTCTCTCAGCATTCCGACGATAAAATATTCCCCGTCGGGAACGGGATAGAATTTTCCGCTCGTTTTCGCCTGAATCTGAGGGCCTCCGAAATTGCCCAGCCCTTTCGGGAAACAGCGCCCGAAAAGGAACAGATTTTCCTCCTTAAGGCTTCTGGCAAAAACTTCCCTGCCGACAGGAACCATATCCGCGTCGATAAAAAGCATCTTTTCAACGGCGGCAATCATCTTCTGCCCCGTGGCTTCAGCTTCGGGAACGTTTGTGTCGTCAAGCTCGTACCAAAAAAGATCAGGCCCCGGCACTTTTTTCGGCTCTACCTTTGTGCGTTTGATTGTTTCTTCCGGCATAACTGCACCTCCGAGTTTTTATTGTACGTGATTTATCTGTAAAATTTGTAAAATTTGTAAAATTTTTAGAACGGCCAGTCGGCAGTTATGCCGAGATAACCGAACACGGCAGGATAAATTTCAACCGCAAGCAGCGCCCCTGCCGCCAAAAACGGCGCAAGGGGAAGCGCTGTTTTGCGCGACGCCTTTTTCGCAAGCAGCAGCACGGCAGCCGTGCAGCCTCCGGCGAAAAACGCGCAGTAAAGCCCGAGCAGCGTAATTTTCCAGCCGAACAGGGCGCCGAAACCAAGCATAAGATATGCGTCGCCGAGCCCCATTCCCTTTTTGCGGCTGAAAAGATATATTGCAAACAGCAGGGCAAAACCTGCAAGTGCGCCGGTTATTCCGTCTGTCAGGGCTTGAAATCCGCCGAACAGCAGTCTTTCCGCAAGTCCTGAGCCTGCCATTGCAAACGCCCAGTTGTCGTAAATGTACCCGCTTTTTGCGTCTGTCAGCGCCGAAAAAAGCAGAAACAGAAACGCCGTGCAGCAGAACAGCAGGGCAGGCGAAAAGCCGAAACGGACTGCAAAAAGCGCTCCGCACGCGGCGCCGAGCAGCTCCGTGTAAAGGCACCCGCGCGCTATTTCTGCCCCGCAGCTTTTACAGCGCCCCTTCTGAAACAGAAAGGAAAATATCGGAAAAAGCTCCGACGCCGTCAGCGTTTTGCCGCAGGAAACGCATTTTGAGCGCTCGCCGCCGTACCATTTTTTTTCTTCAAGCGTGCGTTCAGCCGCGGCAAGGACAAATGACGCAATACACGCCCCGAAATATGCGCTGAAAAGAACTAACGCCGCGTTCATTCGTAATCCGCGGCTTCCTTAAAACGTTTGTGAAGCCAAAGCCACTGTCCCGGCGTATCCAGCACCCATTTTTCAATCACTTCGTTCGCCCTGCGCGAAATGTCGTACAGCGTTTCCTCTCTTGTTGCAAGCTTTTCCCACGCAATCGGCGGAAGAAACTGCATTTTGAACCTGTACGGCGCAAGCCTTATCGAGCGGCCGGGAATAATCGGCGCCTTCGTCAGCCAGGAGAATACGGCAAGCCCCTGCGCCGTGGACACAGCCTTGCCGAACAGAGGAACCTGCATTCCGCCTCCGCCTGCGTGCTGGTCTGAAACTATGCCGACAAGGCCGTTCTTCTTCAGCACGGAAACAATACGCGTCATCGGCTCTTCCTTGCCGATAACCTTCAAGCCCGATGCGGCGCGCAGCCTGCCGATAAGCTCCTTCTGAAACGGGCTTTCGTTGTGCTGGGCAATGCCGTAAGACCCGTAATTGTGCCCTATCCATGCGGCTGCGTGCTCCCAGTTTCCGATGTGAGCCGTGAGAAAAAGCACGCCCCTGCCAAGCTTCAGCGCGTCGTCAACGTAATTTCTGCCTTCAACCTCGACAGTCCATTCGTTTATAAGCTCCGGATTGTCCTGCCAGCCGAACAGCTCAGCGCCTGTCCAGGCAAGGCTTTCGTAACATTCCTTAAGCAGCTGCGCTTTGCGCTCCTTTGAAATGCCGGGGAAGACAATCTCCAGATTTTTCTCCGCAACGCTGCGGCGCGGCTGTGCAAGCCCCGCGCAGCCGGCGGCAAAACGGACAAGGGCAGCTGCCCTTCTGCCCGGCTTTATTGCTTTTAACGCTGTAAGCGCCGCGTCAACCTTTCTGCTCATATTGTCCCTCCGTTTGTCAATTACATTATAGCCTGAATACGGCAATTATGCTAAAATTAAAAGCGGACAAAATATTCAAAGGAGTGATTTTTATGGCAGCACCTGTGCAGATCAGTCTGGAAGAAGTTATCGGAATGCTCGTTCAGCGCGTTGAAGCGCTCTCCGCAAACGACGAAAACAACAAAACCAGGGCAAACATCATCAACCGCGTGCTTTACAAAAAAGGCATACTCACGGACGAAGACATCAAAGCTTCTGTAAAAGAAGAATACAGAATGCTCAAAGAGCTCGGCGGCCTTGCCGAAGAACCCGGCGACGACGTATGCGACACGGTGACTCAGGGCATTACGGAATGGCTGAAAGGCGACACGGAATCAATCAAAAAGACCATGGAAGAATACAAGAAAAAGGTTGAAGAAATGATGCGCGAAGCAGAGGCAAAGAAACCGAAAATCGCCGTTGCAAACGCGAACGTCCTCAACGAGCTTGACAGCCTCAACAACAAAAACGGCGGAAAGCTTATAATGTAGGAACTTCACTTTTCGCTGCGCGGCACTTGGGAAAACATTTCACTTTTCGCGTTGCGACACTTTTAATTCTTCTCAAGTGAACGCTTCTCAAGTGAACGCTTTTTAAGTGAACGCTTCTCAAGTGAATTCCTTTATAAGTGAAAAAAAAGAACCTGCGCAGGCAGGTTCCTTTTTTTTCAGAATAAAACGGCGTTTAGTCGGCGAGCATCTGATTGAGAATTCCGCCGTAGTTGTATTCGCGCGCCGTGTTTCCGGCGTCGTCCATTGCGTTCGTATCGCAGCCGGCGTCAATCAGAAGCTGATACATTTTGTCGTAAATCTCCTTGCCTGACGCAACGCGCTTTGTTTCATAGTTTGAGCCGTCTGTCATGCGCGGATTGCTGCGGATAAGGCACACGGTCATAAGAGGCGTGCGGCCGTATTCCCCGCGTTTGTTCTTCTGCGAGGCGACAAGCGCCGTGAAGCTTGCAAGGTCAGCCTTCTGAATTGCTTTGAAAATGTTCTTCTCTTTCGGCTCTGCCTTTGCTGCCGGTTTTTTAACCTCTTTTGCCGCAGGGGCTTTAACTTCTTTCACTGCCGTTGCCGGCGCTGCTTTTTTCGGTGCAGCCTTTTTAACAGCTTTAACCTCGGCTTTTGCAGCCGCCGGTTTCTGTCCGGCTTTCTTCGGAGCAGCTTTTTTGACTGCCGGTTTTTCCTTCGCCGCAGCAGCCTGAACCTTCTTTTCTTCTACTTTCGGAGCGGCTTTTGCGGCTTTTGCTTTCTTCTCTGCCATAATGCTTCTCTCCTTTACGTCGTTGAAATTTCAAGGTGAGACTATTATATACTGTTTATTGAAAAAACGCCAACGTTAAATATAAATTGTGCAAAATTTATATCTTTACAGCTCAGCCTGACTGCCGCGTACGCGGCTTTACCAGACAGCAAAACGGCTTGGGAAAAAATCCCAGGCCGTTTTGTCGTATTTCTTCTTGCTTTTTGCTTTCAGCTTAAGGCTTAATTATTTTTTCCCTTTTGCCTTTCTGTGTCCTCTGCCATGCCTGACACGCTTTTTCGGCTTCTTGTCCATAAGCTTCTTAAGCATCTGCTTAATTTCGGCGTTCTCTTTCTTAATTGCCTCATTGTCGCTCTTCAGGGTTTCAATTTCAGAACTCTGCTGCACAAGCTGCTCGTCCTGTTTTGCAATTTCCTTGCCCTGTCTGGCAACGCTGCTCTTCAGAACCGCATTCTCTTCGTTCACGAACTTAACCTGCTTCTGAAGCTCTGCTCTCGTCTTCGCCGTTTCGCCCTTGCCGAACTTGTAGCTGATACCTGCGTTGTAGGCGTTATGGCTGTTGCCCACGCTCGTTGACGCATTCAGCATAAGATTCGGGCTCGGTTTGAACGCCAGGCCGACTGCCGCCGCGCTTTCGCCTCTGTAGCCGCCGTATGCCGCCGCTGCCGAGAGTTTGTCTCCCTCATCGCCTGACGGTTCTGCGTAGTGAAGTCCGGCGAGTGCCGCTGAAATTGCGCCCACTTCACGAATTTCCTTCGTATTTGAGCTTATTGCAAGGTCTCTTGCGTAAAGCTGCGCGCCGTTGATTGCGTCTGTTGACGTTGCTGAAACCGCTCCGGCTTTAAGATTGCTTATCTTTGTTCCGTTGCTGCCTGCAAGCGTTATGGCGCCTTTTTCCGTGTTCGGGTCATAATGCACCGCGTTTGCGTCTTCAACACCGCCTGATGTTATTGCGTCGTTGAGCGACTGAAGATTTTCGGCTACCGTGCTTGAACTGCTGATGTGGTCGCCGGATATTGCAGACATATTGCCTATTGTACCTTTTATTCCGGTAATCGCATCTGCATTTGCTTTGCTCTGTGTTGTTTCAAGAGCGCTGAGGTCAACTGTCTTGGCTTCCGCTCCGGCTTCCTTGACAGACAGCGTCTTGTTGTCGTCTCCAAGGCTCACGCTTTCAAGTTTTGCCTTGGCAACTTCCGTATCAACATAGCTCTTGTCAGCCTTGCCGTTGATACTTGAAGCAACTGCAAAGAGGTCTGCGCCGTTGACTGCGTTTGTATTTGTGCTGCTGAGAATTCCGGCGCTTGCAACGTTCATTATCTGGCGTTCGCCGCCGACGTAACCGACTGAAATCGTGTTGTCTGCTGACGTTACAGAGCCGTTGCCGAGAGCTACGGAATTTGCGTGGGTTGCCTGTGCGCCGTTGCCGAGCGCAATCGTTCCGCTGTAGTTGACCGAGTCACCTTCAACACCCGCTACCGCACCTTCTCCGAATGCAAATGAGCTGTTGCCGTACGCCTTGCTGCCGTTGTATGCCGTCCCAGTACCACTGTCATACCAGCCGCCTCCTGCAAATGAACCGTTTCCTGCCGCTAATGAACTGTAGCCCATCGCCGTGGAATAATTTCCGCTGGCGTTCGTTTTGCTGCCCGTCGCCGTGGAATAATTGCCGATGGATTTCGTATTGTAGCCCATCGCTACGGAGTATTCACCTGATGCCGATGTTGCCGAGCCCATCGCTACAGAGTTGTTGCCCTGCGCTCCTACGCCGCTGCCCATCGCTACGGAGTAGTTGCCCTGCGCTTTGGCGCCGCCGCCCATCGCAAATGAGTTCATGCCTGACGCTGATGTTCCTGAGCCCATCGCTACGGAGCAGTCGCCTGTCGCTGATGTTCCACCGCCTATCGCAAATGAGTTCGAGCCTGTCGCTGCTGTTCCTGAGCCCATCGCTACAGAGTTGCTGCCCTGTGCTCTGGCTCCAGCGCCCATCGCAAATGAGTTCATGCCTGTCGCTGATGTTCCTGTGCCCATCGCTACGGAGTTGTCAGCTGTCGCTGATGTTGCCGAGCCCATCGCTACAGAGTAGTTGCCCTGCGCTCCTACGCCGCTGCCCATCGCTACAGAGTAGTTGCCCTGCGCTCTGGCTCCGCCGCCCATTGCAAAGGAATAATCGCCGCTGGCGTTGTTTCCGTTGCCTTTTGCCTGAATGCTGCCTGTGCCCGTTCCTTTTTCCCAGATTGTGTCTCCGCCGCTGCCGCCGTGTGCTTCAACGTAGTCTTGCATCTGCTTGACGTTGACCGCGTCGGTATCAGCTGTGCCTGCCGCAACGTTCATTATTTTGCGTTCGCCGCCGTAGTAGCCGACTGATATTGTATTTTCAGCACTCGTTACTGAATTGCTGCCGAGAGCTACGGAATTTGCGTGGGTTGCCTGTGCGTTTGTACCAAGGGCAAGCGCGTTTTCAGCCGTTGCTTTCGCGTCGTTGCCGAATACTGCCGAATTTTTGCCTGAGACAAGCGTGCCCTGCTCTGACAGCGAGTTGCCTATTGCGATTGCATTTTCGCCGTTCGCAGTCGTTCCGGTGAAACTCGGCACATTGCCGTAACCGGCTATATCTCCCAAGAAACCGCCCGGCCAGTCCCAAACGTCAGGATCAGCGTAAAGCTCTTCCATTTTTGCTGCAATCTGTTCGCCTGACATCGTTTTTAATGTTTCTATTCCGGCATCGTCAATCTTACCGGCACTTTTTGCGGCACCAAAAACATATCCCCACTCCTCGTAAAGACCTGGGTTAAGGCTTGGGTTATTGAGAACTTGCTTTGCGTAGGCGCCGAAAAATTTCATTTCGGCTTTTTCTGTCACAGAACCAAAAGCAATCGTATTGTCCCCGCCATAAACAGGCGTACCGCTGCTGTCGTCCATAGTGCCCGCAACAGATCCTCTTCCGAATGCAAACGAGTTGTTGCCGTACGCCTTGCCGCCGCTGACTGCATAATCTCCACCTCCGGCAAAGGAACCTATGCCTGCCGCGGTTGAACTAATGCCCGTCGCGATAGAAGTATGTTCGATAGCGGTCGTTTGGTAGCCCATCGCTACGGAATAATATTTACTGGCGGTCGTCTTGTAGCCCATCGCCACGGAATAATATCCATCGGCAGTCGTGCCCCAGCCCATCGCTACGGAACCCACGCCGCCGGCGGTCGTTTGGTAGCCCATCGCCGTGGAATAATCTTTGCTGGCGTTCGTCTGGTAGCCCATAGATGTGGAATACTCTCCGCTGGCGTTCGTCTTGTAGCCCATCGACGTGGAATAATTGCCGTATGAACCGGTCTGGTAGCCCATCGACGTGGAATACTCTCCGCTGGCGGTGTTGCCGTTGCCTTTAACCTGAATGCTGCCTTCGCCGGTTCCTTTTTCCCAGAGGGAATCTCC
>JAZUJX010000060.1:0-4599 GCA_045642965.1 Synergistaceae bacterium | reverse complement strand
ACCGTTCAAGCGGAGCGGGCGGACAGCATGTCAACATGACAGACTCCGCGGTCCGCATTACTCACATTCCGACAGGCATTGTAACCACCTGTCAGGATCAGCGCTCGCAGATCAAAAACCGCGCGAAGGCAATGCAGTATCTGCGCACGAAGCTTTACGATCTTGAAATGCAGAAGCAGAATAACGCACGCGCAGACGAAAGAAAAGGACAGGTCGGAACGGGCGACCGCTCGGAACGCATACGAACCTACAATTTCCCGCAGAACAGGCTTTCGGATCACAGAATAAACCTTACGCTGTACAAGCTTGATCAGATACTTGACGGCGACCTCTATGAGCTTATAAGGGTGCTTTCTGAGGCCGATCAGGCTGAAAAACTGAAGGCTCTCGCGGTATAGTGAAGCTCGGAACGTACAGAAAAACGGCAATAGAGAAGCTTACATGCGCAGGTATCGAAAGACCTACGTATGTTGTTGATACGCTCCTGTCAAAGTTTCTTGACGTTCCGGCGGCATTTTTGACAACGCACGCCGAAACTGACGTGCCCTCAGGCAAATTGTATGAAATTGAACATGCGGTGGAGCAGAGACTTCAGCGTATGCCGTTGTCCTATATACTCGGAGAAGCTGAATTTTACGGATATACTTTTAAGGTTGGCGAAGGCTGTCTGATACCGCGTCCCGAAACAGAACTGCTTGTCGAAGAAATGTTAAAGCTTGCGCCGGAAAACGCTTATTTTGCCGACTGGTGTACGGGAAGCGGCTGCATAGCGGCTGCTATGCTTCTTGAAAGGGCTGATTTGCGCGGAATAGCCGTTGACGCAAGTTGCAAGGCGCTTGAATGGACAGAGAAGAACAGAACACTGCACGGGTTGGAAAACAGGCTGGAGCTTGTACTGAACAGTAATCCGTCGGAACTTGCGCTCGAAAACAATTTTGACTTTATAACCGCAAATCCACCGTATATATCTATATTAGAACTGCCCAATTTAATGAAAGACGTAGCAGGCTACGAACCTGAAACAGCGCTGGACGGCGGAGAAGACGGGCTGGATTGTTACAGGCTGCTTTTTGGGGTGCTGCCGTCGTTTGTCAAGATAGGAGGCTTTGTCGGTTTTGAAACTGCCGGAGACAAACAGTCCGAAAAGCTTAAAGAAATCGCGCCCAACTGTCTTAAGCTTTTTAAGGAAGTTAAAGATTATTCAGGGATATTGCGTCATTTAATTTGGAAAAAGATATAAAAACTGCCCAAAAATTAATTTAGCTTTTGCAGCTGTACGCCTAAAGTAAAAAAACACGTGCGGTCAGGCAGACGTATTATTTACTGTGTACTTTTATTTATGTTCAGCGATTTACACGCTGACGTTTGAATGTTAAAATAAGCGAGCGGACAGGAAGTCCACGGATATATTGTGTATCAGGAAGGTATGCAGTTTCCCCTGAAGGGAATTTGTGTACTTTCTTTTTTTGTCGGAGTCAGTATATGAAGCTTGAAGAATTTTTTGCCGGAAACAAAAAGACTGCGATAGCGTATTCAGGAGGAACCGATTCCTCTTATCTGTTGTATGCCGCACACAAATGCGGTGCTGATGTACATCCGTATTTTGTCAAAACTGCTCTTCAGCCCGACTTTGAACTTGACATCGCGAAAGAAATCGCAAATTTTCTGAACGTGCCTCTTACAGTGCTTAAAGCCGATATACTTGCCGACAAAGAAATTGTGTCTAATCCTGAAAATCGCTGCTATCTGTGCAAAAGGAATATGCTGTCACTGATTTTGCGAGCTTCGTTAAAAGACGGCTGTACTGTTCTTGCGGACGGTACGAATGCTGATGACAAATTTGACGAACGTCCCGGAATGAAGGCGCTTTTGGAACTCGGAATACGCTCTCCGCTGCGCGAAGCCGGGCTGACCAAGGAACGCATTCGCTGTCTTTCAAAAGAAGCCGGACTGCCCACATGGAATATATCGTCATATTCCTGTCTTGCCACAAGAGTCAGAACGGGGGTAAAACTAACGGCTGCTTTGCTTGAAAAACTTGAGGCGGCAGAAAATAAACTACGCGGCGCAGGTTACGCTGATTTCAGAATAAGAACTGACGGAAGTTCTGCGCGGCTGATTGTGTCAAGAGCACAGCTTGAACGTGCCATGACTGAGGAAACGCTGCTTTGCTCAGAGCTGGAAAAATATTTTGATACCGCAAGTCTTGACAGGGAGGGAAGATAAATGGAAGCTGCTGAACTCAGAGAACTGCTGCAAAACGTAAGAGAAAAGAAAACCTCTGTTGAAGAAGCCGTTATGAAACTGAAGACAGCCCCGTTTGCCGAGCTTGATTTTGCAAAGCCTGATTTTCACAGGGGGATCAGAAACGGCGCGGGGGAAGTGATATACGGGGAAGGAAAAACCACGGAGCAGATTTTGGCAATAGTCTCAAAGCTGTATGAGAGCGGACAGAAAGCAGTCCTTATTTCACGCCTTTCCAAAGAAAAAGCGGAAAAAATCGGCAGAAAGTTTGAAATAACTTACTCCGAAACAGCGCGTACCTGCACTCTCGGAAAAATAAAAAAGGCTGACGGTGCAGGAAAAATTGTAATTGCCTGCGCAGGTACAAGCGATTTGCCTGTTGCGGAAGAGGCGCGTCTGACAGCCGAATTTCTCGGAAACGAAGTCGTCTGTCTGTACGACGTCGGTGTTGCGGGGCTTCACAGGCTTCTCGCACATCTGGAGGAGTTGATGTCGGCGAGGGCAATAATAGCTATAGCCGGTATGGAGGGAGCTTTGGCAAGTGTTATAGGCGGTCTTGCGGAATGTCCGGTTATTGCCGTTCCTACAAGCGTCGGCTACGGAACGTCTTACGGCGGTATTTCGGCGCTGCTTGCAATGCTTAACTCATGCGCAAGCGGGGTTTCTGTCGTTAACATTGACAACGGTTTCGGCGCAGCCTATCAGGCGAGCCTTATAAATCATCTGGGGGCATAACAACATGAAGATAATATATCTTGAATGCAGTATGGGCGCTGCCGGCGATATGCTTGGGGCGGCACTTTACGAACTTCTTGACGACAGCGGCAAAGCGGAATTCCTCAAACGCATGAGTACGCTTGAAAAATTTGGCGTAACAGTATGCGCCGAAAAAGCCGAAAGCTGCGGAATTTCGGGTGCACGCCTCGCAGTTTCGGTAAATGGCATTGAAGAAGACGAATATATTATGAAACACGCACACGGACACATGCATGAACACGGTCCGGAGCATTCGCACAAACACAGTGCGCTGCACGGCATTAAACATGTAATATCAGAATTGTCTCTGCCTGAAAGCGTAAAAAACAATGCCGCGGAAATATACGGACTGATTGCAGATGCCGAGAGCAGGGCACACGGCTGCAAAGTGAACGAAGTGCATTTCCATGAAATCGGCTCACTTGATGCGGTCGCCGACATTGTTTCTGTCTGTATGCTTCTTGAAATGCTCGGCGCGGAAAAAATCTACGTTTCGCCGGTTCGTACCGGCTACGGACAAATTAAATGCGCCCACGGAATTCTTCCTGTCCCTGCACCGGCAACTGCGTATCTGCTTGAAGGCGTTCCTTGCTTTGCGGGAGATATTGAGGGCGAATTCTGTACGCCTACGGGGGCTGCTCTTCTGAAATATTTCGCAGCGGATTTTGAACAGAGACCGCCGATGACGATACTGAAAACAGGCTACGGAATGGGAACAAGAAAATATGAAGCAGCAAACTGCGTGAGGGCATTTTCAGGTGAAACCGAAGATAACGCGGGTGACGTTGCGGAGTTGTGCTGCAACATAGACGACATGACTTCGGAAGAACTTGCTTTTGCCGCAGAAGAGCTGTTGTCAGCAGGGGCGCTGGACGTTTACACGACACCGATAGTTATGAAAAAAGGGCGTGCGGCATTTATGCTTACCTGTATGTGTGTCGCGGACAAAAGAGAAGAACTGCTGAGGCTTATTTTCAAGCATACGACAACGCTTGGTGTTCGTGAATATCGCTGCAGAAGATGGAAAATGTCGCGGACTGAATATGTTTGTGAAACGCGTTTCGGAAACGTCAGACTAAAAAAGTCCAAAGGCTGCGGATGTGTCAGGGAAAAAGCGGAATACGAAGATTTGGCAAGGCTTGCACGTGAAAATAACGTATCGCTTCGTGAAGTGCAGAAAGAAATTAAGTGACAAAAAAGAACTGAAGTATTAAAATACAATTGCCGGCAGGAAGCCGGAGATATAAAAGGTTAGTACGATACAAGACACGGTACGTCAGAAGGCGTGCGTTTCCGTTCAGAAGAACGGAAACGGCGCTTTCTTTATTTTTAAGGAGGGATTTTTATGGCATGTTTCATCGTTCCTGCAACCGAAGCGGTTGTATCAAAACTTATCTCTGAAAGTGCGGAAAAACAGGGGAAAATATCCTTTGCGCGCAAACTTGGCTGGCTTACAAAGCTTCTCACCGGCGGCTCTGTGCTGCTTGCCTTTGAGCATTTCTGGCATGGCGAAATAGTTCCGTTTGCACCGTTCCTTACGGCTGGCAGAGAAGAAATGCTTGCTGAAATGTCAACTGCCGGAGTATGTATGGCACTGCT
>JAZUJX010000059.1:0-16312 GCA_045642965.1 Synergistaceae bacterium | reverse complement strand
TCTCTTTTTTGCCCTTATTCATCTGTCATGGTGCTTGCCGGCGCCGTTTCCGTTACCCGGGTTTGGCGCGCAACAGGAGATATATTACTCTCCCTTTTGGGGTTTGTCAACCCCTTTTTTTGCTGTTTTTTTATCTTTTTTTCTTTTCTATCTGACCGCCTGCAACATATAAAAACAATCCGCTCAGAGAGCGGATTGTTCAGGTGCACTTGACAAATATTTCGTCTGCTTTTATTCGCTGAGGTCTATTTTCAGAGCGCCTTCTTTGAGAAGCGATTCGACCGCGTCTTCCGCGGGAGGCAGTACCGGTTCTTCTTCGCGTTCTTCCGCTACGTCAAGAAGTCCAAGTCCTTCGGCAACCTTGCGGAGAACGTCTTTCTTGATTTCTTCCATAAAATCGGGATGTTCCGCAAGATAATCCGCCGCGGCTTCCTTGCCCTGCGCAAAGGTTTCGCCTTTGTACGCAAGCCATGAGCCTTTTTTCTTGAGTATTTCAGCGTCTACCGCCATATCTATTACTGATACCGCCTGTGGAACACCTTTGCCGTAGATGAGCGTCGTGTGAGCTGAGCGGAAAGGAGGCGCGAGCTTGTTTTTAACTACTTTAATGTAGAGTTCGTGTCCTATCGCAGTGTCTTTTGACGTAACCTGCTTGCCGCGTTTTACTTCGATGCGGACAGAGCTGTAGAATTTCAGGGCGCGTCCACCGGTTGTCGTTTCCGACGGGCCCTGTCCGTAGCCGGTGCTTATCGTGGCACGCAGCTGGTTTATAAATATGACCGTCGTGTTGCTTTTAGCAATAGCCGCCGTCAGTCTTCTGAGCGCGTAGGACATAAGTCTCGCCTGAAGTCCGACCTGGTTTGAGCCTTCGCCCATTTTGCCGTCGATTTCCGCCTGCGGGGTAAGAGCCGCGACAGAGTCGACTACTACGAGCGAGAAGGCGCCGCTGCGTACGAGCGTGTCTATAATGTAAAATGCCTGTTCGCCGCTGTCCGGCTGTGACATGTAAAGATTTTCCGTGTCAACGCCGAGCTGTTTCGCAAGGTGCGGGTCAAGCGCGTGTTCAGCGTCTATGAACGCCGCCGTGCCGCCTGCTTTCTGCGCTTCGGCAAGTATGTGAAGAGCTATCGTTGTTTTACCGCCGCCTTCGGGACCAAAAACTTCGATTATCCTTCCGCGCGGCACGCCGCCGACGCCGAGAGCAACGTCAAGAGGCAGTATCCCTGTCGAGATTACCTCAACAGTACGCTGCGCTTCGTCTCCCAGGCGCATTATCGCGCCGTCTCCAAATTTACCTCTGATGTCAGAGAGCGCCTGTTCCAAAACATCTTCTTTTGTTACTGTTTTCTTCGCCATATTCGGACACCTCCGGAATATAAAATAGGTTATACAGCGCCCAGCTTCTTTTAAGCTGTAGGCAGGGTGCAGCAAACCGCTGCACTTTATATATTATACTCTTAATTTTAAATTTTGAAACGTTTTATCGGCGTGTATTGCGCACCTGACGGAAGAAGTCTGCTGCGCATGAGGACAATTTCGTCAACAGTCCACGGAGCAAGTCTCAGAGCGTTGTTTCTGAGAGCGCTGACAACGTTTTCCGGCAAGGCTCCGAATTCGGTTCTTCTTCCGAGCGTGACGTGCGGGGTGAACGCTTTTTCTTCCCTGTCCATTCCGCAGCTTTCGGCAAGCCGCGCCGCGTTTTTGGCAAGTGCGCAGAGTTTTTCCGTTTCGCCCTCTATGCCTGTCCATATTATTCTTGCTTTTTCAAGCTTCGGGAAGCCGCCGACACCATTAAGAGATATTTCAAACGAACTGCATTTTTTCATTTCGGAAAGTCTTTTCGTGAGCGCGTCAACAAGTTCCTGCGGACGTTCCCCGCAGAATTTCAGCGTTATATGCAGAGTTTCCGCTTTAAGCCAGCGTATTCCTCCGCCCAGTCCGCGCTGTCCTTCCGCCCACGCCGCAAGCTTTGCACGGTGTCCGTCCGGAATTTCTATACATATAAAACTGCGGATAAGTTCACCCGCAAACTGCGGTACGCAGCAGCCCATTATTTTATCCTCTCGAGAAGAATTTTCAGAGCTTCAGCCGCGGAGGCTTCGCGAATTTTATGTCTGTCACCGTCAAAATGACAGACATAGGAATAAGTGCCTTGCCGCGACGAGCAGCCGAACCATACCGTGCCGACAGGCTTTTCTTCGCTGCCGCCTGACGGCCCCGCAATCCCTGTTACGGAAACCGAGAAGTCGGTTTTGTAAAGCAGTCTTGCCCCGCGCGCCATTTCTATCGCACACTGCGGCGAAACCGCGCCGTATTTTTTAAGCACCGACGGCATTACGCCGAGTATGTTTTCCTTTGCGCTGTTGTGGTAGGTTACGGCAGAGCCGTAAAATATTTCAGAAGCGCCGGAAACTGAGGTTATTAAGGCGCCTATCAGTCCGCCCGTGCAGGACTCAGCCGCGCAGAGCGTAACACCGCGTTCAGCGGCACGGCTGACAAGTTTTTCCGCAAGCTCAAGTATTTCGGGCGTCATTTCACAATACCAAGCAAAGTCTGCATTCCGCCCTGAACAAAGAAGCTGTAAAGGAGCCTGAGCAGAAGATTGACTATAACGCCGCCGACTATATCGTCAGCCATAATGCCGATACCGCCCTGAAGTTTTTCAGCTTTGTTCACGGGGAACGGCTTAAGTATGTCTATTATTCTGAACGCGAAAAGCGCGACAACCGCGAAATTCATTCCAAGACCGTACGCGGAAATCCAGTAGCCGGCGACCTCGTCTATAACACATTCGCCAGGGTCTGTGCGGCCGCTTTCCTTTTCGTATTTGTCAGCGGCAATGCAGCCGAGAACGATAACAAGCAAAATTGCCCAGCAAGGAACTCCTCCGAACGCCAGCCATATAACACACGCAGCCATTGAACCTACAGTTCCAGGCATTCGCGAGAAACAGCCGAGCGTGAAAAACGTTGCTATCATTCCGTACCAGCTTTTAACCGCCTTTGTAATTTCAGTCATTTACTGCACCTCTTCCCCTGTAAGGTCATGCGGCATTGCGTCTTTTATCTTCACCTCTATTACGTCGCCCGCTTTAAGGTCGTTCCGCGCACCGTCTATTTCAATTATTCCGTCAACATCGGGAGCCTCGCGGAAGCTTCTGCCCTCAGCGTAATTTCCGTCCGTTTTTTCAACCAGAACGTCAAGCGTGCGTCCGACAAAACGCTGCTGGCGGGCAAAGGATATTTCTTCCTGAAGCTCCATAAGTTCGGCAAGGCGGCGTTCCTTGGTTGAATTTCTGACCTGCTTCGGCATTGAAGCGGCGTCGGTGCCTTCCTCCGCAAAATAGGTAAAGGCTCCGGCTCTGTCAAACTGTACCTTCTCAAGAAAACCAAGCAGATGTCCGAAAGAACGCGCCGTTTCTCCGGGGAAACCGACCATGCAGGTCGTCCGCAGCGCAAAATCAGGGTCAAGCGAGCGGGCGCAGCTGAAAATATCTTCAAGACGTTTTTTGCTTATTCCTCTGTTCATTGCGGCAAGAATACCCTCGTCCGCATGCTGAACCGGTATGTCAAGATAATTCAGGATTTTTCTTCCGGACACAACGCGTTCAAGAAGCTTCGGTGTAACCCTGTCGGGATGCAGATAAAGCAGACGGAGCATAACACCGTCAGGCAGATTGTCTTCAAGCGCGTCAAGCAGTTCCGTCAGCCTTGATTTTCCGTCAAAATCCATGCCGTACGCGGTAAGATCCTGACCTACGACGCAAAGCTCCCGAGCGCCCTCTTCCGCAAGACGCACAGCCTCATCAACTATCGTTTTGGCAGGCAGACTGCGCAGTTTTCCTCTTATTGACGGTATCGCGCAATACGTACATCTGTTATCGCAGCCTTCGCTGATTTTCAGATAACGGGTGAAAAACGGCGAATCAGGCAGATTGGCACGCGTTCTTGACACGGAAGCTTTGTTTCCGAGAGCTTCAAGCACCTTGTCCCACGCTTCGCTTTCAGCCCAGAAATCAACCGTTTTGAAACCGACGGCAAGCTCCGCTCCGTAGCGGTTGAAAAGGCAGCCGACAACGCCGATTTTTTTGAACTGTCCCTTTGCTTTGAGTTCCTCAAGGTCAAAAATAGCGGCTATATTTTCTTCCACTGCGGGCTGAATAAAACCGCAGGTATTCACTATCGCCGCCTCGGCTTCCTCCGCGCTGCCGGTCAAAACGTGCCCCGCACGGCGCAGTTCGCCCGCAAGACATTCGCTGTCTACTCTGTTTTTAGCGCAGCCAAGGCTTAAAATGAAAATCTTCACGGCAAAAACCCCTTACATTTTTCTGACGCAATTATTTTACAACAGATTTTGCCGATTTTACGATATACTATTGTCACAAACGATACGGAGGAAAAAATTATGCTTTCATACGCGGCAGCTCTATTTCACACTTTCATCGCATGGCTTGTGGCAACAATAGGCAGGCTCGGATATTTCGGAATAACGGGGCTTATGTTCCTTGAGTCCTCCTGCTTCCCTTTCCCGAGCGAGGTCGTAATGCCGCCTGCGGGCTATCTTGCAAGCAAAGGCGAGATGAGCCTGCTCGCCGCAATATTTTTCGGCATACTCGGCAGCATACTCGGCGCTCTTTTCAACTACTGGCTCGCAGTCCGCTGGGGGCGTCCCTTTCTTGAGAAGTACGGCAAATATCTGTTCATCAGCAAAGAATCTCTCGACAAGGCGGAAGATTTCTTCGCAAAACACGGGCATATAAGCACCTTTACGGGTAGGCTGCTGCCCGTTATCCGCCAGTATATTTCGCTTCCGGCAGGGCTTGCGCGTATGGACATGAAGCAGTTCTGCGCCTACACGGCTCTCGGCAGCGGAATATGGGTCGTCATTCTTGCGCTGCTCGGCTATTTCCTCGGCAACAACGAAGCGCTCATACACGCCGAGCTCAAAAAAATATCTTTCGGACTCATCGCCGGCTGCATACTGCTTGTCGTAATCTACGTCGTACGTTATAAAAGAAAAAAGGGAAAATAGATTTCCGAATAATAACTGCAACAAAAAAATCCGCTCAGAGTACTGAGCGGATTTAATTTGCAGACACTTTAATATTCAAATTCCATAATTTCTTTTACGATGTTTTTGCCGCCAAAGCCGCCTGATTTGGATACGAGAAGAAATTCGCGTTCGGCGTTTTTCGCCCTGCAGAGCACCGTACCGGAGGATATTTCGCAAAGCGGCGTTATTTCCGTACAGCCAAGCCTTCTGACAGTCTGTATCAAAGTGTCGCCGCCGAAAATCGCAAGCAGGTCGGGGCAAAGCTTTTCAAAAAGCCGCTTTGTCTTCTCCGATATTTTCTCGGAGGTTTCAAGCCTCAGCTTTTCAAGCTGTTCCACCGAATAAGCCGACAGATCGGGTTCTTTTTCGCAGTCTGCCGAGGAGATAACAGCGGCGCCCTTTTCGGCAAAGCACCGTTCAATTTTTTCATCACCGGCGTCAAGCATGAATATCTCAATTTCCTTTGCCGCTTCTTTCAGCTGGGCAAGCGTTATCGCGTTCACACTGCCTGACACGAGCAGAATTTTTGCCCTGCCTGAAAGTCTTTTTCTCTCCGCTCCGCCGCAGTCAAGCCCCAAAAGCTTCGGAAGATATTCCGCAAAGCCTGCGCAGCCGGACAGAGCCGTTGTTTCCGTCATTTTTTCAGCCGCCAAGCGCAAATCTTCTTCCGTTTCAGCGTCATGAACGCGGATAAAAGGCTCTGATAGCGCTTCGGCAAGCGCAACCTTAACGTCTGACTGCTCGGCGATTATGTCCGGTATATAGGAATGTTTAACAGGATTGAAAGGGTCCGCGCCGAAAACAGATTTCGCCGTTTCAACACCTGATACGTACTGAACCCCGCCCTTTGTAGTGCGTCCGTTTTTCGGAAACGCAGGGACAAACTCCAGTACGGGAGCCCCAACGGCTTTCAATAGCGCGGAAAGCTCGGCGCCTATGTTGCCGCGAAGCGCCGAGTCAGTCTTTTTGTAAAAATATTTTACGCCCTCTGCACACGCCTTTTCTGCAATTTCAAACACCTTTTTATAGGCTGTTTCAGGCGCGTCGTGACGGCTTTCGAGGTCAACCACAAGAGCTTCGGCGGGATAATCCGCGAGCTTTCCGCAGCCGCCCGAAAAAAGCACGGAGGTCGCTATCCCTGCCTTTGCGAACTGAACGCCGGTGTCAAGAGCGCCGGTGAAATCGTCGGCAAGGACGAGAAGTTTAGTCATTTTTCGTGCCGAATTTTACCGCCGCCATATCGCACGCTGTGTAAATCGCGTCAACAAGGCTCTGTTCGTTGGCAAACCCCATGCCTGCGTGGCCAAAAGCGGTTCCGTGGTCAACGCTCGTGCGGATAATCGGAAGTCCGACGGTGATGTTCACACCCGACATGGCAGTGAATTTGTTCGTCTTTGAGTCAAGCTTGAAACCGCAAAGCTTGAGAGGTATATGTCCCTGGTCGTGATACATGGCGACAACTATATCGTACTTTCCGGCAATCGCCTTAACAAAAACTGTGTCAGGCGGAATGGGACCGTCAACGTCAATGCCTTTTGCGCGGCATTTTTCAATCGCGGGAATAATCGAAACGTTTTCCTCGTCTCCGAAAAGTCCGTGCTCCGAGCAGTGCGCGTTAAGTCCGGCGACAGCTATGCGCGGGTTGTCGTTGCCGAGCAGATGCATAGCCTCTTTTGCAAGCTCTATCGTCGTTTCAACGCGTTCGGGATGTTCGCGGATAACGTCGCAGGCCCCTCTCATCGAAACGTGCGTCGTAACGTGAACAACGCGGAGCCCGGGCGCTGTAAGAAGCATTCCGTAATCTTCCGTGCCCGTGTATTTGGCAAAAATTTCCGTATGTCCGGCGTAGGCGTGTCCCGCAAGGTTGATTGCTTCCTTGTTGATAGGTCCTGTGACAACCGCGTGCAGTTCGCCCTTCATCGCAAGCTCTATGCCAGTCGTAACGTAATTAAAGGAGGCATCTCCGCAGTTCTTCTGCACCTTGCCAAACTCCCAGCCGCCTTCCTGAATCATTCCGAGGTCTATCAAGTCGATGACACCGAAATGTCCCTTTGCTTCCGCAGGGCTTTTGATCGTATTTATCGCAAGCACCTCATTGCTGCAGTGCAGCATTTTTCTCAAAACCGCGCCGTCGCCTATCACTACGGGAACGCAGCGCTCGTAGACCGCCTTGTCCGAAAGAGCCTTGACCGTTATCTCCGCACCAATGCCTGCCGGATCTCCCATTGTTATTCCAAGTGTGTAACGCATACTGAACACCGCCTCTAAAGATAAATGTTGTCAGATAATGGACCATATTTACAAAACGGCGTAATTGTAAAACAAATTTGAAAAAAATTCAAGAAGGTACAAAAAAGACCCTGCCTAAGCAAAGCCTTTTAATATAATTCCGAAGTCAGCTATTTCTTTTTTCCTGCCGTATGCTCTATAAACTGCCTTGCCGAGCGTCCCGAGAAGCCGCCGTGTTTCAGTTCCCAGCGTATCGCGCCGAGGTCAAGTTCTTCGTTGATTTCAACGCCGTATTCCCTTGCCAGACCGTGAACGATGTTAAGATATTCTTTCTGCGCAGGCGATATAAATCTGATGAGCAGTCCGAAACGGTCGACAAGCGACATTTTTTCCTGCATCGTTTCGGATTCGTGCATATCTTCTTGCATATCCTCTTTGTCCTTCCAGCTCTCTTTCATAAGGTGGCGGCGGTTTGAGGTCGCGTAGATAAGCACGTTGTCAGGACGTTTTTCAAGTCCGCCTTCAATGAACGATTTGAGGTATTTGTATTCTATTTCAAACTGCTCGAAAGAAAGGTCGTCCATATAGAGGACAAAGCGGTAATTGCGCCGCTTTATCTGATTTATGATTTCGTCAAGATCTTCAATCTGGTGCTTGTAGACTTCAACCATACGCAGTCCCTGCGCGGCGTATTCGTTGAGTACGGCTTTGATTGACGTCGATTTGCCTGTTCCGCTTTCACCATAGAGCAGAACGTTGTTGGCGGGAAGTCCAGCAATAAAAGCTTCGGTGTTTTCGCAGAGCGTTTTCTTCTGCTCGTCATAGCCGATAATTCCGTCAAGGCGCGTTTCTTCGGTGTTCGTCACAGGAACTATGCCGCGCGTGTTTTTGTCCCAGCGGAATGCCTTGTAAAACGCGTACTGCCCGACGCCGAACGAACCGTAAAAATCTTCCAGCGCCGCATAAAGGGCGTCGGCGTTTTCCGCAGCGCCGATTTTCTCCGCAAGCCGCATAATTCTGCAGGTCGCGTCAGATTTTCCGCGGCGCATAGGCACGAATTTTTCCGTTTTAGCGAACCAGTCGGTTTCCGTAAGCTTGTCCAGCTGCTTCAGGTCAAAATGCGCGTATTTGACAAACCGTTCCAGTTCCTCTTTTGCTATGCGTTTTATGCTGCCGTCTTCCGTTTTTCTGCGCTCGTTCGCAAGCGAAAAGGGCGTTTCAGTCTCCGCGAAAAGCCTGGCAAGCCAAAGCAGCCACGGATTGCCCTCCGCGCCGAGCTGCTCTGCATACTCAGCCATGCTGTGCACAGCGTCAAAATATTCCCTAACGTCCTCGTCAAAGCAAAGCCCCGCAACGTCGGGAAGCGGGTCAGTAACCCTGTCAATCAGGCACGAAACCGTACAAAAGGTCTCGTCGCTATTAAATGCGCGGAACGCAAACAGCCTACTCATCGTCATCGTCAACGATACCAGCCTTGATACGCGCTTTTCTGCGCTCGTTGTGGTCGAGTATCATTTTCCTGATACGGACGTTATTCGGCGTAACTTCAACAAGCTCGTCCGAAGCAATCCATTCCAGTGCGCTGTCAACCGTCATTGTGCGCGGAACGTCGAGAACTATCATCATGTCCTTTGTGGCTGAACGGTAGTTTGTTTTCTGCTTCGCCTTGCACGGATTGACGGGAAGGTCTCTGTTGCGCGAGGATTCGCCGACAACCTGTCCGTTGTAAATCTCGTCGCCCGGCTTGATAAACATCGTGCCGCGTATCTGAATGTTGTCTATTGCGTAGCTCGTTGCCTGTCCCGTATCAACGCTGACAAGCGAGCCCCTGTTTCTCGTCGTGATTTCGCCTGCCCACGGCTCATAGCCGATGAAGCGCGAGGCAAGAATTCCAAGTCCGCGCGTATCCGTCAGGAATTCGCTGCGGTAGCCTATGAGTCCGCGTGTAGGAATTTTGAACTGCAGACGAAGTACGCCAGTTCCGTTGTTTTCCATGTTCGTAAGCTCGCCCTTGCGCGGCGCAAGCTTCTGAATGACAGCGCCCTGATATTCTTCCGGAACGTCGATAATAAGCTCTTCGTACGGTTCAAGCTTTCTGCCGTTCGCGTCCTGCTGTACGATAACCTCAGGACCCGAAACGCAGATTTCCGAGCCTTCGCGGCGAATTTCTTCGATAATTATGCCGAGATGCAGTTCGCCGCGCCCCGAAACCTTGACGCCGTCCGCCCTGCCAATGTCCTCAACGCGGAGCGCAGGGTCTGTCTTAAGCTCCCTGTCAAGCCTCGCCTTAAGCTGGCGCAGCGTAATGGCGTTTCCGTCGCGTCCGGCGAACGGACTTGTATTTACGAGGAAAAGCATTGAAACCGTCGGTTCTTCGATGTCAAGCGGCGGCATTACCTCGCCGGCTATTTCCGACGCTGTAATCGTATCGCCGAGGTCTATGTTTTCAGGTCCCGTGAACCACACAATGTCGCCGGCTCCCGCCTCCTCAACCTCTGCGCGGCCGAGTCCGTCGGTGACGTAAAGGTGCGTGCAGGAAGCGTTGTCGGTTGAAACAACCTCCCAGTCAGTCTGGTCGTAATCCTTCCAGCGCGTGTGGGTGCGCACGATTTTGTCGCCTTTTTTAAGCCTGCCCTGAAGAATTTTGCCGCAGCCTATACGGCCGAGATATTCGCTCCACGTAAGCGTGCAGACCTGCATTTTGAACGGCTTTTCCATATCGGCGTCCGGCGCCGGAACGTGCTCGATAATCGTTTTGAAAAGGTCGTCCATACCCGCGCCAGCGCCTTCGGGTATTCTGTCCATATCATCGACGAGCCAGCCCTGAAGTCCGGAGCCGAACAGAGCTTTGAAATCGCACTGCTCTTCCGTTGCGCCAAGCTCTATAAACAGGTCAAAGGTCTTATCCAGCGCACCTGCGGGGTCGGCGTTCGGACGGTCAACCTTGTTCACAATGACAATAGGTTTCAGCCCGAGCCTGAGCGAATGCATAAGGACGTAGCGCGTCTGGGGCATAGGTCCTTCGTTTGCATCGACAAGAAGAAGCACGGAATCGACCATTGAAAGGACGCGCTCAACTTCGCCCGAGAAATCGGCATGCCCCGGTGTGTCTACTATATTGATTTTGTAGCCGCCCCATTCAACCGTACAGTGCTTTGACTTTATCGTTATGCCGCGCTCGCGTTCTATCGAGCCTGCGTCCATAACGCGTTCTTCAACGACCTGATTGTCGCGGAAAAGCCTTGCCGCCTTGAATATTCCGTCAATCAGCGTCGTCTTACCGTGGTCAATATGGGCTATGATTGCTATATTTCTGATTTTTGAAGAGTCCTGCATTTTCTGTTTCCTTTCGCTGCTCACTCAGCCGCAAGAATACTGACCAAGCTACATGGCTTGGACAAGAGGGGATTATACCACTAATAAAGAATTATGGGAATAAAAAATTAAACGGCTCGGAATATCCGAGCCGAAAAACAACGAAACTTAACAATTGGTAATTTAGCTTATCGTTTATCTACACGTTAAACCGAATTTCTATCATATCCCCGTCTTTGACAAGATATTCCTTGCCTTCAAGGCGCAAAACGCCTGCCTTGCGGCATTCGTCCATTGAGCCGTTGTGCGCCGCGTAGTCATCGTACGCAACAACCTGTGCACGGATAAAGCCTCTTGCAAGGTCCGTGTGAATGGCGCCTGCCGCCTGAACGGCGTTGTCGCCTTTGTGCAGCGTCCATGCGCGGACTTCATCTGGACCGCTTGTGAAGAAGCTTATAAGCCCGAGTACGGAATATGCCGCCTGTATAAGCCTTTCCCTGCCCGGTTCCGCTATATTGAGCCCTTCGGTGAATTCCGCCGCTTCCTCTTCGCTGAATTCGGCGATGTCCATTTCAAGGCTTCCGTAAAGCTTGCAGATTTCTATTCCCTGCTCTGCCGCGCGTGCTTTGAGCGCCTCATACTGCGGAATTTTGTTTTCGTCGCTCTGAGAGTCGTCAAGATTGAGAACTATAAGCTCCGGTTTTGCTGTAACAAAAGCATAGCTTTTGAGAGAATGTTTTTCCTCCTCGCTCATTTCTATGCTGCGAAGCGGTTTTTCCTCTTCAAGACAGGCGAAACAGCGTTCAAGCAGTTCTTTTTCCTTCGCCTCAGCAGGAAGCAGTTTTTTCTTTTCGTTCAGCTTGGAAAGGCGGTTTTCAATAACCGCGTAGTCGCGGAAAACAAGCTCGCTTTCAACTATGCTCCAGTCGCGCATAGGGTCTATGCTGCCCTCGGGATGTTCGACGGAAGCGTTGTCAAAGCAGCGTATCACCTGAATAAGCGCGTCGGCGTCGGCAACAAATGAGAGAAACGCGTTGCCGAGTCCCGCGCCCTTTCCTGCGCCGCGCGAAAGACCCGCAAGGTCTACAAATTCAATCTGTGCCGGCGTTTCCTTTTTCGGCGTGAAAATTTCGCAGAGCTTGTCAAAACGTTTGTCAGGAACGGCGACAACCGCCTTGTTCGGGTCTGTTTTTCCACCTGCGTAGGGTTTAACCTCCGCGCCAGCTCTCGTTATAACGTTGAAAACCGTGGACTTTCCGCTGAGCGGCAGTCCGACTATTCCGCAATGCAGCATACTACTCTCTCCAGTCGTATATAATTATCAAAATTATTGCTGTTTTTTGTAATCAGGCAGGACAATGAGCCCTGCTTCAAGTTTGTCCTCTATTTCTTCAACCCGTTTTCTTATGCTCAGCGGCACGTTTGTCTTTGCCTCGCGCGTCCAGGTCGAAAGTCCTATTGCTCCCTCTTTTATACCGACAGAAACGTCTTTGGGCGCAATCTGTTTCTGCATATATCTGTCAATAACGGCGTACACAACGTAATCAACCCTCTTGACAGCGCTTGCGAGAACCGCCTTCGGATACTGTTTTTCAACCTCGTTGTCAACACCTATCGTCCAGAAGTTTTCCTTTTCGGCAATATCCGAGGCACCGAGCCCCGCGTTTCCGGCGGCGGTGAATATGACGTTCACGTTTCTTTCGTGCATTCTGTGCGCCAAATCAGCAACGGCACTGCGGTTGACAAAATCCTCCGTGTGCACAATCAGCGGGTCGAGTGTTTTGTCAACGTACCATACTCCCGCTTTGAAGCCGTACTTCATTCTCGCAATAGCGTCGTTATCGGGACCGAAAACAGCACCTATTCTTGAATTCGGTTTTATGCGCGGATCCTTTGCGCTCCTGGCATAGACGGCGGCAAGAGCGCCCGCGAGAAAACCCGTTTCCTCGTCCCTGAAATGCACCAGTTTGGCGTTGGGAACAGGGTCAAAGGTCACAAACTCAACCTTCGGATAATCCTTTACAAACTGCGGAAGCTCGTTCCTGAATTCAGGAACCGGAACTATGATTAAGTCCGCCCATTTGGCGGCTTCCGTCAGCAGTTCATTTTTGGATTTGTAATTTTTAATGTCAAACAGTTTTGTCGAAAGCGTGCGAACGTAGTTGTGCTTTGCCATTTTCAGTCCTTCGCTGCAGCTGTTCACAAACTCGGGAGCTTGAGTGTCGTTCGTGCCTCCCGCGACAAGCAACGCGACGTTTCTGTGCACGGCGGCACAGGCAGACGAAGCAATGCAGAGAATTATAAGGAACGCTGCCGTCAATTTTCTCACAGGGACCACCTCACACACAAACGCTAAAGTTTCCGAAGCCAATTATAAAGCATCAGGCTCAATCCGTCAGCAAAAACTATTTTGTCCTCACTTCAAGCTTTTCGGCAATGTCGTTCGTTACGGCGTAAAACTTTCCGCCTGCTGAAATCGTCACAATGTTTCCGAGCGGCGAGCCGGATATTTTCTCAATCTCCGTGCCCTCACAAATGCCGTTTGCAAGCAGTTTTTCCCCTGCTTCGCCGTCCGGAGTTTTTTCAACAACCGCTAAATCCCCGTCGCTCAAATCAGTCAGATACATTTTTCAGCCTCCCGCGTCTGGCAGTCCTCTACATTCCGAAAGCGCCAAGCAGCAGCTTAACCGCGAAAGCGACAATCCACGCTATAAGGCACTGCCCTGCCGCAAAAATCCACGCCGGCCTTGCACCGAGCTCGCGCTTTACGGTCGCGACAGCCGCCACACAGGGCGTGTACAGCAGCGTAAAGGAAAGAAAAACCAGCGCCGTTTTCGTCGTGAACATTTCTTTTATCGCGGACACATTGCCGCCAAGCAGAACCGTCAGGCTGCTGACGACGCTCTCCTTTGCCATAAGACCTGTGATAAGCGCCGTTGAAATTCTCCAGTCGCTTGCGCCGACAAGCGGCTTAAAAACAGGGGCAATCAGCCCGCCCGCAAGGGCAAGAAGGCTCTGCGAGGAATCCGCGACAACGTTGAGTCTGCTGTCAAAGGTCTGCAGGAACCATATAATAATAGCGGCAAAGAAAATCACCGTAAACGCCTTAGTCAGAAAATCCTTCGCCTTCTCCCATATAAGCAGAGCGACCGTCTTCGCGTTAGGGAAACGGTAGTTCGGCAGTTCCATTACAAAAGGCACAGGATGTCCCGTGAACACGCTGTTTTTCATAATCAGCGCAAAAATCACTCCGCTTGCGACACCAAGCAGATACAGCCCTATCATTACGCAGGTGCCCTGCATACGCGGGAAAAACGCCGCCGTGAACAGCGCGTAAATCGGCAACTTCGCGGAACAGCTCATAAACGGCGTGAGGAAAATCGTCATCTTTCTGTCGCGTTCCGAAGGCAGGGTGCGGGCAGCCATAATCGCCGGCACGGAGCAGCCGAAGCCTATCAGCATAGGCACAAAACTTCTGCCCGAAAGTCCTATCTTGCGCAGCGGCCTGTCCATAACGAAAGCCACGCGCGCCATATAACCCGTATCCTCTATTATAGAAAGAAACAGGAAAAGAATAACTATAACAGGAAGGAAGCTCAGCACAGAACCGACACCGGCAAACACTCCGTCGATAATCAGCGATTTGACAACGGGATTAAGCCCGTAAGCGGTCAGAGCCGAAGCGCACAAAGCCGTAGTCCGCGCTATAAGCGCTTCAAAGCGTTCGGAAAGCGCCGCGCCGAAAACGCCGAACGTCAGCCAGAAAACAATCCCCATAATGACGAAAAACGCGGGAAGCGCGGTATATTTTCCTGTGAGAACCTTGTCAAAACGCAGGCTTCGTGCGCGCGCCAGATTTTCAACAGGCTTAACAACGGCGGTGCTGCACACCTTCTCTATGAAATCAAACCGCATGTCAGCCATTGCGGCGTATCTGTCTATTCCTGTTTCGTTCTCCATCTCAACAATAATATGCTCAAGCATTTCCTTTTCATTATCGTCAAGCTTAAGCTGCTCCATAACGGGCATGTCGCCCTCAACAAGCTTCGTCGCGGCAAAACGCAGCGGCAGTCCGCACCTTTTGGCGTGGTCTTCAATCAGGTGAACAACCCCGTGAATACAGCGGTGAACCGCTCCGCCGTCAGGACCGTCCGCATTGCAGAAATCAAGCCTGCCAGGACGCTCCCTGAAACGCGCCACGTGCAAAGCGTGGCGCACGGCTTCGCCCACGCCTTCGCCGCTGGACGCCGAAACGGGAACGACCGGAATTCCGAGCGCCTCCTCAAGTCTGTTGACAAGAATAGTGCCGCCGTTCTCGCGCACCTCGTCCATCATATTCAAAGCAAGAACCATCGGTATATTAAGCTCAATCAGCTGCATCGTGAGATACAGATTGCGCTCTATATTCGTGGCGTCAACAATATTTATAATGCAGTCCGGCTTCTCCTTCATAAGGAAATCGCGCGTCACAAGCTCCTCACTTGTATACGGCGACAGGGAATAAATGCCCGGCAGATCCGTGACAAGCGTATTCTCGTAACCGCGTATCGCTCCGTCCTTGCGGTCAACGGTAACGCCCGGGAAATTGCCCACGTGCTGCTTGGCGCCCGTCAGCTGATTGAACAGCGTTGTCTTCCCCGTGTTCTGATTGCCGGCAAGGGCAAACGTAATCCTCTGCCCCTCAGGAATTTCGTCCCCGCTCTGCTTCACGTGATAAATACCAAACTCGCCGAGCTGCGGATGCCGTGTATCCTCTGCCTGAACCGCGGAATTTGACGGTATGGACGTATTCACGGCGGTCTCGATCTCAATCCGTTTTGCGTCGGCAAGCCTGAGCGTCAGCTCATAGCCGCGAATCTGAAACTCAAGAGGGTCGCCCATCGGTGCTTTTTTTACAAGCTTCAGAACAGTACCGGGCGTAAGCCCCATATCAAGAATATGTCTGCGCAGCGAAGCCTCGCCGCCCACGCTCTTTATTACAGCGCTCTGTCCGATATTCAAATCTGAAAGAAACATGCTCCGTCCTCCGCGACACTCTTCTTTTACAAAAATATTATAGCACAAATTAGTTAGCCGCGGCTAATTTATTAAAATTTTGCAAAACTTTTCAAAAACTTTTCGAAAAAAATAATTTCTTTTGCATTTCTTTTAAATTATTTTCGTTTTTTATTTCCGAATAAGCTCTGAATGCAGTCCCTAAGTGACTTTTTTTGTTATCTTGTTACAAATTCCTTATTTAGTGTCACACTTTTGCAAATATGACATAAAGTATTGATATTGCTATGTTTTTCAGCAGTTCTTCGTTCTGCGTTCATAGTTCTTCGTTTCCCCTTCGCGGCATGTTACAAATTTCTTATCTTGTGAACATTATAGTGCAGAGGGTGACGGGAACAAAATTGTTTTTTTAATTCTGTTCCGGCTCGGTGGTTTTGAAACGTTGGGATGGTTTAGCAGAGCCTGTACTTCCTTTCGTTTCCTGCTAAAGCTTCCGGGTTCTGCTACTTTTACGCATTACGTGATGCGCGCACCTTTGGTGGTAAGCCCGCTGCCTTTACGGCTACAGGGTTTAACCACTTCGGTAACGTTCTCCGGCGGAGTTCGGGCTTAAGCTCTTATACGCGAGGCCTCTGTGACCAAGGTGTGGGCAGGGAAAGCAAGAGCCCTGCGGCTTCGGAGGAAAATGAACGGTGCTCCCAGTAAGAAGTAATCCGGAGTT
>JAZUJX010000058.1:0-15705 GCA_045642965.1 Synergistaceae bacterium | reverse complement strand
AGTTCAAGCAGGTCTGCTGCATAGCTGACTACTATGTCTATGCCTTTGACGAGCATTTCCTGCAGCTCTTTGAACATTATTTTTATTTTCGCCGTTATTGTCTGGCCGGGTATTTGGCCGTCGGCATCGAACTCAGCTGAGAAGGCTGAACTGTCGGGCAATGACTGTACCAGTACTGCAGGGTCAAGAATAACTTTTTCTGTTTTGTCTAAGTCAAATGCTCCGTTGTCTTTGATGAACATTACCAGCTGGTATGTCTCGTTCATTTTGATGTTGCCTGAAATCGCCTTACCGGTACTGTCAAGTACTATAAAGGTGCCGTCTGAAGCGTCTGACGCGTTTGTTATTCTCTGATATTTCAGAGCTCCGAAGCTGTTTGTTATTTTACGAAGGTCGATTTCTTCGATTTTGTTTGAGGTTGCTCTGAGTTCGCTGCCGCGGATGTTCATTGATACGGCAAGAATTTTTTCCGCTTCGGCAAGTTCGGCTTTAAATACAGGCAGAGGAGTTACTGCGCCGAATTTTTCGGAGGAGAATTCTTTAAGGATCGTTTCGTGTGCCTTGTCTGCCGTAATGTATGCCATACCGTCTTCTTTGACTTCAATGCTGCCTTCCGGAAGAGGAATATCATCTTTTGCCGCAGGGGTTGTCTCTGTTTCCTTTTCAATTTCCTCCGGAATTTCAACGGATGGGTCTATAACAGGTTTGCAAGGCCCTGATGCTTTTGTTACGATGTAGTATTCTTCGGTCTGTGCCGCTGTATAGCCTTCGGCAAGATATTCTGCCGGGTCAACAGTGTATTTACCGCCGGAAATGATAATTTTTGACGGAAGGATTGTGTCATAATTTATGATGGTGCCGTTAAAAGTTCCGTTTGTTATTGTGCAAACAGGCAGGATTTTGTGTTTGCCGTAGAACGGTATTGTCTCATCAGTTTCATCTGAATTGTATATTGCTCTTTTAGTGCCTGTGAATACACCGCCGTTGACCGTTATCACTGCTTTGCCGTTGTATATCGTGTTGTTGCCTGCGTTAAATGTACCGCCGCTGATTACAGTTTCTGCTCCAAAGCAGTTTGATATTGCATTCCTCCGTGCATTTACGGTACAGTTGTTTACAGTCAGCTTTGTCCCATAGCCTTCAACTTGGAATCCGTTTCTGTCTGAGGTGAGTATTACGTTGCCGCTGACTTCACATTCAGCGGTTGTGTAAATATTGTCTGCTGTGTTCCCAGAGCTGTCGGTCCATATCCCTATTGCTGCAATGCCGCCTGCTGTCTGATTATTGAGGTTTCTTTCAGCGCCCATTGCAGCGATTTTAAGCGCTTCGCCGCTGCTGTTCAGGATAAGCTTGGGGTGTCTGTATTCACCTTCGGTAGTATATCCGCTGTCTGGATCCATGGTTATTGAACGCGGTGTGGCATTGGCGTCCTTACCTGCTTCGCAGATAATTTCTCCTGGTCCGTTGATTATTGTTGTATTGTCGGATATTAGCAGTATGCTTCGGTTTCCTCCGCCAATACGGTTTACTGTCTTATGAATTTTGTGCCCGTTCATATTAAGCGTCAGTGGTTTATATGCCTCAATGATATTCCCGTCGGTTGGTATTTCAATATCACTGATGAGGGTGAATTCACCGCCTTCATCAACAGCCTGCCTGAGCTGGTCGAGTGTTGCAACGCAGCCGGGTTTAAGCTCGGCAGTTGTGACTCCGCTGCCTGATGTGATATTAACACTGTTTGTGTCACAGTCAGCAGACAGTGATACAAACTGCCCGCCCAAAACGCGGAGTTTGGTGTAGGGCACAGAGGTTTCATCTTCATTGTAGATGCGGACAGAATTGTTGAAGGCACCGCCGTAGATTTTCATAACGGAGCCTGTGCATGCCTGGCATGCATCAAGGCTGCCTGTTGAGGTGTAATTTCCGCCTTTGACTTCCGTCAGTGCGCCGTAACCTTCTGAAACAAGGCAGGTGCTGCCGGAGGACATTATGACATCATCTGCAATGTGTGCGTAGGCGCGGGTCGTGATATGTTCATGGTCTGTAAGGTTGCCCGTGTAAACTCCAAGAGCACGTCCCATGCCTCTGCTGTTGCCGTCCTGTCTTTTTGCGGCACCGGTTGAGGTGAGCTTGACGTGAGACTCAATATAAAGTTTTGCGTTTTGTCCGTCTGTATCAGGAAAAACAACAATCGGTCTTGCCGAAGCGTAGTCTGAGTCTGCGTAGCAGGCGATTTCACCATATTCTCCTGACTGGTCATCGCCGGGTTTGTTGTAAAGTCTGAAAGTGCTGTCTTTTATATAGATAATGTATCTTTTGAGCTGGTCTTCCTTCGACAAACTGTCTGTGTAGTCTATCGAAACTTTTTTGGAAAGCTTGTGCCCGTTGAGAGCAAGTCCGGTGTCTTTATCGGAGAAAATAGGGGCTGAATTTTCTGCAAGCTCAATGTCGTTTGCAAGACTGCAGTCTCCGCCGCCTGCGATGGCTGCTCGGAGCTCCGATTCGCTGCGTACCCATTTACCCTGAGTTACTATACATGGCCATTCATCGTTGTAATAGCATGTAAAGTAGTCGCTGTTATCGTTCTTTTCCAGATAGCCGGGATGTCTTGTGAATTTGCCGCCGTATATTTTAAGAATATCTTCGCAGTAATCATTATTCCATATTGTGCTGTAAAATTCACCGCCGTTGATGATTGCAACTGATTTTGCAGACACATGCGGATAGTCGCTGGTTTCGCTGCTGTTCATAATTATTCTTCTGCTTGAGCTGTCAGAACGTGCCAGAAAAGTGCCTCCGTTGATTGTGACGGTTCCTTTGGCGTTTTCAATGACATCTTTGAAGCCGGCATGGAAAATGCCGCTGTTGGCGACAACTTCAGCTCCGCCTCCGACATATATGCATTTTCTTGCACCGTTTAATGTACCGCCGTTAACTGTGAGCTTTGCTCCGTAGCCTTCAAGAGCAACTGCAAACCCAAGTCCGTTAATGACAGCGCCTTCATTTATGATAACTTCAGCGGAACTGGTGCGATTTTGAGGGTCAGCGTATTCATCGGATATATAGGTGTCTGGGGTGTACACGCCGACAGCGCGTCCCTGTGCTGTATCATAGTTTGTTTCGTTGAAAAAACCGCCGTAGGCAGAGTTTGTAGAGGAGAGTTTTACGCCTGCGTTGACTATGACTTTTGCGTGGCAGTTTTCTTCCGTTACGTTTGCCGCGACTGCACGCGGATTAGCTTCCTTTGATGTGCCTGCTGCGTTGATTTCGCCTTCTGTCTCTGAACTGTTGCTGATTGTGAACGTACCGTCCTTGACGTTAAAGAAATATCTTCTGGGGTCACGCAAGGCGGAAGCTGTAATATTCTTTTTTACGAGTTTATGCCCGTTAAGGTCGAGAGTAACATCTTTGCGAACATAAATACAGCCTTCTTCAGCGTCTTCGATATCTGCTGTTACCTTGATACTGCCGCCTTCTTCGATTGCGGCTTTCAGTTCGTCCAAGGTTGAAACTGTCGTTGGCGTGTTTGCCCACACCGGGATGATGATTGCCGCAAGCAATACGAATATTGCAAGATACGGTGTGTACTGCCTGATTTTTTCGGTGCTGAAGTTTGTTGCTTTGAACATTTGAATCCCTCCGTATATATGTTAATAGCTTGCTTTTAAACACCCCAAAACACTGGGAGCAAATATCTCTCCCGAACGTTTGATATAATACTACATATATATGTAGGGTTCAAGAAAATAAGCGAAAAAACTGCGGATGTTTTTTTGGTAATTGTACTTTCTGGTAATTGTTCCTTATCGTAATTGTTTTTTACTAAGCGAAGTATTGAGCGTACGGCTTTTGTTCTTCGTTTGTCGTTCTGCGTTCGGTTCTCCCTTGTGGTATAATATTTCCGATGGCGATTTTGAACGGAAATGCCGATATCGCGGCGAGCCGCGAAGTGTTTGAGCGGCTGTACGCGGATTACAACAAGAGAGAGTTTGTTTCTCCGGACCCTCTGCAGTTTCTGTATTCTTACGGCAATCCGCGCGACAGGGAGGCTGCTGCGCTGATTGCCGCTTCTCTTGCCTACGGGCGGGTGGCGCAGATTCTGAAAAGCGTTGGGAGAGTGCTGTCGGTGCTGGGCAAAAGCCCCGCCGAATATCTTGCTGCTGCTGACGAAAAGCTGCTGTGGCACGAATTTTCCGGTTTCGTCCACCGTTTTACGGACGAGGACGCGCTTGCTGCTTTTCTTTCCGCGCTGTCGCGCGTTTACCGTTCCGGTTCGTCTCTTCAGGAGCTGTTCTGCAGCGGTTTTCGCGGCGACGTTTTCGCCGCGCTGGAGAGTTTCGTGCGGGAGCTTGCAGGAAACGAAGGTTCGTTTCTTCTGCCTCTGCCGTCAAAGGGGAGCGCCTGCAAGCGGCTGATGCTTTTTCTGCGCTGGATGGTGCGCTGCGACGAGGTTGACCCGGGGGGCTGGACGAAGGTTTCTCCTTCGGCTTTGTGCGTGCCGCTTGATACTCACATGTTTCAGATTTGTTCTGAGATTGGGCTTTGCTCGCACAGGGCGGCGAACGGGAACGCGGCGAGGGAGATTACTGACAATTTCAGGCTGATTTCGCCGGATGACCCCGTGAAGTACGATTTTTCGCTGACGCGGTTTGGAATCAGAAGCGAGCTGACGTATGCGGAATTGTTTGGAAGATGGAAGAAAAGCAAATAAGAAACTGTAAAAGCAAATATGAAATAAGAAATATGAAATATGAAACAAAAAGACAGATAAGAGATAAAAGAAACAAGAATACAGGGGCAAATAAGAAATAAAAGATAAAGATAAACAGAAAATCAAATATTGAAACGTAATAAAATGAGGAAATATAAAATATGTTTTAAGAATTTTATTTTGAGTTTCGTATTTCATATTTCATATTTCTTATTTGGTTCTGAGAAGGGAACGACGAATGGAGTCTATATTACCCTACTGGGATGAGGATCTTGATTTGACGGTGCCGTGCTGGCTGCCGTACGGGAAGGATTTTTCGCCGGTTGCAAGCAATGCGCTTTACAACCCGGCGCTTGCGATGCTTTCTTCACTGGCGCTCGGGCTGTCGAGCGAGTTTCTGTACATGCACGGAATGCAGAGCGGCAACGTCGGCACGATGTCGCGCCAGAATATTGTTGACCCGTCGAACAATTCTCTTGTGGAGTTCGGTTTTTCGGCGGTGTTCACCTGGTCGGAGGAGCTGGAGAAAGCTTTGCTTCCTCTGCTTGCGCAGGTAGCAGGCCTGAGGGCGGGAATTACGATGTGCAGCATCTGGTGCGGCGACGTTTTGCAGGACGAGAATAAGGTTGTCCTGCTGGTGAATGACAATCCGTTTTTTGACGAGAACCGTTTTATCGCCGCGCTGACGAGGAGTTTCGCGCTTCACCTTAAAGCGGAGTCGGCGCCGTGCGCGTTTTTTGCCGAGAAGTTCGGCTACAGGCGTTTTTCGATTTCGTACGAGACTGACAGAATGACGCAGATGGGGATTACCCAGCTGCTTTACGATATGGAGTTTGACGCAACGCGGGAAATTCTGGGCCCTGCGCCTGAGATGAAGCTGCCGGAGTTTATGACGATAAGAAGCAATGACGATAAGAGGCAATGACCGTAAGAAGCAATGACAATAAGAAACAATGACCATAAGAGGCAATGACCGTAAGAAGCAATGACAATAAGAAACAATTACAATAAGAAACAATTACAATAAGAGGCAATGACTATAAAGAACAATGACTATAAGAAACAATGTCATAAAAACTAAAAAGAAGTGTAACGAATTGTAATTTGGTTTATGGATAAATTGTTTTTTATTTGTAATTGTACTTTATGGTAATTGGTTTTCTTTGTAATTGTATTTTATGGTAATTGATTTTTTTGGTAATTGCCCTTTTCTAATCAAAGGAGTTGTAATCATGTTCAATGACAAACGGAAGATGTTTTTCGTAATTTTGCTTGCGGCGCTGGTGTGCGCGTATATTCTCCCTCTCGGTGGGCATCCTCTTATGGATCCCGACGAGGGACGGTACAGCGAGATTCCGCGCGAGATGGTTGAGAGCGGGGATTACGTGACGCCGAAGCTGAATTACGTGAAGTATTTCGAGAAGCCGGCGTTTCTTTACTGGGCGAATGCCGCGGCGTTTAAGGCGTTCGGGGAGAATGAGTTTGCTTCGAGAATTACGGTTGCGCTCTGTGCGCTGCTCGGCGTTCTTGCGTCGGCGCTGCTTGCCGGTTACATGTACGGGAAGCTTGCGGGCTGGTTTGCAGCCGTTGTCTGCGGCTCGTCGTTCCTGTATTTTGCCATCGGTACTCTTAACATTACCGATATGCCGCTGTCGTTTTTCCTGACGCTTGCAATGGCGGCTTTTTACGCTGCGCAGAAGGAGGACTGCAAGCGTTTCTATCTGCTGTTTTACGCTGCGTGCGCACTGGCGGTGCTGACAAAGGGGCTTGTGGGCGTCGTGCTTCCGGGAGGCATTATTCTTGTCTATATTCTCGTTACCAGGAAGTGGCGCCTGTTTTACAAGCCGCTGTACGTTCCCGCGATAGTTCTGTTTTTCCTGATTACAGTGCCGTGGTTCTGGCTGGTGTGCAGGGCAAATCCTGACTTCTTCCGTTTCTTTTTCATTCAGGAGCATTTCCAGCGCTACCTGACGAAGATGCACGACCGCTATGAGCCGTTCTGGTTCTTTATACCGATGATTATTGCCGGAGTGCTGCCGTGGACGGCTTTTCTGCCGGGATTTTTCAGCAAAAGGAGTGTGCTTCGTTCGCCGAAGGACGGTGAGCAGCGCGACGCAAACCGTTATCTCGTAATCTGGTTTGCCGTTATTTTCCTGTTTTTTTCCGCTTCGGATTCAAAGCTGATTCCCTATATAGTGCCGTGTATTCCCCCGCTTGCGATTCTTATTGCCGCTGAGCTTGACAGGATGGTTTCCGACGGAGAGGCGCACGGACGTCCGGCGCTTGCGCTTGCCCTGACTTCGGGGCTTTTCGGCATTGCTCTTGTCGTTTATCCGTTTACCGGCGGTTACGTGACGTGGGGCGAAGCGTGGAAGGCTGTGCTTTCAGCCGCGCCGGCGCTGATTCTGATGCCGGTTATCGCACGGCGTCAGTTTAAGAAGGGCGGGGACGTTTTCCGCGGAGTGTGCGCTTTGATGCTTTGTTCCGTGATATTTATTTGCGGTATTCAGCAGGTATATGGTATCATTGCACCGACAAGAAGTCTTAAGGATTCTGCCGCCGTCGTCAACGCTGTGAGACGGGACGGCGATGTTGTCGTAGCGTGGGGCGAGGTGCTCCAGGGACTTTCTTTCTACACGAAGCAGCGCGCCATGGTTGCAGACGGCGAGGGAGAGCTTGCCTACGGTGCGGCGCAGCCTGAGGGCAAAGGCTGGTTTGTGAGCAGGGAAGAGTTTAAGGAGCTGTGGAAGAAGGGCGGCAGATATGTTGTCGTTCTTGAGGACAAACACGGCGACAGAGTGAAGGAAGTGCTTTATCCGGAGGATCTGGCGGAGGCGAAGGTCGTCCGCGTCAACAAATATACGGTGCTTTACAGAGAGGTCAGGTAAAAATGAGAAAAGATTTTCTGCCGTTTTCAAAGCCGAGCGTTAAAGAGGAGGCAATTGCCGAGGTAGCCGATTCAATCAGAAGCGGCTGGCTTGCGATGGGCCCCAAAACCATAAAATTTGAAGAGGAGTTTGCGGCGTACACCGGCGCAAGTTTTGCTCTTTCCGCCAATTCCGCAACGGCGGGGCTTCACTGCGCCGCAATGGCGCTGGAGCTCGGCGCGGGAGACGAGGTTATCACGACGCCGATGACTTTCGCGGCAACCGTGAACGCAGTTCTTTTTACCGGCGCGAAGCCTGTTTTTGCCGATATTGACAGAAACACGCTGGATATAGTGCCGGAGAATATCGAGAAGCTGATTACACCGCGCACGAAGGCGGTTATTCCCGTTCATTTTGCCGGTATGCCGTGCGATATGGACAAGATTGAGGCGATTGCGGAGAAGTACAATCTCGCGATTATAGAGGATTCGGCACACGCTCTCGGCGCCGCCTACAAGGGACGCAAAATCGGCGCCGACAGAGGCGCGCGCAGACTTTCGGTTTTCAGTTTCCATCCGACGAAGAATATTACGACGGGCGAGGGCGGCATGATCTGCACTCAGGACGAAGAGCTTGCGGAGAGAATTCAGGTGCTCCGCCAGAACGGCATGTCAAAGGGCGCGTGGAACCGCTACGCGGCAAAGGGAAATTCAAATTACGACATTCCGTTCCCCGGCCTTAAATACACTATGCTTGACATCAACGCGGCAATCGGACGTTCGCAGCTGACGCAGGTTGACGAATTCAACGCGCGCCGCACGGAGATTGTGAACACCTACAAACGCGAGCTTGCGGACGTGAAGGGGATTATTCTGCCGAAGCCCGCGCCGTGGGAACACACGCACAGCTGGCACATTTTTACGCCGTTTATCGACACGGACGCGCTCGGATTCTCGCGCGATGAGTTTATGGCGCGGATGAAGGCGCTTAACATAGGCACGGCGCTGCATTATCAGGCACTGCACCTGTTCACCTGCTACGGCGCGGTTACCGGCATGAAGCGCGGCGACCTGCCGGAGGCAGAGTACGTTTCTGACAGAATAGTTTCGCTGCCGCTTTTCCCGGCGATGACGGACGAAGACGTCAGCGACGTGGTCGAGGCGGTTAAGGAAGTGTGTAAGTAAAGCAGCAGGCGGACGGCAACGATGTTGCCTTAGCCGGACAGGAGCATACGCTCCTTTAGCCGGACGGCTGTAATACAGCCTTAGCCGATAGAAAAAGCTTAAAGAACTAACTAAGCGAAGCGTACGGCTAAATGAGTGAAACGAATGTACGGCTAAGTGAATGAAATGAACGTACGGCTAAGCACGCAATGCGTGCGTACGGCTGAGATAAACTCCCGGAGGTTATCGTATGAAAAACGTTGAGGTTTCAATTGTAATTCCTGTGTACAATGAGGAGCAGTCGCTTCCGGCGCTGTTTGCCGAGCTGTGGCCGGTTGTCGGCGGGCTGGGGCGTTCCGTTGAGGTTATCCTGATTAACGACGGAAGCAGGGACGCGACGCTCGGTATGCTGTACGATTTTCAGCAGCAGCACAAGGAGGTGCGCGTGATTGACCTCGGCGCCAATTTCGGTCAGCACATGGCGCTGCTTGCCGGTTTTGAATACACGCGCGGAAGCAAGATTATCACGCTTGACGCAGACCTTCAGAATCCGCCTGCGGAGATTCCGCGCCTGCTTGAGGAGATGGACAAGGGGCACGACGTTGTAGGCACTTACCGCGTCGGGCGTCAGGATCCGTGGTTCAGAAAGTTTGCCTCAAAATGGGTGAACAGGATTACGAACAAGATAGCAAAGCTCACGATTAAGGATTACGGCTGTATGCTGCGCGGCTATGACCGCAGAATTATTGACATTATCAACGTCAGCAAAGAGTCAAGCACGTTTATTCCCGCGCTTGCGCAGAAGTTTGCGGTCAATCCGGTTGAAATTCCCGTTGCGCACAGGGAGCGCGAGTTCGGCGTTTCAAAGTACGGACTGTTCCAGCTTATAAGGCTCAATTTCGACCTTATGACTAATTTTTCGCTGGTTCCGCTTCAGGCTGTCACCATGGCGGGTATGTTTTTCTCGTTCGTTTCCGTGCTTCTGCTTGTGTTTATGTTTATCCGCCGCGTGGTGCTCGGAATAGGCACGTGGCAGATGTTTATTCAGCATTCGTTTGAGGCGTTCGGTTTCCTGCTGACGGCGATTACGCTTATTTCCGTCGGGGTGCTCGGCGAGTACGTAGGCAGAATTTACAAGGAAGTAAGCAAGCGCCCGCGCTATTCCGTCCGCAGGGTGTACGAAACGGAGGATGACGAATAATGCGTCCGCGTATCGTGGTTTTCGCTTACAGCGAGGTCGGCAGCGTATGTCTTAAGCAGCTTGTGAAACAGGGCGCGAATATCGCCGCAGTCTTTACGCACGAGGATGATCCGAACGAGGAAATATGGTTTCAGTCGGTGAAGAACGTTGCGCAGGAGGCTGGTATTCCGGTGCGCACGCCGAAAAAGCTGGACGAAGCTGAGCTTGAATATTTCCGTTCGCTTGAGCCGGAGCTTGTGCTTTCGATGTATTACCGCGCGATTATTCCGGACGAGGTGCTTGAGGTGCCGCGTTTGGGCGCCTACAACATCCACGGCGCGCTGCTTCCGAAGTACAGGGGGCGCGCATGCGTCAACTGGGCGGTGCTGAACGGTGAGACGAAAACGGGCTCAACTCTGCACGTTATGACGAGTTTTGCCGACAGAGGCGACATTGTTGACCAGGAAGAGGTTTCAATTGAGTTTGAAGATACGGGGCATGACGTTTTTCTCAAGGTTGTCGAAGCGTCGAGAAGGATAATAGAGCGTCGGCTTCCTGAGCTGGAGGCGGGCACTGCGCCGCGCAGGGAGCAGGACGAAAGCCAGGCTACGAAGTTCGGCAGACGCCGTCCGGAGGACGGAGTAATAGACTGGAGCAAAAGTGCGGCTGAAATTTACAATCTTGTCCGCGCCGTTACGCATCCTTTCCCCGGCGCGTTCACGGAGTTTGAGGGGAAGAAAATGTTTGTGTGGAAAGCGCGTCCTGCTGAAGGCAGCGCCGCGCCGAAAGAAATCGTAAGCAAAAGCCCGTTCCTTGTAGGCACGGGAGACGGGCTTCTTGAAATACTGTCCTTCCAGTTTGAGGGCGGGGAAGAAAAGGAGACATTCTGATGAAAATATTTATCACAGGCGTAAACGGATTTATAGGCACTCATTTCCTTGAATACGCAAAGAACAGACCGGACTGGGAAATCACAGGTTTTGACCTTTACGATTACAACCTTGCGCCGTTTGAGGGCATGAAGAATTTTACCTTCAAAAAAGGCGACATTTTTAAGGAAGACTCCTGGCTTGAAGAACAGATTGCAGCCTGTGACACGCTGCTTCCGCTTGCAGGGGTGGCAAAGCCGAAGATTTACATTGAGAAGCCTGTCTGGACGTTCTCGCTTGATTTCGAACAGAACCTGAAGTGCGTCCGCTGGTGCGCAAAGCACGGCAAACGCGTTATCTTCCCGTCAACGTCCGAGGTCTACGGCATGAGCACAGACAAGGAGTTCAAGGAAGACGAAAGCCCGCTCATTACAGGCCCTATCAAGAAAATGCGCTGGATTTACAGCTGCTCGAAGCAGATGATGGACAGAGTTATTTTCGGTTACGGTCAGGAACAGGGACTTGATTTCACGCTTTTCCGCCCGTTCAACTGGATGGGTCCGCGCCTTGACACCTTTGACGACGCTTCAAGGCATGAGGCGCGCGCGATTACGCAGATGATTTACGACGTTCTCAACCGCGGCGGCATTTCGCTCGTCGGCGGCGGGGAGCAGCGCAGAAGCTTTACCTGGGTCGGTGACGCAATCGAAGGACTTGCGCACATTGTTGACAATAAAGAGGGCAAGGCGACCGGCGAAATTTTCAACATCGGCAACCCGTACAACCATTATTCAATAAAGGAAATGGCTGAAATGACGATTGACGCGCTGAAAGAATTCCCGCAGTACAAAGCGAAGGCAGAGGCGGCAAAGATAGAAATCGTCGCGCCGGAGCAGTATTACGGAAAGGCTTACGACGACGCTCAGGACCGCAAGCCGTCGATTGAGAAGATGGAGCGCGTGTTCGGCTGGAAACCGGCGACGAACATGCACGACATGCTTGTAAAGACAATTCAGTATTACGCTGACAACGGAGCGAAGTAATGACGAGGCTTGCCGTAAAGGTTGACGTTGATACGCTGCGAGGCTACGTTGAAGGTGTCCCGCGCATGCTGGACATTTTCGCGAAGCACGGCGTGAAGGCGAGCATATATTTTTCTTTCGGCCCCGACAATTCCGGAAAAGCTATACGCAGAATTTTCCGCAAGGGCTTTATATCCAAGATGCTGCGCACGAAAGCGCCGTCCACCTACGGCATCAAAACTCTGATGTACGGCACTCTGCTTCCTGCGCCTCTCATAGTTCCTGAACAGCCTGACATCGTGAAACGCGCGTTCGACGAGGGACACGAGACCGGAATACACGCGTGGGATCACGTTTACGTGCAGGACTGTCTTGCCGGAATATCAAAGGAAAAATATCTGAAACTATACGGAAAGGCTTCCGCTCTTTACGAGAAAATATGCGGCTGCAAGGCGTCTTCAATCGCGGCGCCGGGCTGGCAGCTTTCGCATGCCGTGCTTGAATCGGAGCAGGAACTCGGGCTTGCTTTCGCGAGCGACGTGCGCGGTTATTCGCCTTTCCTGCCCGTTTTCGAAGGCGTTGAATACAGTGTGCCGCAGATTCCTTCCACGCTTCCGACGATGGACGAAATATACGGGCTTCCGGGCGTGAACGACGAAACAATACCCGGCATCTGGTATGACGGAATGGACAAGGAATGGAACGTTGTGACTGTCCACGCTGAGATGGAGGGCATTTCAAAAGCCGGTGTGCTCGACCGTTTCCTGACGCTTTGCAAAAACAGGGGCACGGAATTCTTCACGCTCGGCGAATACGCAAAACAGGCACCGCTTCCGCGCTGCGAGGTCGTAATGGGCACTCTGACGGGGCGCGCAGGAACTCTTGCGGTGCAGAAAGAGCTGTAATTCTTAATTAAAACGGAGAAGAACAATGGATAAAATTTCTCTTGTGCTTATAGTTGCTTCAGCATGCACGAACGCCATGGGCAGCACGATTATGAAGCATGCCTACGGCGGAGACGGCGGTCTGCTTTCAGGCGGAATAATCTCCGCGTTTTTGAAAATACTGCTCAATCCGTGGATAGTGCTGGGGCTTTCGATGTTCGGAATCTCTTTCTTCTTTATGGCTGCGGCTTTGTCGCGCTCCGAACTGACCTTTGCCTATCCGCTGATGTCGGCGATAGTCTATCTCATACTTCTTGCCGTCGGCTATTTTGTCTTCCACGAAAACATCACGATATTCCGCCTCGGCGGCATGGGCTTTATCCTCGCGGGAATCATACTGCTGACGATAAACAAGTAAATTCAAAATTAAATTAAGGAGAATGCTGTTTGAATAACAACACTTTGAAGATTGTGCGCTGACCGGAAGGTTTGCGAAAAACAATCTTATCGTGAGCCTTCCAAATTTTGGAACAACGTTGGGAGGTCGCACAATGAACAGGGAAAATAAACGAAAAACATTTGAAAAAGGTTATTACAAAACTCACACATGCAGAGAGAGTTTTGTGTGCAAAGTCTGCGACAGAGAAGTCTTCCCTGAGGGAGCGGGAAGCAGACACAGAAATCACTGTCCTAACTGTCTTACCAGTCTGCACGTTGATATTGAACCCGGAGACAGAGCATCGAACTGCGGCGGATATATGGAACCTGTGGCTGTGTTTGTACGCAGGAACGGCGAGTGGGCGATAATCCACCGCTGCAAGAAATGCGGGGCGCTGAGTGCAAACAGGATTGCCGCTGACGACAATCCCTTGAAGCTTATGTCAATTGCTTTAAGACCGCTTGCAAACCCGCCGTTTCCGGTCGAAAGGCTTGAGGAGCTGACAAGGCTTATGGGCGGTGAAGGCAGACTGAAATAATATTCTGCGGGATTATAACGCAACAGGGCGGACAGATTTTCTGCCCGCTCTGTTTTGTTTTGCTATCTTTTATACCACGGGAATTTTTCTGCCATGCCGGGGCGGCGGGGTATGCCTTTCGTCGTCTGCGATATTTTTTCCCACACGGCGAGGAAATGTTTCGCTTCGCCGATTTCGTAGGGCAGAAGCTTCGGTGAAGAAAGTCCGAGCGTCTGCCATTTCGCGCCGATTTCGTTTATTTCGTCAACGACGCGTGGCCCTTTGAAGGCTATGATTTTCCCTTTTATTTTTGCCAGAGGCGCGAGATATTCTGCAAGTATGCCTGTTGCGCAGACGGCGCGCGCCGTTACGACCGAGAATTTTTCCAAGTGAGTTTTAGCGAATTCTTCCGAGCGCGCGCAGACGACGGTTACGTTGTCAAGACAGAGCGCGGCGGCAATTTTTTCCACAAGCGCGCATTTTTTCGCTATGCTGTCAAGAAGAGTGACCTGCGCTTTCGGGCGGCATACCGCAAAAACTAAGCCCGGAAGCCCACCTCCTGTTCCCACGTCTATGAATTTTCCTTCTTCGGGCAGCAGTGAAACGGCTGCAGCGCAGTCGGAGATGTGTTCTTTCCAGAGCGTTTCTTCGTCCGAGGGGCCGACAAGGCGCGCGGTTTCGTTCGCGTGAAGCAGAAGCTGAGCGTATTTTCTCAGTAGGGTTTCTTTTTCGGCGGCTTCTGCCATTGATGCTGCCATAAAATCAAAATTTTCCATCCAACTCACTCCAAAAGCGAGAATTATTTCCGCAACAAGTGTATAATAATGATAGCACAAACGGCAGAAGAGGGTGAACCTTTATGGAGCAGTTCGAAAAGGGGACGAAATTTTACATCGGAATTACGCCCGTTCTTGATTTAAGCGGCACGTGGCGTGAGATGGGGCGGCAGTACGGCGCCCTGCTTTCCGCTGAACTTAAGGATATGTACGACAGGGCAGTCTGCGGAAAACTTTTCGGCGAATACGGCTGCTCCGAAGAGGATACGCTGGTTTTCGCCCGCAAATTGTTTGACAGCTATCCGTTCCGTTTCAAGGATTTTTTTGCAGGAATGGAAGAAACTTCAGGCCTGACGCTCGATCAGCTCAAGCTTGTCAATGCGGTTGAATTCATTTCTTTTTCGAACGGACTTCTTACAGGCTGCTCCGGGGTGGCTGTGTGGGGCGATTACGCGCAGAACGGGCTTGTTTTCGGAAGGAATTACGATTACTGCGGATGGCTGAAAGATTTTGCAAAGGATTTTGTCTTTACGGCGTTTCATCCTGCCGACGGCTCGCTTGCGGTGCTTACCGCGTCCTACGCCGGAGAAATATACATCGTCAACGGTTTGAACGAGAAGGGAATTTTCCTTGAACTCAACAACGGGGCGTTTTCAGGCGGAACCCTGAGGTTTGAAAACAGAAAATCCGCCGTTGCAGAGCTTTTTGAATGTCTGCTTGACGTTTCGACACTGGATGAAATAGAGTTGTTTTTCCAGACTGTAAAGTCGAGTTTCTCGTATCTGATCGGCGTAAGCGACGGTCAGATAGCACGCTGCTACGAATGGCCGACTTTCGGCGTTGAGCTGCGCAAGACTCATACAAGGCCGGGGCTTATAGTGCTTACAAACCATTTTACGGAGCCTTCGTGGGGGCTTCCTCAGCCTGACGACGCAAAGTCGTTCAGCACGCGCGAACGCCGCGACAATCTGCTGACTCTCGCACAGCATTTCAAAGGCTCGATAGACGCCGAGACAATGAAAGACATTATGGATACAAGGCTGGAAAACGGCGGCTCAAAATTTGACGCAACCGTTTATCAGCTTGTTGCGGAGCCGGGCAAACTTCATATCTGGTTTAAGGTTTCGGGCGCGCAGGACTGGATGCTGCTTGACGCGAAGCCGCTTCTGCGTCCCAGACAGGCGTAGCTTTGGACAGGGAAGAACTTCTGCAGCTTATAAAAGATCTGGTAAAACTTCCGAGCGTTACCGAAAGCGCAGAGGAGTCCCTGCCTGCAG
>JAZUJX010000057.1:0-46360 GCA_045642965.1 Synergistaceae bacterium | reverse complement strand
AATGTAAGCATAAGTGTACTAATATGAGCTCCGTCAACGTCGGCATCAGCCATGATGAATATTTTGTGGTAGCGGAGCCTTTCTTCGTTGTAATCGTCGCCTACGCCGCAGCCGAGAGCAAGCACGATGTTTTTGATCGTGTCGCTGCCGAGTATTTTGTCCAGACGCGCTTTTTCAACGTTGAGGATTTTGCCGCGCAGCGGAAGTATCGCCTGAAATTCGCGGTTTCTTCCCTGTTTTGCGGAGCCGCCTGCGGAGTCTCCTTCAACGATGTAAAGCTCGCAGTCCGCAGGATTTCTGTTGGAGCAGTCGGCAAGCTTGCCTGGAAGCGTCAGGCTTGTCATTGCCGTTTTGCGGCGGACAAGCTCTTTGGCTTTTTTGGCTGCTTCACGCGCCTGTCTTGCGCGCAGTGCGCTTTCTATAATCGGCCTGACAATTTCAGGGCTGTTTTCAAGAGCTTCCTTTATGCCTTCGGAAACTATTGAGTCGACTATGCCTTTGACTTCGCCGTTGCCGAGTTTGGTTTTTGTCTGTCCTTCAAACTGCGGCTCCATTACCTTGACGGATATAACCGCCGTGAGTCCTTCCTTAAGGTCGTCTCCCGTAAGGTTCTGGTCTTTGTCTTTGAGCAGCTTCTGTCTGCGCGCCTCGTCGTTCACGGCGCGGGTTACTGCGCTTCTGAAGCCGGCGATGTGAGTGCCGCCTTCGATTGTGTTTATGAGGTTGACGTAGCCGTGCAGCCTTTCCTGATAACTGTCGTTGTACTGGATGGCAACGTCTACGGCTGTTCCGTCTTTTTCGCCGCTTATAACTATCGGTTCGCTGAACAGAGTTCCCTTGCCTTTGTTAAGGTATTTCACAAACGACTTGATGCCGCCCGGATAGTGATATTCCTGAACGTCAGGCTTGTCTTCGGGGCGCAGGTCTTCAAATATAATCGTAACGTGCGAGTTGAGGAAGGCAAGCTCGCGGAGCCTGTTTTTCAGGGTGCCTGCGTCAAAATGTATGGTTGTGAAGATTTCGGCGTCGGGGAAGAACTGTACACGGGTTCCGCGAAGTGTGGTTTCTCCTGTTATTTCAAGGCCCGTGACAGGTTTGCCGCGTTCATAGCGCTGGCGGTGTTCTTTTCCGTCGCGCCAGATTGTAAGTTCAAGCCATTCAGAGAGCGCGTTGACGACGGAAACACCAACGCCGTGCAAACCGCCTGAAACCTGATACGCTGATTTGTCGAATTTGCCTCCGGCATGAAGAACCGTGAGGACGACTTCAGGCGTTGGTCTGCCCGTTGGGTGCATTTCTGTGGGTATGCCTCGGCCGTTGTCAACGACGGTTACGGAGCCGTCTTTGTTGATGGTTACCTTTATGGTGTCGCAGAAGCCGGCGAGAGATTCGTCTATTGAGTTGTCAACAACTTCGTAGACAAGATGGTGAAGCCCGCGTTCGCTCTGGTCGCCTATGTACATTCCCGGACGTTTGCGGACGGCTTCAAGTCCTTCGAGAACCTGAATGTCTTTAGCAGTATAGTCGGCGGCTTTGTCATCCTCTCCGACTCTGCCGGGCAGGTCCATATTTTCCGTAAGCTTGGTTGTGAAATCGTCAGCCATAAATTTTCCTCCGTTGCCTTTTATACGAACAAACACATACTTTGTCCGCTTCACGGGCAAAGCTGCAAGTCTGTCATTTGCTGCAATTATTATACATCAGATGCAATTTTATGGCAAAAATATTATAATAGACACGAAAAGGAACGGTGTCTGTATGAGGAGACTGATTGTATTAACCAATTCGCCGGGAGAGGTCGCAGGCTGGGTAAAGCCTGTACTGGATGTGCTTGCCTCCAGGCGGCTGCCGCTTGAAATTATCCTTGCGGTGCTGCCGTGTCCCTACGCAAGCGGAGCAGAGGCTGCCTATGGGGCAACCCTGCCCGGGGTTTCCGCTGCCGTGAAATATAAAGAGCTCAGCAAAAATCCGCCTGAGAACGGAAGAAATCTTATTCTCCAGCTGGGCGGGGATCCTATGTTCGGCAAGCTGCTTTCGCACAAGATGAAATGCGGCTGGATGATTTACACAAAGCGCCCTAAATTTATCGGTTCCGTTACAAAATATCTTCTGCCGGATGAAGAAACGGTAGAGCGTTTCCGCAATTCCAAGGTTAAAAACTGGGCTTTCAAATACGTCGGCAATCTTGTGCTGGACAGTATTCCTGCTTTCCGCGACAAGCAGCAGGCAAGAGACGTAATGGGGTTGCGTGCGGACGATCATACAGTGGCGTTTCTTCCAGGAAGCCGCCCGTTTGAATACAGAATGGGCGCGGCATATTTTGCGAGGGCGGCTCAGGAGCTTGTCAGCCGCTACGAAAATCTGGGCGCGTATCTTGTGCTTGCGCCGACGGTTGATGAAGCTGTGCTTCAGGCAGGTCTTAAGGAAAACGGCGTCGAATGGAAAGGCGAAAAAAAAGTTGAAGCAATTCCCTGCGGCGGCGGAAAAAACATAAAGGTCGTGCGCAGCAGCGGTTTTGCGGCAATAAAGGCTTCGGAACTCGCCGTAGCTTTCCCGGGCACAAACAATCTGCAGACTGCGGCTTTGGGCACGCCGCTGCTTATGGTTGCTCCTCTGAACTGTGCGGAGGAGATCCCTCTTGACGGAATAGCAGGGCTTATTCCGTTCAAATGGCCTGGGTTCCGCACACTAAAGAAAAAGCTCGTACTGTATGCAAACAAACGCGCCGAATTTGTTTCACTGACCAACAGGGTAGCGGGAGAGAAGATAGTTCCGGAACACAGGCGGATGATGACGCCGTACACGGTTGCTAACCTTGCGGACGAGCTGCTGTCCTCGCCGGAAAAGCTTCGGGAAATATCCGAAGGCTACGGCAGAATGCAGTTTGATTACGGGGCGGCAAGGCGAATTGCGAACGAAGTTGAGGTTTATTTCTCAAAACGCAGCCGCAGGTCAATGAATTTGTACAGACCAGAAGAATAAGCAATAAGCGGTAAGCGATAAGCGATAAGCGATAAGCGAGCAGTAAGAGCTAAATGCGAAATGCAAAGTGAAGAATAAGCAATAAGCCAAGAGTCTTAAAGGTTAAAAGCCTACAGCCTATAGCATATAGCGCAAGCGAAGCGGGCAGCCGTGAAAACAATGAACTTTGAAAAAAATCTTCTTTGACTTTAAAAATCTTTCTTTAAACTCTTGCCTTTTTGCTAAATTGCCGCTATAATATTTGTTAAATTTTTCACAATGTATAAAACAACTGAGACTGTACGGCGGTTTGCTGCGCGTCGTCAGTTGTTTGTACGGTAACAGGCGCTATGGCGCTGGTAATATCAGATTGTAATTGTGCAAGCAGTAAAATTTACAGGGGGAGTTCACAATGGCAAGAAAAGTAGTACTGGCAGGAGCCTGCCGCACGGCAATAGGAACCATGGGAGGAGCACTTTCCTCAACACCTGCGGTTCAGCTCGGAACAATCGTAGTCAAGGAGGCTCTTAAGAGAGCAAACGTACCTGCAGAGGCAGTCGAGCACGTTTATATGGGCTGTGTTATTCAGGCAGCTCTCGGACAGAACGTTGCGCGTCAGATATCGGTCAACGCCGGTATCCCCGTAGAGGCTTCGGCTGTTACCGTCAACGTTGTGTGCGGCTCTGGTCTTGAGAGCATCAATATGGCTGCGCGCATGGTTCGCGACGGCGATGCAGACGTGGTTGTTGCCGGCGGCGCCGAAAATATGTCAATGGCGCCGTACGCCCTTGAAAAAGGCCGTTACGGATACCGCATGGGACATGCCACAATGTACGATACTATGATCAAAGACGCCCTTACGGACGCTTTTGAAAACATTCACATGGGTCTCACCGCGGAAAACATCTGCGAGCAGTGGGGACTTACGAGAGAAGAGCTCGACGAATTTTCGCTTGTCAGCCAGCAGAAATGCGAAGCGGCAATCAAAGCGGGATTTTTCAAGGAAGAGATTGTTCCCGTTGAAATCAAGAAGAAAAAAGAGACGATTTTGTTTGACACGGACGAAGGCCCGCGTGCAGGCATGACAATGGAAGCCCTTGCAAAACTCAAACCGGCGTTCAAAAAAGACGGCGGAATTGTTACGGCGGGCAACTCGTCAGGCATTAACGACGGGGCAGCGGCAGTCGTTGTCATGACTGAGGAAAAAGCCAAAGAACTCGGCGCGGTAATTCAGGCAGAATGGATCAACGGCGCTCTTGCAGGCTGTGAGCCCCGCATTATGGGTATAGGCCCCGTGAACGCAACGAAGAAGCTCATGGCAAAAACAGGTCTTAAAATAGACGATTTCGATATGATAGAAGCCAACGAAGCTTTTGCCGCGCAGTCAGTTGCAGTCGGCAAGGAACTCGGCTTTGACAAAGCGAAGCTGAACGTCAGCGGCGGCGCTATCGCGCTCGGACACCCTGTCGGAGCTTCAGGCGCGCGTATCCTTGTAACGCTTATCCACGGCATGAAACGCACGGGCGCCAAAACGGGTCTTGCCACGCTCTGCATAGGCGGCGGACAGGGCTGTGCAATGGCAGTCAAAGCATACGAAGGATAGACTGAACAGAAATTTGCGGCAGTACAGAATTATCAAGAGGTAGACAAATGCAGTTTATAAAATACGAAGTACAGGACGCAATCGGAATTATAACAATCAACCGTCCGGAGGCGCTGAACGCGCTGAACTCGGAAGTTCTAACGGAGCTTGACGCGACTATCAACGCGATTGATTTGAAGGAAGTTCGCGTCGTTATCCTTACCGGAGCAGGCGAAAAATCGTTTGTTGCCGGTGCGGACATTGCTGAAATGTGCCACCTTACGAGGGAAGAGGGCAAACATTTCGGACACAAGGGGCTCAGGGTTTTCCGCAAGCTTGAACTGTTCCCCGTCCCGGTCATAGCCGCGGTCAACGGCTATGCTCTCGGCGGAGGCTGTGAGCTTGCAATGAGCTGCGACATTCGTATCTGCTCGGAAAATGCCGTGTTCGGACAGCCTGAAGTTACCCTCGGCATCACCCCGGGTTTCGGAGGCACACAGAGACTTGCGCGAACAATCGGAATAGGCAAGGCAAAGGAAATGATTTACACGGCAAAGCCGATCAAAGCCGACGAAGCATACAGGCTCGGTCTGGTCAACGCAGTATATCCCATTGACCAGCTTATGCCCGAAGCGCTCAAGCTTGCCGGAAAAATCGCAGTCAATGCCCCGATAGCGGTGCGTGCGTGCAAGGAAGCGATAAACTACGGTCTGCAGGTTGACATTGACTCCAGTCTCCGTATTGAAGGAAACATTTTCGGCAGCTGCTTTGAAACCGAAGACCAGCGTCTTGGAATGGAATCCTTCCTTGCCAAGAAAAAGGTGGAAAAATTTAACAATAAATAACTCAGCGGCTGTCAGGTTTTTTCCTGACAGCCTCTCTGCTTTATCACAAAGATATACACGGACAAAATAACATTGGGAGGAATAAAGATGAAAATAGGAATTATAGGCGCAGGAACAATGGGCTCAGGCATTGCACAGGCATTTGCACAGACGGAAGGCTATGAAGTATGCCTCTGTGACATAAATGACGAATTTGCCGCAAAGGGCAAAGCAAAAATTGAAAAAGGTCTTGCAAAACAGGTTGCAAAAGGCAGAATAGAGCAGGCTGTGGCGGACGCCGTTCTTGCGAAAATCGCGACCGGAACAAAAGAAATCTGCGGGGACTGCGATCTTGTAATCGAAGCCGCCGTTGAAAATATGGAAATAAAAAAAGAAACCTTCAAAGAACTTCAGGCGATTTGCAAAGCTGACTGCATGTTTGCGACAAACACGTCGTCGCTTTCAATCACCGAGCTCGGCAAGGGTCTTGACCGTCCGCTTATAGGAATGCATTTCTTTAATCCGGCGCCGGTAATGAAACTCGTTGAAGTTATCGCAGGTCTCAACACGCCGGAAGACATGGTGCAGAAAATTAAAGACATAGCAGCGGAAATAGGCAAAACACCGGTGCAGGTTGCAGAAGCGGCAGGCTTTGTCGTTAACCGCATACTTATACCGATGATTAACGAAGCAGTCGGTATTCTTGCCGACGGAGTTGCCTCTGCGGAAGACATTGACGCGGCAATGAAGCTCGGCGCCAATCACCCCATGGGGCCTCTTGCGCTCGGTGACCTTGTAGGGCTTGACGTCTGTCTTGCAATTATGGAAGTGCTTTACAGCGAATTCGGCGATTCAAAATACCGCCCGCATCCGCTTCTCCGCAAAATGGTACGCGGCGGACGCCTCGGCATGAAAACCGGACAGGGCTTCTTCAATTACGCAAAATAGCCTGTGACGGCATAATCGGAGGCAATGACGATGGATTTTAAGCTTTCCAAAGAGCATGAAATGGCGCGTACTCTGTTCCGTGATTTTGCGCAGAACGAAGTCAAGCCTTTCGCGCAGGAGGTAGACGAAACCGAAATATTTCCGCGCGAAACCGTAACAAAGATGCAGAAGTACGGCTTTCTCGGCATTGACGTCCCCAAGCAGTACGGGGGACAGGGCTGCGACAGCCTTGCATACGTAATGGCAATCGAAGAGATATCAAAGGTATGCGCAACGACAGGCGTTATACTTTCAGCTCACACCTCACTCTGCTGCGGCCCTGTACTTAAGTTCGGCAGCGAAGAGCAGAAGCAGAAATATCTTGTTCCGCTTGCAAGCGGCAAAAAGCTCGGTGCTTTTGCCCTTACGGAGCCTAACGCAGGCACTGATGCCGCCGGACAGCAGACTAAAGCGGTTCTTGACGGTGACGAATGGGTGCTTAACGGCAGCAAAATATTCATTACAAACGGAAAAGAAGCCGACATCTACATCGTGTTTGCTATGACCGACAAAGCGCTCGGCACAAAAGGCATTTCCGCGTTTATCGTTGAAAAGGGAACTCCGGGCTTTACCTTTGGCACAAAGGAAAAGAAGATGGGCATACGCGGCTCATCGACCTACGAGCTTGTATTCACTGACTGCCGTATCCCGAAAGAGAACCTTCTCGGAGCGCAGGGCAAGGGTTTTTCAATCGCCATGCAGACACTTGACGGCGGCCGCATAGGAATTGCCGCGCAGGCTCTCGGCATAGCAGCGGGTGCGCTTGACTGTGCCGTTGCCTACGTCAAGGAACGCAAGCAGTTCGGCAGGGCTCTTGCAAAATTCCAGAATACGCAGTTCAAGCTTGCGGATATGGCAACGCGCGTTGAAGCGGCAAGGCTTGTCGTCTACAAAGCTGCAATGGCAAAGGACAGCCAGAAAAAATTCTCTGTGGAAGCCGCAATGGCAAAACTTTTCGCGGCAGAAACGGCAATGGCGGTTACCACCGAAGCCGTTCAGCTTCTCGGCGGATACGGCTACATCAGGGAATACGACGTTGAAAGAATGATGCGTGACGCAAAAATCACGGAAATTTACGAAGGCACGAGCGAAGTGCAGCGCATGGTCATATCCGGCGCTCTGCTGCACTAAAGGAGGGGCTGGGAATGAAAATCGTTGTTTGCATAAAACAGGTACCGAACACTAACGAAGTCAAACTCGACCCTGTAACAGGAACTTTGATTCGCGAAGGAGTGCCGAGCATACTCAATCCTGACGACAAGGCAGGACTTGAAGCGGCTCTCCAGCTCAAAGACAAATACGGCGCGGAAGTAACCGTACTTTCAATGGGTCCCATGCAGGCAGACGCAGTGCTTCGCGAAGCGCTTGCGATGGGCGCCGACAACGCATATCTTGTTTCCGGACGCGAATTCGGCGGTGCAGATACTCTTGCCACCTCAACAACCATAGCGGCGGCTGTCAAAAAACTTGATTTTGACCTTGTAATCACCGGCCGCCAGGCAATAGACGGAGACACTGCGCAGGTAGGTCCCCAGATTTCGGAACATCTCGGCATACCCAACATCTCCTATGCGGAAAGCATAGAAGTTGAAGGCAACTGCGTCATCGTCAAACGCCAGTACGAAGACAGACACCACATGGTTAAGGCAAAAATGCCGTGCCTCGTTACGGCTCTCGGCGAGATGAACACACCGCGCTACATGACTCCGGGCGGAATATTTGACGCATACCGCGAAAAAGAAGTAACCGTCTGGGGCAGGGCAGATCTCTCCGAGCTTCCTGACGAAGCTCTCGGGCTTAAAGGCTCACCGACGCGCGTTGCAAAATCTTTCCCGAAAAGCCTCAAACCTGCGGGCGTCAAAGTCCAGCCTGACGATCCGGCGGAAGCCGCAGACTACATCGTCGAAAAACTCAAAGAGAAATTCGTAATATAACGGGGTGAGACAGATGAGTTTACAGGATTATAAAGGCATATTCGTATTTGCACAGCAGGTTGACGGACAGCTCAACAGCGTTTCTTTCGAACTGATCGGCAAGGCAAAAGAACTTGCGGCAGACCTTAACGCGGACGTGACGGCGCTGCTTCTCGGCAGCAACGTTGAAGGTCTCTGCGGCGAGCTTGCGGCATACGGCGCAGACAGAGTTGTCCTTATCGACGATCCTGCGCTGAAAGACTACACGACAGAGCCGTACGCGCAGGCGGTAACGGCGGCAATCAACGCGTACAAACCTGAAATTCTCATGTTCGGCGCAACCGCAATCGGAAGAGATCTTGCACCGCGCATTTCCGCCCGCGTGAAAACAGGACTTACGGCAGACTGCACGAAGCTTGAAATAGACCCTGAAACGAAACAGTTCCGCATGACGCGTCCTGCCTTCGGCGGCAACATTATGGCAACAATTGTCTGCCCCGAACACAGACCGGCAATGTCAACGGTTCGTCCGGGTGTTATGCAGAAAAGAGAGCCTGTCGCAAATGCGAAAGCGGTCGTTGAAAAATTTGATCCGAAGCTTGAGAAAAACGACAAATTTGTTGAAATACTTGAAATAATCAAAAACGTGTCAGAAGCGAAAGATATAATGGACGCAAAAATCCTTGTATCAGGCGGACGTGGTGTCGGAAGCAAAGAAAACTTTAAGATGCTTGAAGAGCTTGCAGACGTGCTTGGCGGAACCGTTGCCTGTTCGCGTGCGGCAGTTGACGCAGGCTGGACGGAGAAAGACATGCAGGTTGGTCAGACGGGAAAAACAGTACGCCCCCACGTCTACTTTGCAATAGGCATATCCGGCGCCATACAGCACCTTGCCGGTATGGAAGAATCCGACATTATAATTGCAGTCAACAAAGACGAAACGGCGCCGATATTTGACGTCGCCGATTACGGAATAGTCGGGGACCTCAACAAAATAGTGCCTGCGCTTACTGAAAAGCTTAAAGCGCTCAAAGCATAAACGAAAACATAAAACGAACTGAATTGTTATTCAGCTTGTAATTTACAGCCGGCAGAGGTAAATTCTCTGCCGGCATTTTAGTTGCGGAAATAAAAAACAGAGCCCCCGTTAAGGGGCTCTGTCAGTTTTAGCAGTTTTCGGGATTTTCGAATGTCCCGAATTTTACGACTTTTCCTGCTTTCATAAGAGGCTTGCCTTTTGCAATCACGTACTGCAGCGAGTAGTCGTCCTGTGAAAGAACAAGGATATCCGCGTCGGTATTTTTTTCGATTTTCCCTTTGCGGAACAGCTTGAGACGTTTGGCAGGGTTTGCCGTAACGAGCGAGAGCGCCTGTGTCAGGTCTGCTTTTGTCTGCGTGATGATGTCACGCAGCGAGGAGATGAGCAGCGACGGGTCGCCTACGCCCATTCTTACAAAATCTCCCGCTTCGTTGAATACAGGCATACTGCCGTTTCCGTCTGTGCTGAGCGAGTACTGCGCAAGCAGTTTGTCTCCGCCTGCGGCGAGTATTCTGTCAACGGATTCCGTAACAGGAACAGCTTCGCTTCCCATTCCTGTGGTCATGTCGGCTATGCCGCCTTCCGCACAGTATTTAAGCGATGAAGCAAACAGCTCTTCACAGCGGTTGATATGCGTAGGTATAACCTGTGTTCTTGGTACATCGGTTCCTTCAACGGCTTCGCAGATAAATCTCAGTCCGTCTTTTTCCGAGCCCATGTGAATTTCCACCACACCTGCTTTTCCGGCGATTATTCCGGCTACGCGCGTGTTGGAGATTATTCTTCTGAGTTCTTCGACCGACGGGTGCGAGGAACGGTGGTCTGCAAGAGCAATTTTTGTACCGATAATTTTGTCTATCAGGACAATGTCCGTCTGCATATTGTCGGTAATCGTTACGCTGGGCAGAGAGTAGGCGCCTGTGAAGATAAAGGTAGTGATGCCTTCGCTGTCGAGCGAACGGCTCTTTGCAAGCAGCTCCCTGAGCGAGCGGCAGATGCCGTCAGTTCCGAGAGGCGCTACCGCCGTTGTTATTCCCGCTTTTACAAAGCTGCTGAACTGTACCGGCGGCGTACGGAACTGAGGCCCGTTTTCTCCGCCTGCGCCGTTGAAGTGAATGTGTCCGTCAACAAGCCCGGGAACCACCAGACATGAGTCTGCGTTGATTATTTCTGCTTCAGGGTCAAGCGCACGGACATAAGCCTCAGAAATTTCATCTTCAATAGCGAGGATGTTGTTTTCCGCGGCAAGTATGTCTTTTTTGCCTATTAACTGCGGCGCGGCAACCGTACCGCCTTTTATTAACAGGAGACCCATAATATCGGATTACGCTTCTTTCTTTGTGTCAGACGGCCAGATTGCTATGCCGGTGAAACCGTAGATCCATGCCGTGATAAAGCCGATGTAGCAGAGGAATGCCCAGGGTACGTATTCGAATACTGATACGCCGAGAACCGTTGACATGTAGATACCCGCGGCTGACCAAGGGATAAGAGGAACAACGACCGTGCCTGAGTCTTCAAGTGTTCTTGAAAGAACTCTTCTTGAAACGTTCATGTCGTCGCAGAGATCTTTGTACATCGTACCAGGGACGATTTCGCTGAGATATGAGTTGCCTGTGCCGAGTCCTGTGAATATACCGGTAAGCGACATTGAAAGAACGAGTTTGCCAACGCTTCCCTTGATGAATTTTTCTTTGAGCGCGTCGCTGATGCAGCGGAACGTTCCTGTGTATTCAAGCTGTCCGGCAAAGAGATACGCAAAGAAGACAACTGCGACTGAGCCTGACATAAATGCAAGACCGCCGCGGCAGAGAAGTTTGTCGATACTTTCAACACCGGTCGTAATCGAGGGACCCTTTGCCATGAGCTTCATAACATCAGCAAGGCTGTTGCCCTGCCACATTGCAAACGGAACAGCGGCAAGAAGAGCAACCCAAAGTGTCGGAAGCGTCGGTTTGCCTCTGTATGCAAGAACAAGAAGTATCGCAGGCGGGAGCAGAACGAGCGGTGAGAATTTAAACGTCGCCTGAAGCGCGTTGATGATTGCATCGACCTGACCCATTTCGATTGTTCCGCTGATACGTGAGCCGATGATACCGTAAAGAACGATGCTGATGATGAATGCCGGCGTTGTTGTCCAAAGCATTGAGCGGACGTGGTCGATAACGTCAACTTCCGCTGTTGCGGCTGCAAGGACCGTCGTGTCTGAAATCGGGCTGAGTTTGTCGCCGAAATATGAACCGGCGATAACTGCACCTGCCGTAATAGCCGGTGAAACTCCGAGACCGACAGCGATTCCCATGAATGCTACGCCGAACGTTGCCGCAGAACCCCATGACGTGCCAGTAAGCGTTGACGAGATGCACGTTACGATGAACGTTGCAATAAGGAACATTTTTGGTGACAGGAGCTTAAGACCGATGTAGATGATGTACGGAATTGTACCTGATGCCATCCAGACTGCAATCATAGGTCCGACTGTGAGAAGGATCATAATTGCGCCTGACGCGCGGGCGACCATAGGCACGATGCCTCCGTCAAACATTTCGCCCCATGAGTAGCCGTAGCCGAAGCAGTAGACTGCTGTCGTAAAAATACCGACTATCATGAGGAGAAGAGCCGTGTCAAAATTCATTACGAGTTTGCCGAGAATGATAATGGCAAGTATCGCAAAGAATATGGCAACGGCAGAACCGAGTGTGACCTGTTTCTTTGCCATAATGTTTCCCCCTTTTGGATTAAGTAGCTGTAGCAGAAATATTATAATTGCGAACGGCACAAAAGAAAAGATGTAATTTTCTAAATTTTGTAAATTTCGGACTATTCCGCATTTTCAGCCGCATAAAAAACACTCCGGAAAGCCGGAGTGTTTTTTATGACTATGCCGAAACAGAATAATTGTTTAATTATTCTTTGTCTTCACAGGCACATTCGGCTGCAGCTTCCGCTTCAGCTTCTTTGATTATTTCGTCAAGTTCTTCCTGTGAAATCTCTTCAGCATCGCAGCAGCTGCATTCGCATTCGTCTTCAAGACCGTTGACAAGTCTGTAGATTACAGCGGCTATAACGGCTCCGCAAAGCGGTGCGGCGATAAAGAGCCAAACCTGTTTCAGGGCTTCGCCGCCGAGAAGAAGAGCGGGTCCGAAGCTGCGTGCGGGGTTGACTGAGGTGCCGGTGAAGGGAATTCCGACGATGTGCACAAAGGCAAGCGTCAGACCGATAACAATACCGGCAGCAGTGTCATATTCTGTATAATCGGTAACGCCGAGCACCGTGTAGACGAAAACAGCGGTGAGAAGCGTTTCAATCACAAATGCGCCGAGAACGGTAATCTGTGTTGCGGAAAGCATGCCGTAGCCGTTTGCGCCGAGTCCTATGCGGTGGAAATCCGCGCCCTGCATCTGAAGTACGCCGAGGTTTGAGAGTATGAAAGCGAGCAGTCCGGCGGCAAGAATGCCTCCGAGGAACTGGGCGATCCAGTAGCCGATGAGCTGTTTCAGTTCAATTCTTTTGGTGAGGAAGCAGCCGAGCGTTACCGCAGGGTTTATGTGGCAGCCGGAAACGTCGCCGATGACGTATGCCATGGCTACGATTGAAAGTCCGAACGCCAAAGCTACGCCGAGCATTCCGAGTCCGAGCCCGTTGCTGATTACAGCTGCCGAGCAGCCGAAGAAAGTGAGGACGAAAGTTCCGAACAGTTCTGCCGCAAATTTTCTTGCGCAGGTTTTGCAAAATTTCATATTGTACGTCTCCTTTGTTTGATGTAATTTCGCCAACGGGGAATATAATACCGCAATTTTCAGATTTTGCAATTGCATAAAATACCTATTTTCAGATAATCCTGCAGCTAAATAAAAAGACGGGGTCCTGAACGGACCCCGTCTTTGCTGCTTGGTTGATTAGTCGACGTTTTTGTCGCTGTTGATCGCCTGCATTCCTTCTTTAACAAGGAAGAACGCGAGGACGATAAGGACTGCCGAGAGTACTACGAGAACGTAGTTCGGCGCCGGTTTTACGCAGCATTCTTCGTAAATGTTAATGACAAGAGCGAATACCGAGGTCGCAAGCATGAACCAGAACGGTATCGTGAGGAAACGGCCGCGTTTTTTGAGTCCGCGGATAACCCATGCCGCAATTGAGAGAAGCGCGATTGCAGCAACGAGCTGGTTGGAGGCGCCGAATACCGGCCAAATAACCTGCCATACCGCAACTTCCATGCCTGCTGCGTTTGTCGCTTTCATGAAAACGAGAACAAGTGCAAATACGATAGGAATAAACGTCGCGAACCATTTGTTCATCTTACCGTCGCTGAGCTCCTGAATCTGGTAGCGGCAAAGTCTTGTTGCCGTGTCAAGTGACGTAAGAAGGAACGTGTTGATTGCGATGTAGCCGAGACGCGTGCCTTTCGCAGGGTCAATTCCGACGATTCCGGCAAATTTACCGAAGCCGGTCGCGAATGCTCCCATTCCTTTGAATTCGGCACCGGCAGCCATAAGGCAGCCTGTAGCGATAACTGCGACCATGCCTTCAAGAAGCATTGCGCCGTAACCGATGGGAACCGCGTCTTTTTCATGTGCGATCTGTTTGCCCGTCGTGCCTGATGAAACGAGTGAGTGGAAGCCTGAAATTGCGCCGCAGGCAACCATCGTGAAGAGGCACGGCCAAAGTGCTTTGCTTGAAACGCCGAGATATTTGACTTCAGCCGCAAAGGCGGGAACTGTACCGGTGTTGAGGCTTGATCCGAAGATCATACCGATTGCGCCGATGATAACCGCAAAATAGAGGAAGAAGCTTGAGAGGTAGTCGCGCGGCTGGAGAAGAATCCAGACCGGAAGCGTTGACGCAAAGAGAATGTAGAGAGCAAGCGCCCAGTTCCAGAATTTGATGTCACGCGCAAAAACCGCATTGACAAAAGCCCAGTCTCCGCAGTTCCATGCGCAGAAAGCGACGATCGCAAGAGCTACGAGCGTAACTGCCTTAAAGTTGAGCTTGAACTGATAGATGCAGAGTCCGGAAATAACTGCAAGTACGATGTAAAGAATACTTACAAACGCAACGCCAGGATCGGCAACAAACGTGCCTGCCGTCATTGCCTGGAAAACTGCGACGACGAGGATAAGCGTAAGAATCGTGAACCAGAGGAAGAGCGTTTTGCCCGTTCTGCCGATCCATTTTTCAACAACCGTACCGACTGAGTTTCCGTCGTGGCGGATTGAGGCTACGAGTGCGCCCATGTCATGCGGTCCGCCGAAGAAGACTGAACCGACCATGCACCAGACAAGCGTCGGGAACCAGCCGAAGACGCTTGATGCAAGGATTGGTCCGGTGATCGGGCCGGCGCCTGCAATTGATGAGAAGTGGTGTCCCATAAGGACAGCCGGGTGCGTCGGAACATAGTCTATGTTGTCGTTAAGACGAACTGCCGGTGTGTCTTTGCTGTTGTCAAGTTCATAGACACCAGCCATGAAATCACCGTAGAACTTGTATCCGACGAGGAGTACTGCTGCGCAGATTACAAATATTGCTGCGAACATTGTGTGATACACCTCCAAAAGGATTTTGTATGTTTATCCGGGCTGTTTGAGTAACCCGGGAACATCCGCTGTTTATATTTAAGAAAGATTTTCTTCTTTCGTTCTGCTGCCGTCAGCCGCGTTGACAATGTATGCAAGGTCGTTGATTTCTTCTGCCGCTTCGGTGCCCGGAGTGTAGGTATAGAATTCCGCCCCGCCTCTGAGCCCGAACCAGAAAGTACGCCGGTGCGATATATTTCTGCCCTTGTCCTGAAGAAACAGCCAGCGCTGGGTCATCAGCTCGTGTTCAGGCTTTGCCGTGTGTTCGAGACGTTTTACGTCGTCAGGCTCGTACTTCAAAACAACGTAATCGTCAGCGAGATAACGTGCGACTTCGCCGAGCAGACCGTCCTTGACTATCGTTACCCTGCGGTAAAAGCCGCTTGCGGAACCGTTTTCCCACGGTATAAAATCCAAATCCGACCAAAGTCCTTCAGCCTCTGCAAGCCGTGAAAAATCCACCTTCGCAACGCCTCCGCGGGCACCTCCCACACAGTTGTGAGAAAATGCACAATAGTAAGATATTTTATATCAGAAATTTGAAATTTTACAATATTTTTTTTGAATTTTTTAAAAAAGCTGTTCCAAAAAAGCTGTGTTGCAAATTCAGCGGCAGCTTTATCTCTCAAAGACGCCTTTTTTAAGCAGCTGTTTGTTCTTCATGCAGAGCTCGCCCTTTGCTATAACGTCATTGACTCTGTTTTCTTTGTCAAAGAGCACTATATCCGCGTCGCAGCCCTCTTCGATACGGCCCTTGCGGAAGAAACCGAGATGTTCTGCTATGTTTGTTGAGCATACTCTTACTGCATTTTCAGCCGAAAGTCCGCGCTGAAGCATGAGCGCAAATTCTTCGGGCAGCGATTCTACCGGCGCAATAAGCGGGTGTTTTTTCCCCGTAACGGGGTCAATTTCCGTGAGTACGCCGTTGCCGTCGGTGCTTACGGTAATCCGCCTGATGTCCGCTCCCTGTGAAAGCATCCAGAGAACGGCTTCGGAAGCGTCAACAGCGCCTTCAAAAGCGTAACGCTCCGCAACTCCCGTGCTGAAATCGACGTACCCGCCGCATTTCACGAATCCGACACATTCTTCAAGCACGGAACGCGCCCTGTTCAGGTGTGTCGGTACAAACTGTGACAGGGGAATGTCCGACGTTTCCGCAACCTCAAGCAGCGGTTTCAGTCTGTTCGGGCCTCCTCCTATATGAACCATAATAACGCCGCATTTTCCGCCGATAATTCCGCCGACGCGTGCTGACGACGAAACCTCGCGGAGCCTGTCAAGGCTGATGTGCGGTGAGCGGTGGTCTGAGCAGGCGAGTTTAAGCCCGATAACCTTGTCAATGAGAACTACATCGCTCATGATGTCACTTGTGAACAAAGGTCCCGGAATCTGATATGAACCGGTATAGATATAGGTAGAGATGCCTTCTTCTTCGAGCGCGCGGGCCTTCATAAGCAGCTCCCTGACCGAACGGGCACAGCCGTCTGTCCCGAGCAGACCTACGGCGGTTGTAATACCGGCCGTTATGAAAGAGGAAAGCTGAAGCGGCGGTGTCCTGTAGACGGGACCGCCTTCGCCGCCCGCACCGTTGAAATGAACGTGCTGGTCAATAAAGCCCGGTGCCGTCATTCGTCCTTCAGCGTCCAGTTCAATGACTTCAAAGCAGGCGGAACGCAGAGCTTCGGCAGATATGTTGTCTGCTATCCGCTCTATTCTGCCGTTTAAGAGAAGAATATCTTTTTTCCCGAGAGGAACAGGAGAATAAACGTCAGCGTTTTTAATAAGCAGAGCCTTCATAAGACCACCCCGTGAATAAGAAATTTATATGGAATATACACGACAGAATTTTAGCACAATAACAGCGGGACGCATAATTTTGTTTCCCGCCGCTGCTTAAAATTTCAGAGATTAATTTGTTTTCAGGAATAGTGCTTTAGCTTCCTCGTTTGTTTTCGTGCTGCCCAGCGCCCACATAAGCTTTGTGACAACGGCTTCGAGAGTCATGCAGTCCGCCGAAAGAGCTCCGAGCCTCTGCGCGAGAACGCCTGTGTCGTAGACGTCAAGATGGGTGCCGTCGTAGATGCACTGGGTAATGCAGACGACTATAACGCCCGCCTTGAGCGCTCTTTCAAGCGCCGGAAGCAGGCTGTTCTCCCTGTTCGGGACTCCGCCGGCTCCAAAGCCCTCTATCACGATTGCCCTGTAACCTGCCTGAACGGCAAAATCCAGCACCTTTTCACCTGCGCCGGGGACAAGCTTATAAACGAAAACCCTTTCGTCTGCCGCTGTTCTGGGATTAAACGCGGGCAGATTTTTCTCCGGCGCCGCCCATTGAAACCCGTCGCGTGTTATGAGAGCCGCACAAGGCGTATTGACGCTGGCAAAAGCCTCAAAATTCTGCGTGTAAAGCTTTTTTGCGCAGCTTCCGTCTATAACGCTGCCGCCGAAAACAAGATACACGCCCGCGCGGCTGCCGGAGGCGAGCCTGAAAGCGTTAAACAGATTACGCCTGCCGTCAGACATTGGGTCTTCTATCGGCAGCTGTGCGCCCGTAACCGCCACCGGCTTGCGGATTCCCTCAAGCATCCAGCAGAGAGCGGAAGCAGTGTACGCCATAGTGTCGGTGCCGTGGGAAATTACGAAACCGTCATAGTTTTCGTACTCTTCAACTACTGTGTCCGCAATTTCAGTCCAGTGGCGCGGCTGTATATTGCTGCTGTCGAGACTGAGCAGTTCGCGGTATTCAATTTCGCACATTCCTTCAAGCTCAGGAACGAGCCGTATCATGGAGGCACCGCCAACAGCCGGAACAAGCCCGTTTTCACTCTGTTCCGAAGCTATCGTGCCGCCTGTTGAAATCATAAGTATTCTTTTCACGGTACCGTCTCACCAGATTTACGTAAATTTTGCCTGCGCTGACAAACAGGCGCCGCCGTATCAAAAAGTTTCATGCCGCAGCGGAATGCGGTTACATTATAACAACAAATTCATTTATTATGCAGAAAAACCGAATAAAAAAGAACCCCCTGCCGGAGGTTCTTTCAGCATACATTAGACTTATTCAAGCCCGATGATAACCGCAATCTGCAGCATAATCATCTGAAGCACGTAGAGTATTCCGCAGAGAGGAATAAACCATTTGAGCCATTTTTCGTAGGGAATGCCCGCGATGCCGCAGATAATGACGCAGCCGCCTGTCGGCCAGAGAAGATTGCTGAGACCGTCTCCGAACTGGAACGCAATGCACGCCACCTGGCGTGAAAGTCCGAGGTTGTCGGCAAGCGGCGCCATAATCGGCATTGTAACTGCCGCCTGTCCCGAACCGGAGGAGACTGGGAAGTTGATAAGCGTCTGAACGAAGAGCATCAGCTGTGCGGACACCCAGTGAGGCGCGCCTCTGAGCAGGTTGGTGAGAGCATAGATTATCGTGTCGATAATTTTTGCGTCCTGCATAACGACCATAATGCCTTTTGCCAGACCGGTGAGCATCGCTCCCCAAAGTATCGTCTTGGCGCTGGCGGTGAACACGTCACAGTATTTGTTCGGGCTCCAGCCCATAATTGCAGCGGCAACGATTGACATAATCGTGAACAGTCCGCAGAGTTCAGGATAATCCCAACCCTTTTTCATAAGACCGTACATAAGGATGAAGAGCGTTACGACAAGGTCGAGAAGGACAAGCGCCGTTCTGCCGTCGAACTTGTATTCGTCAAGCGCGTCGCTTGTGAACGCGTGAGGCGATTCAAGACCGTAGACCGGAGAAATTGTCGGATCCTTGCGGTATTTGATGCCGTACCAGATGAGATACGCAGCCGAGGCTGCCATGAAAACTACGAAGCAGACAATGCGGAACGGCGTTGCCGAGTAGAGAGGCAGACCGGAAATTGACTGGGCGATCGCAACCGTGTACGGGTTAAGCGTTGCTGCCATAAATCCGATGTATTCGCCGAGCGCGAGTATGGCGAAACCGAACATCGCATCGTAGCCGAGTGCAATCCCGAGACCGACGATGAGCGGATAGAAGCCGTAGAATTCGGAAAGCATACCGAACGCCGAACCGCCTATTCCGAAAAGAACCATAAGAATAGGAACTATCCAGAGCGATTTGCTGCCGAATTTTTTAAGGACAGAGCCGATGCCTGCGTGGAAAGCGCCTGTCTTTACCATTACTCCGAAGGTGCCGGAGCAGAAAACCATAACGAAGAAAATTCCGGCTGCGTCAACGCACCCGCGGTACAGTGCGCCGAACGTTGCGAGAAATCCTGTTGTCTTAACGCCTTCCGCCGTTTTCGCGATAAACTTGAAGGTGCCGTCAATTGCTACGCTGCGCATTTTGCCGTTGACGTCAATCTTCTGATACTCGTAGCTGCCCGACGGAACGATCCAGCTGAGCAAAGCGGTTACAGCGATCATAACCGCTATAATGATCCAGGTGTTAGGAAATTCAAATTTCTTCTTTGCCTGTTCTGCCATTTGTTACTCCCCCTTAAAATTAATTGCAAGCTTTAAGCAATAAGCCTTAAGCGCAAGCGCTGATAAAAACGGCCGGTGCTTCTGCATCGGCCGTTGATTTCAAATTCTGCGCACAGCGCAAAATCAATTAATCCATAGCTCTCCGCAAAAGCGGCAGTCACACGGATCTTATCCGTATGCCCGGGCGGATTTCGCAAACTTCCGCCTTCGGCAGCGGCCCCTTTCCGGACGGCAACGGTTTTGCGGCACCTTTTGCACCGTTCGTACTCTTGACAGCTGCTCCTCTATCCTTTAATTGCAATATTTAACTGGTCAGGCGATTATAGCACCGTTTCGGCAGCGGCGCAACAATCATGCAAGCCGCATTAAACGTGACCGGGGTGAAACGTTTCTGCTATTCAAAATAGGCTTTTGCCTTAAGTTCTCCGTCAAGAAGCATGCAGCTGCCGTTTGCGAAAAGCGTTTTCAGCTCCAGTCCGCTGTCCAAAAGCTGTATGTCGGCGTCGCTTCCCGCTGAGAGGCAGCCCTTCCTCGGATAAAGATTAAGAGCTTGGGCAACGTTCCTCGTTGAAGGAATAATTGCTTCTTCAAACGGCACGTATTTTGTCATTGCCTTAACGGTCTCATGCAGCGAGCTTATTTTTCCGGCATCTATGCCGATCATCTCTTTCTTGTCGTTCCATACCGGCATACTTCCGTTGCTGTCCGTGCTGAGAGAAAGCCTGCCTTCCGGTGCTTCCCTGAGAGCCTGCGCGGTCTGTTTCGCCCTGCCTTCAATGTCGTTCGGATCGCAGGTGAAATCTATAAAGCCGCCGCGCTGCGCCCAGCGCATTGCGTCCTCATATTTCGGCGCAAGATGAGTCGGGCGGAAAGTCGTTACCGGAATATCCGTTTCGTCAACTATCTCAAACAGCATATCGAGCTTTGATTTGCCGCTTCCGGTATGCAGATGAACTATTCCGGGCTTTCCTGCCAGAAGTCCCGCCACGCGGGCGTCGGAAGCCAGTTTTATAAGCGATTCTTTTGTCATGTTCGCGCTTCTGTGGTCGCAGATAGCGATTTTTACGCCGATTATAACGTCCACAAACACTATATCGTCAAGCACGGAGCCTGTAAGCGTCGGGCTGGGATAATTGTAATTCCCTGTGAGGCAGAACGCGGTAAGCCCGTATTCGTTAAGCGCCTTTGTTTTTGCGACGAGGTTTCTCACGCTGCGTGTCGTGCCGTCTGTTCCCAGAACGCCCACAATACTTGTGACGCCTGCATACACGGGGTCGCTGAACTTAAGCGGCGGAACCTGCGTGATGAAACTTCCTTCACCGCCCCCGCCTGTAACGTGAACGTGCTGGTCAATATAGCCGGGTATCGCAAAATTGCCGCCTCCGTCAAAAGTTTCAAGTCCCGGATACGCCAAAGTTATTGAATCTTCGACAGCTTCAATTCTTTTGCCAGCAATCAGAACGTCGCTTTTTTTCCACTGTCCGTCACGGTGAACCTTTACGTTTTTTATGAGCTTTAAAAACATTCCGCCATCTCCAGTCTTCTGCCGCGCCCCTGCACGGGCAGAATTTTAATGCCGTTTCTAAAAAACGGTATTGCTATTATAATACTTTGCGGAAATTTTTAACACTCAAACGTTTTGAACGGAGGAGAAAAATGCAGACAGTCAGAATAGCAACCTTTAACGTCAATTCGGTGCGCAGCCGTATGCCGGTACTTCAGAAATGGCTGGCGGAAGAAACAGCGCCGGATATAGTGTGCTTTCAGGAAACGAAATGCAGGGACGAAGAATTTCCTGTCGCTGAATTTGAAGCGCTCGGCTACGTATGTAATTTCAGGGGAATGAAATCCTACAACGGAGTTGCCGTTATTTCGCGGACGCAGCCTGACGAAGTCAGCTTCGGGCTTGGGGACGAGCCGGAAGAAGGCAGGGAAGAATCCGAAAACGCGAGGGTGGTACGCGTACGTTTCGGCGAATTTAACCTCGTGAACAGCTACGTGCCGCAGGGCAAGGAAATAACGCACCCTGACTATCCCTACAAGCTCCGTTTCCTCAAACGCATTAAAAAAATGTTTGAAACAAACTACACGCCGCAGGACAAACTGCTTTGGGTCGGCGACCTGAACGTGGCGAGAACAGCTGCCGATATTGCCAACCCGAAAGGAAAGGAACAGCACGTATGCTTTGCGCAGTCAGTGCGCGACGCACTCTCTGACGTAATGGACTGGGGACTGACAGACATCTTCAGACTGCACCGCCCGGGCGAAGGCGAATTCACCTTTTGGGATTACAGGGTCAAAAACTCGCTTGAACGCAACATAGGGTGGAGAATAGACCATCTGCTCGGCACAAAAAGCGTTGCGGAAAACAGTACGCAGATCATTGTAGAACGCAGGCTCCGCGCGGAAGAAAAACCGTCAGACCACACTGCGGTGGTTGGTGAATTTAAGCTTTAATTGTGAGCAATTTATTTTTCGGCAATGGCAATGTAAAATAAATAAAAAATCACCGGATATCCGGTGATTTTTCATTTGTCTGTTTAAAATTAACGTTACTGTTTCGCGGATAATTTTTTGTTCAGGAATTTTACTACCTGTCCTACGCAGCAGGCTGAAAGCACCGTTCCTTCGCGTATAACGATGTTGCCTCCGGTGAATGACGAAAAACCGCCGAGGAATATAAGCTGTATAAGCAGGGCAAGCGTTATAAGGCTGACGTCAACCGCTGTTTTGCAGTCGCCGAACACTTTTCCCGTCGTTGTAGAGATTGCAAGGGCAAGACCTTCTGCGGGCATTGGCACGAGCTTCGGTTTAAGGTAGGTGTAAACGCCAATTCCGATTATTACTATGCTTGCCGCAAGATAGACGAAACGCACAGCGTAGCAGCCCGGTTTCGGAAATCCCGCGAGCAGGTGTCCGAACGCGTTGGGATCAATTCCGACAAGGTCAACCATAAAACCGAAAACTATCGCGAGCGGAATTCCGAGTACGTTCATAAAGTTGAATTTTTTGCGCAGTACGATAAACTGCGCTGCTACGAGCAGGCAGTAAATAACCATTACCATTTTTCCGAGGCTGAAGCCGAATACGACTTCAAGCGCGCGCGGAACGGAGCTTACCGGTGATATTCCGAGTCCAGAAAGTTTGGAAACGTTGATGCCCACTGCTATTATGAGCAGTCCGATGATGTAGGTTGTCAGTCTTTTCAGCATAATGTGTTCTCCCCAAAGTAGTCAATTTTCATTGCACGTTTTACGTCCGAAAGTGTTTCTGATGCTGTTTCGCGGGCTTTGTCGCTGCCTTTTTTGAGCATTGCGTAGATTTCTCCCATATCTTTTGCAAATTCTTTTCTGCGTTCGCGTATCGGTGTGAGCTCCTCGTTAAGTATTTCGTTGAGGAAACGTTTGACCTTCATGTCGCCGAGACCGCCTCTCGTGTAGTGCGCTTTGAGTTCGTCAAGGTTCGGATATTCCGGCAGATAGCGCTCAAAGTGCTCCGGTTTGCAGAAAGCGTCGAGATAGATGAAGCAGGTGTTTCCTTCAAGATGTCCCGGGTCTGAAACCTTGAGATGCAGCGGGTCTGTGTACATTGACATTACCTTCTGCTTAATGTCGTCAGCCTCGTCTGCAAGGTATATGCAGTTGCCGAGAGATTTGCTCATCTTGGCCTTTCCGTCGGTGCCTGGAAGTCTGAGACAGGCTGACTGCGACGGAAGCAGAATGTCAGGCTCAACAAGAACCGGCGCGTAGATTTCGTTGAATTTGCGGACGATTTCACGCGTTTGTTCAAGCATGGGCTTCTGGTCTTCGCCTGCGGGAACCGTTGTTGCCTTAAAAGCGGTGATGTCTGCTGCCTGGCTGATTGGGTAGGTAAAGAAACCTACGGGAATGTTTGCCTCGAAATTTCTCAGCTGAATTTCAGCTTTGACCGTGGGATTGCGCTGCACGCGGGCAACGGTCACAAGGTTCATGTAATAGAAAGCAAGCTCCGTGAGTTCCGAAATCTGCGACTGTATGAATATGGTCGATTTTGCAGGGTCGAGTCCGACTGCAAGATAATCAAGCGCGACCTCGCCGATGTTGCTGCGGATCTTGTCCGGATTGTCAAAATTGTCGGTCAGTGCCTGCGCGTCGGCAAGAAACACAAAAATCTTGTCGTAAAGCCCTGAGTTTTGAAGCTTTACGCGTTCCCTGAGGGAACCTACGTAATGGCCTATGTGAAGCTTGCCTGTCGGACGGTCGCCCGTAAGTATTATTTTGCTCATGCAAAGCTGCCTCCCTGCGGCATATTTTGTCTGACGCGCTCTATTTTATATCTTATTCCGAATTATGGCAAAGGCGCAGCGGAATTTTGTATGAATTTATGAATAGTATTTCAAGTGATGCCGGAAAGCGCAGCCGTATGTTAAATGTGCCGTTAAAGCTGTGCAGGCGCCGTTTTGCGCGATAATGTCTGTTTCGGAAATGAAAATTTATCAATAACAAACGTGAGATAGAAAATTAACCTATTTTGACGTTTGGGCAGAAAAAGAACCGGCTCCGCAAAAGCGGAGCCGGCGTACTTGATTTAATTTTTTTTCTCCGTGGCGGTAAAACCAAGCAGACGCCGAACCTCGTCACAGTTTTTGCCGGAACGTTGGGCAAGAAGCCTGTAACCGAAATTGTCATGTCCGCTGAATTTTGAAATATTTTTTGCGTTTTCCGTCCACGGTCCGTCCGGTGAGATTTTCAAAAGGCGCCGTACTGCCGCGTCTGCCATAATCAGTTCACCGAGCGCAGGATGGTGGGGTCCGCCGAGAACCGAAGCCGCCAAAGCCTCGGTCTCCTGAAGTCCTACCCGGATGACGTTGAAGTTAAGCTCTTCCGCTTCGGCAAGCAGCAGTCCGCCCCATTCGACAGCCTCGTTCACGGACAGCGGCTTGTAGGTTCCCGCCTGCAGCATGGAAGCAAGCTCTGTTCCTTCAATTACAAGGCAGGGATATATTCTTAAATCCCATACCCCGGAGCCTTTGATTTCGGCAAGCCTTTTCAGGTCGTCAAGCGAACTTTCAAGAGTCTGCGAAGGCAGACCGATCATAAGCTGAACGCCGAGAGGAAAACCTTTTTCAGCCGCTCCGGCAACGCTTTTAAGCAGCGCGTCGGGGTGCAGATCCCTTTTGCAGGCGTGCAGGACGTTTTCGTCAAGCGACTGGATGCCGAGTTCAATGCGGCTTACAGGGTAGTTTTTCAGCAGAAGGCAGATATCTTCGCTGTCCAAATCGTTTGGATAGGTTGAAAATCGTATAGTGCTGCCCTGCGGAGCCGCTTCTGTTGCCGCGTCAAGATATTTTTTGACTGTTTCGTACGGGAAACGCAGAAAGGAGCCGCCGAAGAAGCACACCTCGCGCGGTTCTTCAAGTTCTGCAAGCGCGGAACGCACAAAGGCGGCGTCGGGAATTTTATCCGCACCTGTTATTTTGTTCTGGTTGCAGTACACGCACCGTCCCGGGCATGCCGCGAACGGCAGAAAGAACGGAAACTTCTTCATCTCAAAATTCCCTTCAGAGTTTATGCTGTAATTATACCTCAGCAGCGTTATAATAGCGCCATGAAGAAAAGAAAATCACATTCCGGCTGTCTGCTGTTTGCTGTACTGCTGCTTGCGGCGTTTTTCTGCGCGTACAGATTTCCTTCATATGTAAAGGAAGAGCGCGGAAAGCTTGCCATGCGGTGGAACAGCGGCTGTGCGGCATGGAAAGAGAAAAATTATTCCGGTGCGGAAAAATTCTGGAATCCCGCATCGTTTAAGCTGTTTCTGCTGCGCCGTCCGGCAAAATTTCTGTACTGGCGGGCAGAGGCGCTGGAGAAGCTTGGCAGAAAAAAGGAAGCAGCATCTGTACGCAGCAGGCTTCTGTCGAAATACCCCATGGATTACTATGCTTTTCTGCTTGTTCCGCATGCCGGAGGGATGAACGCTGATAACAAAAAATCGCTTCTTGAGGAGGCGGAAAACAATTTCAGAATGCCGTTTGAAAAAGAAGTGCTGGCAGCGGAAAAAAAGAGCGGTGTTGAAAGGGCACTGATTTGGGCGGTAATGAAGCGGGAAAGCAAATTCAACAGACAGGCTGTCAGCAATTCCGGAGCGGTAGGACTTATGCAGCTTATGCCGTCAACTGCGGTTGAAACGGCGGAAAAAGCGGGTATGTCAAATGTTAATCTGTACAGCCCGTACGAAAATATTCTGCTTGGCGCCCTGCAGCTGAAAGCCCTGCTCAAACGGTACGACGGCAGCGTGATTTCCGCGCTTGCCGCCTATAATGCAGGTCCGGCAAAGGTCAGCAGCTGGCATAAAAAATTCGGAAGCGGAAAATTCTGGCTTGAAGAAATACCTTATGCCGAAACAAGGGAATTTGTACGCTGCGTTTTTGAAAATTATTCCGTATATAAAATGCTTTTGACAGAACGCTGACAGAATTGTATAGTATCCGCTGATAAATAACGATGCAGGGGTACCGTGCACGGGCACGGTTGAGAAGGCAGACGCCTACCCTTTGAACCTGTAGGTTAATACCTGCGCAGGGAGCAAAAGAAAGTCTGCCGCGAGGCGGCTTTTTGTTTTGGAGATGATATTGTGAACAAAACTGAATTGGAGCGGAGAATTTTTTCTGCCATGAGCGCAAAGTGGAAAGAGCGCCCGTTTGTGCCGTCTGTCACCAATTATGTGACTGCCGGTTTTGTCGCCGACTGTCAGCTTGCAGCCGGCTGCTCGGCAGCAATGGTAAGTCTTCCTGACGAGGCGTGTGAGGCTGCCGCAAAATGTTCCGCTTTTTACGTTAATCTTGGAACAATTCTGCCGGTGTATGAACAAACTGTTCCAAACGCTGCAGAAAAACTTTGGGCGCTTGAAAAGCCGTGGGTGCTCGACCCGGTGGCGGCAGGTTTGGGAGAAACGAGAACAAAGCTGCTGCTTGAATTGAAGAAATACAAGCCTTCTGTCATACGCGGCAACGCGTCGGAAATAATAAACCTGGCGCGTATTTGGGAGCTTCAGGAGGGCTCTCTTTTAAGCGGGAGGGTAGATTCATCCGCCAAAACCGAAGACGCCGCTGAAGCTGCCGTGCTTCTTGCCGAATATACAGGTGGGGCGGTTGCTGTTTCAGGAAGCACCGACTACGTTACGGACGGAAAATTTGCGGCGGTTTCTTACGGCGGTTCGCCGCTGATGGAACGCGGAACGGGCTACGGCTGTGCGCTCGGAGGCATTGCCGCGTTCTGTCTTGCGCTTGCGGAACCGTTTACAGCCGCGCTCTGCGCAGTTAACGCTTTCAACCATGCGGGACGGAGTGCTGAAAAAAAATGCAGCGGAACCGGAAGCTTCCGTCAGGTATTTTTGGACGAACTGTACAATATGACAGCAGAAAAAATTGCATACAATCCTTTTGAAATTGCCGAATGCCGATGAAAAAAATTAATCTTTCTAATTATCTTGTCGCAGGCCCCGAAAACTGCACGTTCAAACCCTACGGCGAAGTTGTTGCCGCGGCTCTCCGTGCGGGTTTTACCTGCATACAGCTGCGCTCCAAAACCGCTTCGTACGATGAGCTTCTCAGACTTGCCGATGAAACGGCGAGAATTATCGCGGAATCCGGCAGACAGAATGAAGTTACTTTTCTCATTAATGACAGGGCGGACATTGTTCTGAAAGCCAGAACGTCCGGGATTAAAATTGACGGTGTCCACGTAGGGCAGAGCGACACTCCGCCTGACGAATGCAGGAAAATGCTCGGCACGGACGCTGTTATAGGACTTTCCGCACCGCAGGAAAGGCTTAACGCGTATTTTGAAAATGCAGACCTGTCCTGTGTTGATTATTTGGGACTTGCGCCGCTGCACGAAACGGAAACAAAAAAAGATCTTGCCAAAAATAATGAAAACAGAACGATTATCCCGACACTTGAGGAAATAAATGAGTTTGCTGAGAAATCCCCGCTGCCGGTTGTAATCGGCGGCGGCGTAAAGAAGGAAGACCTTCCGCTGCTCGCAAAAACAGCACTGTCGGGCTATTTTGTGGTATCTGCCGTATGCGGCGCGGAGAATCCGTACGCAGCGGCGGAAGAGCTTGTAAATAGCTGGAACAGCTTTGGAAAAGATATATAAATTGTGTAAAATGTAATATTGGATAAAAGATAGCCTGATTAAATTCCTACCATAACCGAGCCGGAAATTATCATTGCAACGCCTGCCCACTGCATAGCCGAGAGCTTCTGCTTCATCACAAAATGCGCATAAAGGGCTGCCATTAAAGGACTGGTGGCGGTTATGGGGGTAACGAGAGCTACCGGAAGTGTCTTCACGCAGTATGCGTACACCATGTAACCCAGTCCGAGGCCGATAATTCCTGAGAGCCAGTAACAGGCTTTTGCCTTGAGTGGTATTGAAGAAACCGGTACGGTGCTGCCGGGAAAAAGATACTCTGTCAGTTTATGGACAGCCCAAGCTGTCGGAATAAGCCAGAGCGCCCTGTAAAAAGAAAAAACTGCCGCTCCCATGCCCGTCTTTTGAAGAATAAGCTTTGTTGTAACCGAACTGCCTGCCCAGCACAGTCCGGCACTAACCGTAAGCAGCAGACCAATCGCCCACTGTCTGTTTGTCTTTTTGAATGACTGGCTGTGCTGTCCGCCGGTTTTGAGCAGCGCTATGCCGGAAACAACTATAAAAACTGCTGCCATCTGCAGGGGACTGATTCTTTCATTCAGCACCGGAGCTGCAAAAAAGACAATAAACACGGGATAAGCGTTGGCTATGGGAATAGCTATACTGACACCGAGAAGGCGTATGGCGACGTAATAAAATACGTCTCCCATAATATAGTTCAGTATAATGCCGGCAAAAAACAGCAGATGAATTTCGGCAGAGCGGACTGCCGGTATGCGTCCGTGCTCTGTGATTAGTACGCAGATGAGCGCAGTCAGGAAAAACGACCACGAACGCACAGGATTTATTTCGTTTGAAGTGCACTTTCCAAGCTCAGTGCCCCGGTCTGACGCAATGGGCGAGACAGCCCACGACGCGGCGCAGAAAAGTGCCAGTACAAAGCCCCACAAAGGCAAGGCAATCACTTCCCTGACAAATTTGTACAATTATAGCCTATTTATCTTGAAGCGAAAACGGAGCCGGACAGATTTCCGTAAGACTAAGCCGTCATTTCTGAAAGCAAACAAAACACAAATTCAACGCCGCAAGAATTTACAGTATTAAATATTCCTATAAAAATAAGTTTAAAAATCCGGTTTTTTGTCCCAAAGGTTGACACAACTAATTCTTATCCGTTATTATATATAATAGTTATTGTGCACCGGTGCTTTAAAAACTTCTGCAGACGTGCCGGTGTGACAGTTTGGAGGATACATTATGGAAATGAATAAAAAAAGATGCAGCCTTGCCATCATGCTGCTGACAGCGTTTCTGTTTTCAGTGGTATGTTTGGGAGCCGCAGTATTTGAAGCCTGTCCGGCAGAGGCATACGATCAGCAAAGCGCATATTATGACAGGGATCCTTTCCCTTCGACAAAGCCTGAGCTGGCACGTGAATACAGACCTCCGATACTGATCAGGTCAGGCAGAAAACTGAGGTTTGAGCAGTATGAATACACGGAAACAGAAGAAGAACAGCAGGCTGTGTATTCCGATTCTGTACTCAAAGCGCTGAAGTACATGAAACTTACGCCTGAGCATCTTAATACCTGGATTGACAAAAGGGAAAATACTGCGCTGAAAAAACTTTCAGAGCTTCCTGACGACCAGCAGCGCCGCATAGCCCGTATTGCTGCATACATACGCAGGTGCAACGGAAGTCTGTCCAGTGAAAACATATGGCGCGAGGCTTGCGCAATATATTTTTATGCAGTGCAGTACAGCCTTTCTCCGGAGTTGGTAGCTGCTGTTGCTAAAGCTGAGAGCGATTATGATCCGAACTGCAAAAGCAGATACGGAGCTCTTGGAGTGATGCAGGTCATATACCGCATTCACAAGGCAGCTCTCGGAAGACACAACATAGCAACGGAAAAGGAACATATGTTTGATCCGGAACGCGGCATACATGCCGGAGTATTTGTTCTCAAAGGATACCTGTCCTCGAGCGGATCCGTTTACAAAGGACTGATGCGCTACCTCGGAGGACATTCTAACCGTTATTATATGCGTGTTCAGAACACTATGACGAAAATCAGGACTAACGGGGAAAAACTCGGTCTGTAACCTGTCTGCATGGTCTGTAAAAGTTAGCGGTGCTGAAAAAACAGGGAAAAATCCCTGTTTTTTTATTGTACAAAACGGCACATGAAAGTATAATTGCGATATCAGCAGAAGGAGGTTGTTTGGTATGGATTATAAAGAAGTTCTTGAGAAGGCAAGACCCGAGCTTGGCAAATGCAAAGGCTGCCCGGTATGCAACGGAAAAGCCTGTGGAAATCTTGTACCTGGACCAGGAGCAAAGGGAAGCGGAACGGTTTCCGTGAGAAACTACGACAAATGGCGCGAAGTACTGCTCAACATGGATACGATATGCCAGGGCGGTGAGCGCGACACGTCAATCGAATTGTTTGGAAAGAAATTTGCGCTGCCTGTTTTTGCCGGCCCCGTCGGACTTGTACAGGTGCATTACGCGCCGAAATACGATGACGTAAGCTACTACGAGGTTCTCGTAAAGAGCTGTGCCGAAGACGGCATAGCCGCATTTACCGGAGACGGCGTGGTTGCAAGCGTAATGGAAAACGGTACGCGCATTATAAAAGACAACGGCGGAATCGGCGTTCCCACAATGAAGCCGTGGGGAATAGACGTAATCAAGGGCAAGCTTGACCTTATCCGTAAATGCGGCTGCTTTGCGATGGCAATGGACATAGACGGAGCAGGTCTGCCGTTCCTGAAAGGACAGACCCCCCCTGCAGGCTCAAAAAGCCTTGAAGAACTCAAAGAAATTATTGATCTTGCAGGAGTTCCGTTCATTGTAAAAGGAATTATGACTGTCAAAGGTGCACTGAAAGCAAAAGAAGCCGGAGCACAGGGTATCGTTGTTTCAAACCACGGCGGACGAGTTCTGGACGGAGTGCCGTCAACGGCGGAAGTGCTTGAAGAAATTGCCGACGCTGTGAAAGGCGAAATGAAAATCTTTGTCGACGGCGGAATAAGAAGCGGACTTGACGTATTCCGTGCACTTGCTCTCGGCGCGGACGCGGTAATTATCTGCCGCCCGTTTGTCAATGCCTGCTTCGGCGCAGACGCGGAAGGCATAAAAATCTACATTGACAAAATCGCAGCCGAACTTAAAGACACGATGGAAATGTGCGGAGCGCGCAGCCTTGCCGAAATCACGCGCGATATGGTAAGAAAAGCGTAATAAAGCTATAAGCTGCAAGCTGTATGCCGTAAGCAAAACCAAAGGCAAAAGCGGACGAAAAATTGGAAGCGTAAGTGGCATAAGTTTCTGCCCTTACGCTTTATTAATAAAGGTTTGCGGAGCAAGGGTAATTCGTAATTGGTCATTGCTTTTCTGTTGCTTTATTCCAATTTTTATGTTATAAACTTGCGTAGGGGGAAGGAGAGCCTTCTCCAAACGAGACAAGATCAGACAGGGCAGCAGAGAAGAGCGCAGAATACAACGCTTGTTTCGCCCTGTCCTCGGACAGGGTTTTTTGTTGCGGAACGGAGGAAAATTTATGACGGACAAGCTTTACATGGGAAACGAGGCAATAGCTCTCGGCGCCGTAAACGCCGGCGTTAAAATCGTTGCCGGATATCCCGGCACGCCTTCCACGGAGGTAATTGAAACAATTCTCCGGCAGAAGAAACCTGACATTAACGTTCAGTGGTCGGTCAACGAAAAAGCGGCAATGGAAATCGCCGCGGGCGCCTGCTACGCCGGAGCGCGTTCGCTTGTTACGATGAAGCAGGTCGGGCTCAACGTTGCGGCAGACCCGCTTATGAGCCTTGCGTACATCGGCGTAAAAGGCGGACTTGTAATGCTTGTTGCGGACGACCCGGGTCCGTGGTCGTCTCAGACAGAGCAGGACACGCGCGGCTTTGCCAAAAACGCAAACCTTCCCGTCTACGACCCTGCCTCGCCTGAGGAAGCCTACGAAATGACAAAAGAAGCCTTCACGCTCTCGGAAGAATTTGCGCTGCCGGTATTTGTGCGCCCTACGACGCGCGTCTGCCACGCAAGCGCGAGCATTGACATTCCCGATGCGCGCGAAACGGCGAAAGAAGCGCCCTGCTTTGAAAAACGCCCGGAATGGTGCATCTTCCCGGCGCTCTCCTACAGAAAGCACGGCGAACTTGAAATAAAACAGAAACAGCTCTCCGACAAATTCAGCGAAAGCCGCTTCAACACGATAGAGGGAAACAGCAGAAAAGGTATAGCCGTATCGGGCGTATCCTACCTCTACGCTAAAGAAGTCATAAAAGAATACGGGCTTGACGTAACACTCTTCAAAGTCGGCACGCCCTATCCGTTGCCGGAGAAAAAAGCGGAAGAATTCTTTTCAAAGGTTGACTCCGTACTTGTAATAGAAGAGCTTGACCCGGTAGTTGAAGAAGGACTGCTCCTTATAAACCAGGGACGCGTTAAAATATTCGGCAAACGCACGGGACACACGCCGTGCAACGGCGAATTCAGCTGTGAAATCGTAAAACGCGCGATATTCAAATATCTCGGAATTGAAGAACAGCCCGAAACTCCTGCCGAAACTCCGCAATTCCCCGTGCGTCCGCCCGTGCTCTGTCCGGGCTGCCCGCACCGTGCCTCCTTCTACGCGGCGAAAGTCGCAATGAAAGACGAGAAAAAAGTGGTGTACTGCGGAGACATAGGCTGCTACACACTCGGCAACGCTGCTCCGCTCAACGCGACAGACACCTGCCTCTGCATGGGAGCTGGCATAACAATCGCGCAGGGACTGCAGCTTGCCGAAGAAGGAATAAAAACGATATCCTTCATTGGCGACTCATCCTTCTTTGCCTCAGGCATAACCGGAATAATCAACGCCGTATATCAGAAAACAAAAATTACGCTTGTCGTGCTTGACAACCGCACAACGGCTATGACCGGACACCAGCCGCACCCCGGTACGGGCCTCACTGCAATGGGCGAGCCCACGAAAGCGCTTGACATTGAGATGCTGCTCCGTGCCTGCGGAATGGAATACGTCAAAAAAGTCAATCCGTTTGACTTTGAAGCGACGGTCGAGGCAATCCGCGGAGCGAAAAACTTTGACGGTCCGGCGGCAGTCATAACAGAAGCCCCGTGCGTATTCAAAGCGCCGAAACCTGTCAGCACGCACCGCGTAAACGACGCCTGCATAGGCTGTCTCAAATGCATAAAAGAAATAGGCTGTCCCGCAATGACGCCTGACGAAAACGGCAAAGCCGTAATCAACGAAGCGCTCTGCACAAGCTGCGGGCTCTGCGCCGGAATCTGCCCTGTCGGCGCGATAAAGGAGGTTTCACGCTGATGAAAAGCATAATAATAGTCGGGGTAGGCGGACAGGGAACTCTGCTTGCTTCAAAAATACTCTCAACAGCCGCAATTGAACGCGGACTTTTTGTCCGCACCTCTGAAACGATAGGCATGGCGCAGCGCGGAGGCTCGGTATCAAGCCACGTGCGCATGGACGCGAAAGAACTGTCGCCGGTTATACCGCAAGGCTGCGCAGACCTTCTGATCGGTTTTGAACTCTCCGAAGCAGCCCGCATACTCGGAAAACTCGCGCCGGAAGCAAAAGCAATTGTCAACGCAGAAAAAATAGTCCCGACAAACGTCGCGCTCAAAAAAGGCGTATATCTTGAAGACGAATATCTTGAACTGCTGAAAAAGCGCGTCCCAGGCGTACTGCTTATTGAAGGCACACCGCTTGCGCTGAAAGCAGGAAACGCGCGCTCGCTCAACGTGGTAATGCTCGGGGCGGCGTCGGGCGCCGGACTTCTTCCGTTCGGTGAAGACGAAATCCGCACCGCGCTACGCAAATCAGTCAAAGAGAAAACGCTTGCAGTGAACGAAAAAGCCTTTGACCTCGGGCTTGAAGAAGGACTTCGATGGCGTGGATAAAAGAAACCATTAGAAGCGTACTCAGCACCTGGCACTCAGCACGTAATAAATAATTATCAGGTGCAGGTTACAGGAGACGAGAACAGTTTAGTTTAGACAAGAACAGCCGGGAGGAAAAATTGTTATGGAAAATACGATTATTCAGTGTCTCGAAGCCCCAAAACGGGTACAGAAAAACAGCCCGATGTACAGACGGATTTTTGAAGGCATAGACATCGACAAAATGAAAACGAAAGAAGACTTTGAATGTCTTCCGTTCACCGACAAAAACGACCTGCGCGACGCATACCCGCTCAAAGCCTGTGCAGTGCCGTTTGACGACGTGGTGCGTGTGCACTCCTCGTCAGGAACTACGGGCATGCCGATAATAATGCCCTACACAAGACAGGACATCGAAGACTGGGCGCAGATGTTCAGCCGCTGCTACGAAATAGCCGGAATCACAAAGCACGACGTCGTGCAGATAACTCCGGGCTTCGGGCTCTGGACGGCAGGGCTCGGCTTCCTTAACGGAGCGGAACACCGCGGGGCGCTCTCCATACCCATTGGCGCCGGACAGACCGAAAAACAGCTTCAGTTTATGCAGGACCTCGGCACAACGGTAATCTGCTGCACCTCGTCCTATGCTTTGGTGCTTGCGGAAGAAGTTGACAAACGCAGTCTCCGCAGTAAAATCAGCCTCAAAAAAGGAATATTTGGCTCCGAACGCTGGGGCGACAAAATCCGCGAACGCATCTACGAATCGCTCGGCATAGAATTTTACGACATATACGGACTCACCGAAATCTACGGGCCGGGCATAGGCATAGACTGCGGAGAACACTGCGGAATGCACGTGTTTGACGACTACGTCTATTTTGAAATAATAGACCCGAAAACGGGCAAAGTACTGCCGGAAGGCGAAGAAGGAGAGCTTGTCTGCACAACCTTCAGACGCGAAGCGCAGCCGCTGATACGCTACCGCACGCATGACCTCACGCGCTTTATACCCGGCAAATGCAAATGCGGACTGCCCTATCCGAGAATAGACAGAATAAAAGGCAGAAGCGACGACATGTTCAAAATCAAGGGAACCAACATCTTCCCGGCGCAGGTTGAAAACGTGCTGAAACAGATACCGGGACTTGGCAGCGAATACAGGATAATACTCAAAAATATTGAGCTGCGCGACAAAATGATAGTTCAGGCTGAAATGAAAGAGGAACAGAACTCAAGGCAGCTGGAAGAACAGGTCGTCCGTCTCTGCAAAGCGGTGCTCGGAATAATCGTCGAACCGCAGATAGTGTCAATGGGAACGCTCCCGCGCAGCGAAAAGAAAACACAGAGAGTGTTTGACGAAAGATATTAGCTCCAACGGTTACATGTTGCCCTAAAAACTGATTAAAAAATAGTTTATCAGCGTAATATGAACAGCGGCTCGGGAATTCGGGCCGCTGTATTTAATTGGTAATTTATCTCCCGCAGATTCTTCCCCCCCTGTTTCACATTTCTTTCACTAAATAGGTAAAAATACTTATTTGACCTGTATTGACAAACTGAACTTTGCCTGTTATTCTTATTTGCAGAAATTGAATTAGCACTCATTTGTTAAGAGTGCTAACAGGAAAAAGGGGGGGTGCGGTTGTGTTAACGGAAAGACAGCTGGAAGTGGTGCTTTCAGTAGTGTACGAATATATCCGCAGCGGTATGAGCGTAGGTTCGCGCACGGTTTCCAAAAATTATCTGACCGGCCGCAGCTCGGCAACAATCAGAAATGAGATGGCGGATTTGGAGGATATGGGCTTTTTGAAGCATACGCACACATCTTCCGGCCGCATTCCGACAACGCTCGGTTACAGGGTCTATGCGGACGCCGTTTTGCGGAGGGCGAGGAACCGCCGCACGAACGAGTGGATGGCGCACCAGCTGAGCGACAGCAGGCAGGGCATAGAAGGTGCTCTTGCAACGTCGAGCGAGCTTCTGAGCAAGGTTTCAAACTACGTCGGTATAGCGGCTCTGACCCCTCTTGATACAAAGTGCTTCCGCCACGTGGATTTCGTGAGATTGAGCGAGAGAAACGTTTTGCTTTTAGTGGTTCTTGACGGCGGCATAGTTCACAAAAAACTTTTGAATATGCCGTGGGATATTTCGCAGGAGACGCTTGAAGAACTTGCGCGTTACGTCAACAGGCTGTCTGGCAGAAGCTGGACTGAGGTTAAGGAAGTGCTGAGCAGCTACATGAGCGACGAGCTGCGTGATTACCGCGAGGCTTACGAACAGGCGCTTGGCGAGATTGAACAGCTGCTTGAGGGCAGACGGAGCGTAAAGGTTTTTACGGGTTCCAAACGCAGGCTGTTTGACCTTCCCGATTTTCAGGACCTCGGCAGAATTCAGGCGCTCTATTCCTTTATAGAGGAAGAAAAAAATATGTCGGAGCTGCTTGAGAACGTCACGGAGGACGGACTGAACGTCATTATCGGCGAGGAGAATGTACACCCCGAGCTGAGGCATACGGCGGTTATAACGGCGACGGCGACTGCCGGAAACCAGAGGGCAACGGTCGGTGTCATAGGGCCGGAAAGAATGGATTACGAAAGAGCAATTTCAACGATAGACAGCGTTTTGCAGAGTCTTGCGGAGGAGGCTGAATGATGAAAAAGAATAAAGAAGAAGAGCTGAAAAATCAGGAAAATGACGCTTCCGCGCAGCCGGCAGAAGTCACGGAGCTTTCAGAAACTGACAAGCTGAAAGCGGAGCTTGCCGAAAAAGACGAGAAAATCAAAGAGCTGACAGAGGAAGCGGCAAGGGCAAGAGCGGATTATTACAATTTCCGCACGCGCGTGGAACGCGACAGGGAGCGCGACATGAAGTTCGCGGCGGAGCGTTCCGTCAGCGGACTGCTTCCGGTCTACGAAAATCTTGAGCGGGTCTTTGAATCGCTTCCTGATAAAGAAGACAATTTCGCCAAAGGGGTTTCGATGGTTATAAAACAGTTCTTCGAGGTTCTCGGCAACCTGGGGCTGGAAGAGATAAAGGCGGAAGGAAAATTTGACCCGTCACTGCACGAAGCGGTGATGATGGAAGCAGTTAAGGACGAAGCGGAAGACGGCGACATTCTTGCGGTTTTCAGAAAGGGGTACACGCTTGCCGGACGGGTGCTCAGAGCAGCACAGGTGAAGGTGGGGAAGTTTGAATAACAATTACCAATTGTGATGTCAGAACAAGTTCTGACATTTGAAATAAAGGCAAAGGCATGTAATGTTTTAAAGCCTGCAGCATACAGCAATTTATTATATTTATCATAGAAAGGGAAGTGTTTTACAATGGAAAAAATCATTGGAATCGACCTCGGTACCACAAACAGCTGCGTAGCAGTAAAGGAAGGGGACAACGTTACGGTTATTCCCAATCCTGAGGGAAGCAGAACGACACCGTCTGTCGTTGCTTTCACAAAAGAAGGAGAGAAGCTTGTCGGACAGCTTGCAAAACGTCAGGCAATAGTCAACCCCGACCGCACCGTTATTTCAATCAAACGCGAAATGGGTACGGATTACAAGGTTGAAATCGACGGACAGAAATACAATCCGCAGCAGATTTCGGCAATGATTCTTCAGAAACTGAAAAACGACGCGGAAGAATATCTCGGAACAAAGATTACGAAAGCAGTCATCACCTGCCCGGCATACTTCACGGACGCACAGCGTCAGGCAACGAAAGACGCAGGTACAATCGCCGGTCTTGAAGTGCAGCGCGTTATCAACGAACCCACGGCTGCCTGTCTTGCCTACGGTGTGGACAAAGAAGGCGACCACAAAATTATGGTCTACGACCTCGGCGGCGGTACGTTTGACGTTTCAATCCTTGATGTCGGCGACGGAGTTTTCGAGGTTCTTTCAACAAACGGAAACAACCGCCTTGGCGGAGACGACTGGGACGCAGCGGTTGTCAACTGGATGGCGGAAGAATTCAAGAAATCCGACGGCGTTGACCTCCGCAATGACAAAATGGCGGCGCAGAGACTCCGCGAAGCCGCAGAAAAGGCAAAAATTGAGCTTTCTTCAATGACAGAGACCTCAATTTCGCTTCCGTTCATCACGGCGGATGCAAACGGTCCGAAACATCTTGAAATGAAGCTTACGAGAGCAAAATTTGAAGAGCTTACGGCAGCGCTTCTTGACAAGACTGAAATTCCTGTCCGCACGGCTCTTAAGGACGCAAATCTCCAGGCCGGTGACATTGACAAGATTCTTCTTGTCGGCGGTTCAAGCCGTATGCCGATGGTTCAGCGCAAGGTTAAGGAAATCATGGGCAAGGAACCGACAAAGGGTGTCAACCCCGACGAATGTGTGGCAGTAGGCGCTGCTTTGCAGGGCGCAATCATCACAGGCGAAACAAAGGGCATAGTCCTTGTTGACGTTACGCCGCTTTCACTCGGACTTGAAACGCTCGGCGGTGTCTTCACGAAGCTTATCGACAAAAACACGGCAATTCCTGTTTCAAAGAGCCAGGTGTTCTCAACGGCACAGGACAACCAGCCGGCAGTCGAAATCCACGTGCTTCAGGGCGAGCGCTCAATGGCGGCGGACAACGTTACGCTCGGACGCTTCAACCTTGACGGCATTGCACCGGCGCCGCGCGGAATTCCGCAGATTGAAGTAACCTTCGACATTGATGCCAACGGCATAGTCAACGTTACGGCGAAGGACAAGGCAACGAACAAGGAACAGCACATCACGATCCAGTCCTCAAAGCTTTCAGACGAGGAAATTGAAAAGATGCGCAAGGACGCCGAAATGAACGAAGCCGAAGACAAGAAGAAAAAAGAGCTCATCGACACGCGCAACAATGCCGACAGCCTTGCCTACAACGCCGAAAAGTCGCTTAAAGAGCTTGGCGACAGCGCTACGGAAGACGAAAAGAAGGCTGTTGAAGAAAAAATAAAAGCAGTCCGCGACCTGCTTTCAGGCGACGACACGGAAGCAATCAAAAAAGCGGCAGACGAGCTTATGACTGCAATGCACCCGATCGCGGAAAAAGCCTACAAAAAGGCACAGGAAGCCGCGGCAGCCGCACAGGCACAGGGAGCACAGGCACAGGACGGTGCGGCGCAGCCGGCGGACGACAATACGGTTGATGCCGAGTTCCACGCGGAAGACAACAAATAGCAGAGGAGGCGGGGCGGAATGGCAGGAAAAAGAGATTATTACGAAGTTCTCGGCGTAGAACGTTCTGCCTCTGCCGAGGAAATAAAAAAGGCGTACCGCAAGCTGACGAGGAAATATCATCCCGATGCAAACCCCGGCAACGCCGAGGCAGCGGAAAAGTTTAAGGAAATCAACGAAGCAAACGAGGTTCTGAGCGATCCGCAGAAGCGTGCGCAGTATGACCAGTTCGGCTACGTCGGCGACATGCCCGGCGGCGGACAGGGCTTCGGCGGATTCGGCGGACAGGGCTTTGAAGGTTTCGGCGACATAGGGGACATTTTCGGAGACATTTTCGGCGGAGGCTTCGGCGGCGGAAACCGCAGACGCGACCCGAACGCGCCGAGGCGCGGCGAGGATCTTGAATACGGACTTCAGATTTCGCTTGAAGAAGCCTACCGCGGCGTCAAAAAGACAGTCAGCATTCCGCGCTACGACACGTGCGACCACTGCCGCGGAAACGGAGCGGAACCGGGCTCAAAAATCGAGACCTGTCCGACCTGCGGCGGAAGAGGCAAAATTCGTCAGACGATACAGACGCCTTTCGGGCAGATGGTTCAGGAGCACGAGTGCTACGAATGCCGCGGACGCGGAAAGAAAATCGTTTCGCCGTGCCGCGAATGCAGAGGCACGGGACGCGTTCGCAAACAGCATAGCGTTGACGTCAACATTCCGGCAGGCGTTGACACGGGCATAAGGCTCCGCGTTTCGGGACAGGGCGGAGCAGGTGTCAACGGCGGACCTTCGGGAGACCTTTTCATAGTTATTGAAGTGCGTTCCGACAATCGTTTCGTAAGAAAAGACGACGACCTTTACACAACGGTTGAAATAACCTATCCGCAGGCGGTTCTCGGCTGCGAGGTTAAAATCGACACCTTTGACGGGCAGGAAGTGCTCGACGTGCCGTCAGGTACCCAGCCTAACACCAAGTTGCGCATAAAAGGGCGCGGAATGCCGAAGCTTCGCTCAAGAAGCGGCGGAAACGGCAATATGAACGTGCTCGTAAAGGTCACGGTTCCGAAAAACCCGACCTCAAAACAAAAAGAGCTCGTCAGGCAGCTTGCGGAGGAAATGAAGGTCAAAACGAAATAGGCAGTATGCGAAAAATTAACGGCGGGATAAATCCCGCCGTTTTTAATGTATAATTAACCGGGCGTAAATTCTGCAGAAAAGCAGTTCGTTCCTCGCATCTGCTGCAAAATGCTGTGTACGGGGTGGATAATTTATGGAATACAGGAAGCTTACGAACGAAAATATTGCCGCGGTGTGCGGACAGCTTTACGACGATTTGACCGCACTCGGCTTCAAACAGAAAACTGCTGCCGCCTGGCAGGATACTGCGGAAAGCATAATGCGCAGCTACCTGAAACGCTTCGGCGGTGAAATAGAATTTGCATACAGCACAGCAAGGCATTTCGGCAGGGTAAAAGCATCCCTGTATTTCCGCTGCGCAAGCTTTAACCCGCTGCAGGAGACAGAGAATGCCTTATCAGGACTCAGCAGGCTGCTGACGGCACAGGACGCTGTCCCTGTATGGAAATGGAGCGGCGGGGAAAACTGCATAACTGTAACGGCAAAGAAAAAACACAAAGTGTCCGGTGCTGCAAAAATGTTTTTATCAGCCGCCGCTGCTTTGTGCTGTGCATTCCTGTCAAGATTTCTGCCTGTTCCCGTCCAGAATTTCATTGACAATTCCGTTGTCGTTCCGCTGTTTAAAACCTTCATGCGGGCAATAAACTGCATTGCGTCCCCTTTGATTTTCCTGATAGTAGCGTGCAGCATATACAACGTCGGAGATTTGGCTGCGCTTGAAAAAGTAGGAAAAAAACTGCTTTCAAGACTGCTCTGCCACAGCTATCTTTTCCTGCTGCTCTTTGTCCTGGCGCTTTGTCCGCTGTTTAACGTCATGACCGGCGGATACGGAAGCCTTGATTTTCATTACGTAACGGAGCTTTTTCTCGGAATAGTTCCGAACAACGTAATAACGCCGTTTTTGGAAGGCAATACGCTTCAGGTGCTGTTTCTCGGCGTTGTGAGCGGTCTTTGTATGCTTGTTCTCGGCAGGAAAATCGGGACGGTTACGGAGCTGTTTTTGCAGCTGTCTGACGTGGCGCAGTTTATTATGGACTGTTTGGGCAAAAGCCTGATAAATTTATTTATCTTCCTGAGCGTCTACAAAATGACCCTGACCAAAGGAATGGAACAGACAGGAAGTTTTTGCATAGTGCTGCCGCTTGTTTTTCTGCCGTGCCTTTTGGCGATGCTCGTCTGTCTGCTTGCAACTTCGTGCAGATTTAAAGTCTCTCCCGTTCTTATCGCGAAAAAACAGGCTGAACCGGCGCTCATCGCATTTACAACTGATTCTTCGTTTATTGCCACAATGCCGAGCATTGAAGTGTGCAGCAGCAAACTCGGAATAGACAAAAACCTGTCAAATTTCGGAGTGGCTCTTGGCAACGTTGTTTTCAGATTTGCCCCCGCCTGCCAGTATTCGGCGCTGGCGTTTATTCTGGCAAAAAGCTTCGGCATACCGGTAACGCTGCAATGGGTTGTGACAATGCATATTATCGCCTATGCAATAGCCTTGGCTTCTCCTCCCGTCGTCGGGGGGCGTCTTGCCACCTGTGCGATTTTCAGCGCCCAGATAGGATTTCCCGACAGCGCGGCAAGCTTTTTTGTAATGTTTATGATACTCGGCGGCTTCATAAGCACTGCCTCCAAAATATTCTGCACGCAGCACGAACTTATATGGCTTGCCGCGGACATGGGAAAGCTTGACCGCGAAATTCTGAAAAGAGCGCTGTAAGCAAAAACCTTGAAAAGATAGAAAAGCAGCGGGCAGCTGTCGGCTGATGGCTGTTAGCGAAAGGCTTGAAAAGATAAGACCTTGAAGAAACAATAAAAATGTCGTTCCGAACTTGATTCGGAACCCAGTGGGGTTAATAGGATTTTTTGGAAAGAGAAAAGATACTGGATCGCGCTAAATCCTAACGGATTTCCGAAGAAAAACAGGATTTTTTAGCGGCCTTACGCTTCTAACTTCCAACACCTTCAATTGGTAATTGATTTTTTTCGTAATTGTTTTCTCTAACTGCTACACTATATATTTCTTCACGTACGGTATCCGGTTAAGCAGTGCCGAAGCTGCAAAAGAACAGACAAAAACGGCAAGCGCGATTGCCGGAATCAGAAGCAGCGGGCAGCTGTCCGCGACTATCCCCATGCGCTGAAACCAAATGTCAAAAGCCGCATGAACAAGATATGCGCCGAAAGTGCAGTCGGACAATTTACGGATAAATTTACCTGATTTCAGATTATATTTGGCGAAAACAAAAAGAGCAGCTGCGGCAAAAAGAGTATTGAGAGTAAAGTTGCGGTAGAACGAAACGATTCCCTTGCCCGCGGATACGCTTGCGTATGAGGTTAAGAAAATCGTGGAAAAAACTCCGATAATTCCGGCAAGATAAATGAGTCTGCGAGTTTTCTTTGACAAATCAGTATGTGCAAGCCTGTAACCAAGCAGAAAATAAAACGTAAAAGCGAACGGCGCGCCTGTGTAAAAATGACCGGAGGCAGCCTGAATGCCGTTAGCGGCTGCTTTTGTGCAGTCGAAAAGTTCAAGCAAAAAAGCAAAAGTTGTCAGCAGGAATTTGAAAACAAACGCGATTTTCAGATAATAATCCGTAAGCCTTGTGTCCTCCGAAATTCTTTTCAGCAGCGGCATAAGAATATAAACGCCGGCTATTGCGTAACAGTACCAGAGATGTGTGGCGCCTGTTATAATTCTTTCAATCACCGGTTTGCTCTGCGAAATTCCGAAATACGCGTAGTACAGCGACCAGAACAGAAAAGCTGTTGCTATGCGCAGAAGATTTTTTGAATAAAGTTTTTTGAGGTCAAGCGGTCGGGAGAGAAAAATTGCCCCGCTTATCATTACAAAACAAGGCACCGCCCAGCGTCCGAGGCTGTTATAAAAGTTGCATATCTGCCACGCAGCGCCTGTTACGTCAAGCTTAAGCCAGTCTCTTGCCGCTATATGCAAAAGCATTACCGCAAAAACGGCAAGCACTCGCAGCGGGTCCATCCATTCAAAACGATTCTCCGTCTCCAGCATTTCAGTCACCTGAATCCTTAAAAGTTCTGCAGTTTATAAAGTCTGATTTTCTGCACGGCACTATTATACATATTTCGTGCGATAAACAACAAACGGCTTGGAAAAAATCCCGCGCTGTTTTTATTTTGCCCAAAATTGCTTTTGGGTACGGTAAACACAGCCCCTTAGGGGCATGTACGTTAAAACAAACGACGAACTTAGAACGACGAACGAAGAACAATTTAGAAAAGCATTAGTACGCATTTCAATAGTTCCAACGTTCTTCGTTCTTCGTTCAGCGTTCATCAAACTTCGGATTACTTCTTACTGGGAGCACCGTTCATTTTCCTCCGAAGTTGCAGGGCTCTTGCTTTCCCTGCCTTCCTAACGCCAGCATTGGTCTCGCGTATAAGAGCTTAAGCCCGAACTCCGCCGGAGAACGTTACCGAAGTGCTTAAGCCCTGCAGCCTTAATGGCAGCGGACTTACCGACGCTGAAAGCCGCATCACGTAATGCGTGAGAGATGTATAAAGCGCAGCTTCTCTGCCGAGAAACAGCCGCAAATGCAGACCTCGGCAGGTCATACAACTGTTTCAGAAAAGCCATGCCCGACGAAAAATCGTCATGTCCCTCTACCTATTAAGGGGAGGTTTCAGAGCCCAAAAAACAACCCTGTCCTGAAAAAAAAATCGGGATTTTTTTTGCGGCGTTTTGGCGCAAATTCCATAAAGTATTGCAAATACTGAGAAAAGAGCAATTAAGAATGAACAATGAATAATTAAGAATGAGCTAAAAGCTTTAAGCGGTAAGCAAAAAAGGTTTGTCTTCCTGCATGGAGCAACGCGGAGACGCGGAATCCAGCGACGTTACGCGAGTGAAGCGAGCGTTAAGGTTTTAAGGTTTTTCATTCGTCATTTGTAATTTGTCATTCGTAATTTGAGCGAAGCGAAAAAGACGCTGGGTTCTGCGCTAAGTCCTTCGGACTTCCGCAGAAAGACGAAGATTTTGACGGTTCTAAGGTTCTAACGCTTACAGCTAACTAAGTGCGAAGTGCGAGGTGCGAGGTGCGCCTTTAAAATTCTTCATTATTCATTCTGCATTATTCATTAATTTTTTTTGCCCAAGGGTTGTTTTTTGCCCCTTGAAAAGTCCCCTTAATAAGTAGGGGGTGGTATAAATTTTCGCAGGGTAAGCCAAAATACTTACTGAAAAATCAGTAAAAACGCTTAGAAAAAACGCAAAGAAAAACGTTGCAAATCACTATGGAAACGCTATAATTATGCTGTATGGCAAAAATTATGGGAGGTATGTATCATGCATGGCAATTTTAGAAAACTTGCGGCAGTCTTAATGCTCTTGTCGTTCATCTTCGCCACGGTTTCGCCGGCGTTCGCGGCGGCAACGGGAAATGGAATAGCCAAAGGCTACAGCTTTCAGAACGTCGGCGACACCACAAACTTCGCCGGTTACAACTGGACGCTGTACAATAAAGACAAAACGTACGGTTACATAATTACGTCAAATGTAATGGACTTGGCAAAATCCAACGGCAGCGGAAAATTACAGTATTATGAATTCAGGGACCTGGCTGTTGAGTGGAACTCCAATTTATACTCATACTCCGATCTCCGCAAAACAGTCAACGGCTACGAAGCAGAAATGAAAAAATACAGCGGAGTAGATGTGACGTGGGCGGAAGCAAACGGCACCGCAGAGGGAAAGAACTACATAGTAAAGCATAACATGACAGAAACAGGGAATAACAGACACGGAGGGCAGAAAAATCCGGGCTTTACCAATATGAGTGACTATAACGACCTGCTCTACATACTTTCAGTAGATGAAGCTCAGGCGGTTCAAGACGCGGGATATGGACATGACGGGTCACATAAAAATATACTTGCGGCTAAGTTGGGCTGGTGGCTTCGTACGCCCGGTAAAAATCACTGGGTTGCTTACGTCAGCGACTTGGGCTACATGTTTACTGAGGGGGAAAACACAAGCAGTGAGATTCGGGGTGTGCGTCCCGCTTTGCAAATCGATTTGGCATCCCCAATCTTTGACACGATTCTATTCAAAACTGCCGAAGGCGGCAAGGATTCGGTAACGGTAGGCGGAGGGTTCTCGCTTCCCAAAACAGACCCCTCGACAGCTCTTACAAAATATACAAAAGAAACACTGGCGTTCACGACGCCCGGCTCTGTTTCCGCAAGCGGAACGACAACGGACGTTGCAGAAACGCTTAACAGCCGCATAGGAACGGACAATGTTATAGACCTCACCAGACCGCTTGTAACAGGCAAACAGCTTGAAATTGACTACAGCGGCTTTGAAACAACAACCGCTCATGACCACGTTGCGGCTCTCGTTTCAACCGGCAGCGGTGACAGCGAAGCCTACGTCAACTACGCAAAGCTTTCGGCAAACACGGCGGAAACAGATCTTATCGTTGACACCTCAAAGCTTGCCAACGGCACGTACAATCTGTACCTCTTTGCGGAAAAAATCAACGAAGATAAAGACGCGGCAACAGCCATGAAAAACGCCGGCAGCTTTACGCTGGACAATACCTACACGAACTACGGCACGCTCGCGGCAGGGTATAAAGACGCGGGACTTACCGCCAACCTCGGCGGCGGCTTCCAGCTCGGCTTTGAAAATGCCGCGTACGACACGAAAATAAACGTAGGTGCGGGCGGGGCAAACATAGCCGCCGAAGCGGGCGCAAGCGCGGCTGAGCTTCATCTTGACAACGCGGAAGCAAAGCTGCTGAACGATTTTACGATAACGGACAAGCTCGGCGGAACGGGAAGCGTAACCGGCAATACTCTGACGCTTGACGGGGCAGAGGCAGACGGAACAATAACGGCAGAAAAACTGAAACTGCAGAATGCGAGCAGCCTGACGGGCAGCCTGACTGTAACGGAAGAACTTTCGGGAACGGGAAGCGTAACGGGCAGCGCCCTGACGCTTGACGGAGTAACGGCAGACGGAACAATAACGGCGGAAAAACTGAAACTGCAGAACGCAAACAGTCTGACGGGCAGCCTGACAGTAACGGAAGAACTTTCGGGAACGGGAAGCGTAACGGGCAACGCCCTGACGCTTGACGGAGCAGAGGCAAACGGGACAATAACGGCAGAAAAACTGGAACTGCTGAAAGCAAACAGTCTGACGGGCAGCCTGACCGTAACGGAAGCACTTTCGGGAACGGGAAGCATAACGGGCAACGCCCTGACGCTTGACGGAATAACGGCAGGCGGAACAATAACGATTGGAAACCTGAACCTGCAGAACGCAAACAACCTGACTGGCAGCCTGACCGTAACGGACAAACTCAGCGGAACGGGAAGCGTAACGGGCAACGCGCTGAAGCTCAGCAGCGCTGTAACAGAGGGCAGCGTAACGGCGGACAAGGTTGAATTTACTGACGGCAAAAGCTTTGTCAAAGGCGGCACCTTAACCGCAGACAAAATATCCTTCTCAAACGGCGGAAGCTTCACCACCGACCAGACGTTATTTGTAATGGACGATACCGTGGCTTTGGGAAAAGGCGCGTCAATCGGCGCGAGCAATTCCGTGGCACTCGGCACAAACTCCGAAGCCTTGGAAGCGAATACAATATCCGTAGGCTATGCCGGCGGTGAAAGAAAAAT